>CAZKTE010000010.1:0-34597 GCA_964555625.1 uncultured Isosphaeraceae bacterium | reverse complement strand
AGCGTCTTCGTGAATCCCACGCAGTTCGACGACGACGTTGACCTTGCCGGCTACCGACGTGAACTGGACCTCGACGTTGCTCGCGCAGCGGATGCCGGCGCCGCCGCCGTCTTCGCACCGAGTGTCGACGTGGTTTACCCAGACGGCTTCGATGAGGCGCCGAACCTGCCGGCCATCGCCACCGAGCCCGGCCTCGAGGATGCCCATCGCAGCGGGCACTTTCGCGGCGTCTGCCAGGTCGTCGCTCGCCTGTTTGACCTGGTCCGCCCGCGCCTGGCGATCTTCGGCGAGAAGGACTGGCAGCAGCTCCAGGTGATCACCCAACTGGTGGCGGAGCACGGCGATCGCTGGCCGGGTCTGGCGGTGCGCTCCCACCCGACGGTGCGATGTGATGACGGGCTTGCGATGAGCAGCCGCAGCACACACTTGGGCGGCGCCGATCGCCAGCGGGCCGTGGGGCTGCCCGCGGCGCTCGACATCGCTGCAGATGGCGAGGCGGCCATGCTGGAGGTGCTCGCTTCGCACGGCCTGGAGGTGGACTATGCCGTCGTGCGTGACGCAGCCACGCTGCTGGAGCAGCAACCGGCGAGACCGAGGCGTGCCCTGATAGCCGCGCGGCTCGATGGCCTGCGGCTCATTGACAACACCGCCCTGGAGGCCACGGCATGACACGCTTGCTGGTCTTTGGCGGAACCTTCGATCCCCCCCATCTGGCCCATGCGCGCGCCGCCCTGGCCGCCCTGGCCGCGATGCGCCACGATCGCGTGCTCTTCGTGCCGGCGGCGTGCAGTCCCTTCAAGGAGGACACGGGTACCAGCGACGCTGTTCATCGCCTTGCCATGCTCCGCTGCGCCCTGCAGGAGCAGCCCTGGGCCGAGATCTCCACAATCGAACTGGATCGAGGCGGACGCAGTTACATGATCGACACCATCGAGCAGCTTGCCCGATCCCTCGGCGAGGACACATCTATGCGACTCCTGATCGGACAGGACCAGGTGGCCAGCTTCGACGGCTGGAAGCGGGCTGAGGAACTCATGGCTCTGGCCGACCCGATGGTGCTGCCGCGCAGCGAGGCTGAAGCGGTGCCGGCCGCGTGGGCGGACCGCCTGCTGGAAGTCGACGCGATCGACGTCTCGTCGACGGACATCCGGGACCGCGTCGCCCAGGGAGCATCCATCGACGGGCTGGTTGCGCCGAGCGTCGCCGAGTACATCGCGCGGCACGGGCTCTACGTCGCGGGCTGATCTCGGCCTCCACTACAATCCCCCCCTCGTGCCGATTCGAAACTTCTCCATCATTGCGCACATCGACCACGGCAAGAGCACGCTTGCAGATCGCCTGCTACAGGCGACTGCCGCCGTCAGCGACCGCGAGTCGCGCGAGCAGATCCTCGACTCGATGGACCTCGAGCGAGAGCGAGGTATCACGATCAAGGCATCCGCCGTCACCGTGCACCACGAGCACGACGGCGAGACCTACGAGCTCAATTTCATCGACACGCCAGGACATGTGGACTTCGCCTACGAGGTCTCCCGCGCGCTGACGGCTTGCGAGGGCGCGCTGCTGGTGGTGGATGCCACCCAAGGCGTCGAAGCTCAGACGGTTGCCAACGCCTATCTGGCGATTGAGAACAATCTGGATCTGGTTCCGGTCGTCAACAAGATCGACCTACCCTCGGCTGACGCCGACAAGGTGGCCATGGAAATCGAGCAGGTGCTGGGGCTGCCGGCAGAGGACTGCATCTACTGCTCGGCGAAGACTGGCGAGGGCATCGACGAGCTCCTGACTGCCATCTGTACACGCCTGCCGGACCCCTCGGCGGCCACAATGGAGCAGACCCGCGCCCTGATATTTGACAGCCACTACGACGACTACCGGGGGGTCATCGTCTACTTCCGCGTGTTTGATGGCCGCCTCACCCGTGGGGATCGCATTCGAATGATAGGTACCGGCCGCACCTACATCATCTCGGAGCTCGGCCGCTACGTCCCTGCCGCGGAGAAGGTCGACCTGCTCGACACGGCCCAGGTGGGGTACATGGTGGCCTCGATCAAGACGCTGGAGGACGTGCGCATCGGCGACACCATCACGCTGGACGCGGATCCCGCCGAGGAGGCGCTCGCCGGCTACCAGGAGCCGCAGCAGATGGTCTTCTGCGACTTCTACCCCGCCACCAGCGACGAAGGCGGTCGGCGAAGCGAGTTCGAGGCGCTGCGCGAGGCGATCGAGCGCCTGCGGCTCAACGATGCGAGCTTCACCTTCGAGGTGCAGCACAGCGAGGCGCTTGGATTCGGGTTTCGGTGCGGGTTCCTCGGGCTGCTGCACATGGAGATCGTCCAGGAGCGGCTGGAGCGCGAGGGCGGCATCGAGATCGTGCAGACGGCACCGACCGTCAGCTACCGCGTCGACATGACCGACGGCACCGAGGTAGAGGTCCACAATCCCGCCGACCTGCCCGACGTGGGTCGCATCGGCGCCATCCGCGAGCCGATAGTGAAGGTCGACGTACTCTGCCCGGACGAGTCCATCGGGGAACTCATGCGACTCTGCGAGGGACGCCGTGGCGTCTTCAAGAGCCAGACGTTCATCAGCGAGGGTCGGCAGATGCTCGAGTACGAGCTGCCGCTGGCCGAGATCATCTACGACTTCTATGACAAGTTGAAGTCCATCACCCGCGGCTACGGGACGATGGACTACGAGATCCTCGAGTTTCGCGCGGACCGCCTCGTGAAGGTCTCCGTCCTGGTCAACGGCCGACCCGTCGAGGCCCTCAGCATCATCTGCCACCGCAAGGACGCTGAGCATCGGACGAAGATCATCCTCAAGCGTCTCAAGAAGCAGATCGATCGGCACCAGTTCGAGATCCCGCTGCAGGCGGCCATCGGCGGAAAGATCATCGCCCGCGAGACGATCAAGGCCGTTCGCAAGAACGTCACCGCCAAGTGCTACGGCGGCGACGTCACCCGCAAGCGGAAGCTGCTTGAGAAACAGAAGGCCGGCAAGCGACGTATGAAGGCCGTCGGAAACGTGAACATCCCGCAGGACGCATTCCTGGCGATCCTGGAGCAGGACGAATAGGAGAAGGGACCAATGGGATCACTACATCGAGTCACCGCCTGGACCGCCCTGGCCCTGCTCGCCCTCGTGGCGGTTGCTCGGCCGCCGCACATGGCCACCGCCGGCGACGATGACGCCACGCTCGGCCCAGCGGACGCCGTGGCGATCAGCGGCAGCGACGGCGACCTGCTGCTTCGAAACGACGAGGGCCGCCTCTCGTGGGGAGACGCCCCGACGGCCCGCGCGTACTCAACGGCCTTCGTGCAGGTGGGTCGTGCGCTCGATCCGCTGATGCGAGCCGAGCACTTCGTGCTGGCCCGCAGTGCTCTGGAGGAGCAGATCGGCGAGAGTGGAATGGAGATCCGCTCGGTGATGGATGCACTCATCGAGGAGGGTCGTGATCTGGCACCGGATGACCCATCGATCCCCGAACTGCGCAAGCAGCTGGAGCTGCTGCGAGGTGAGTACCAGGAGTTTCAGCAAGATGCGGCGAAGCAACGTGGAGTTCTCACCGGTGGGCAGATGCGCATCTGCTACGAGGAGATCCTCGCGGCCGTAAATGTCGTCGCCGATCGCCTGGAGATCGATCTGGTCATGCGATTCATCCCGCCAGACGACCCGATCTCCGCGCCCGCCCCCGACGCCGTACTCGGACAGATTCGTCTCCGCAGCGCCCTGCGGGTTCCCGAGGGTCTCGACATCACCGACGAGGTGCTGTCTGAACTCGGGGTCGACGACGGCTGAGGAGTTCCTGCTCGAACACCTCGGCGGCCACGGCTTTGACCGCCTCCATTGAGGGACACTCGTCGCCGAGCAGTGCGCGCATGCTTGTGACGGACCGGCCAGCGAGTCCACACGGCACGATCAGGTCGAAGCACGCCATGTCCGGGTCAACGTTCAGCGCGAATCCGTGCATCGACACCCAGCGTGAGACGCGGATGCCCATGGCGCAGATCTTCGCGTCGGCGACCCAGACGCCAGTTGCGCACTCGTCGCGGCCAGCATCGATGCCGAAGCGTCGCAGGATCTCGATGACCACCTGCTCGAGGAATCGAAGGTACCCGTGCATCTTCAGGTCCAGCTCGTTGAGATCAAGGATCGGGTAGCCGACGAGTTGCCCGGGTCCGTGGAAGGTGATGTCCCCCCCGCGGTCGGTCTCCCGCACCTCCACGCCAGCCTCCTGCAGCTGCGCGTCACAGGCGACAAGATGTTCACGGGCACCTGGCCGTCGGCTGATGGTGACCACCGGCGGATCATGCTCCACCAGGAGCAGGCGAAATGGTCGCGGCGCCTGCTGATCGCGGCCCTCGATGACCTCCTGCTGGTGCCGGCGCTGCAGCTGTAGCGTGGGTTCGTAGGGCGCGCGGCCAAGGTCGTGAATGTCCAGTTGGCAGGTCACCGGTGATCGGCGATGATACGCCCCCGATGCCCACGATCCACCCCACTGCGACGCTTGACGGCGACATCGACCTCGCCGACGACGTGGAGGTCGGCCCCAACTGCGTGCTGCGCGGTCGGATCACGATCGGCGCCGGGACCCGCCTCATCGGAAACTGCTACCTCACCGGTACGCTCTCGATGGGCACGGGGAACATCGTCTACCCGTTCGCGTGCATCGGGTTCGCCGCCCAGGACGTGAACTACCCGAGCGACATGTCCGACCCGGGCATCGTGATCGGCTCAGACAACCAGTTCCGCGAGTACACCAGCGTGCATCGCGCCACGCAGGAAACGCCGACCACCATCGGCGACCGAAACATCTTCATGACCTCCTCGCACGCCGGGCACGATGTCCGCGTCGCAAGCGACTGCACGTTCGTCAGCAGCGCGATGCTCGGCGGCCACGCGTGGATCGATGATCACGCGATCATCGGTGGTGGAAGCGGTGTCCACCAGTTCGTCCGCGTGGGCACCGGCGCAATGATCGGGGGCGTCATCATCTGCACGCTCGACCTCCCGCCGTGGTTTCTCATGTCGGGCACGAACAACGTCACGTCGCCCAACCTCGTAGGCATGCGGCGAAGCGGCATGCCCCGCGAAGAGATCGATCGGCGACGCGCCATCTTCAAGCTGACCTACCGCGAGGGCCTGACAGCCAAGCAGGTCGTGGAGGCATTGCGCAGCGACGGCGACGCGGTCGCCCTCGAGTACGCCGAGTTCATTGACCAAGCACGAAAGGGCGCCTGCGCCGGTCAGCAGACTCGCCGGCGCCTTGAGCGCCGCGGTAGCCGCGCCGATGCCTGATGCATCTGCCGGCATGGCGGTGGCTGCGCTGGGCAGCGGCTCCACGGGAAATAGCGCGCTCCTGAGGCTCGACGCGCTCGGCACACGGCTTGCGCTCATCGACGTGGGCCTTTCGATGCGACAGACATCGCTTCGGCTTGCGCGATTCGGCGCGTCAATCAACCAGGTCGGCGATGTGGTGCTCACGCACCTTGATGGCGACCACTTCAACCGCAGTTGGGCTCGTTGTCTGCGTGACCACCGGATCGCCGTCCACGTGCACCGCCGTCAGGCATCGCGGGCCCGCAGTTGTGGCGTGCCGGCGGAGTTGCTGCACGTGCACGACGACGGGTTCTCGCTCGGCGAGGTCACCATTGAGACAGTGGAACTCGAGCACGACCAGGACGGCACCACCGGCTTCGTGCTCGATGACGGGCATGGCCGAATCGGCTGGGCCACGGACCTCGGACACGTGCCACCTGCGATGCTCGAGCGATTCGTGGATCTCGACCTGCTGGCCATCGAGTCCAACTACGACCCGGACCTCCAGCGGCAGAGCAGTCGGCCCGAGTTCCTCAAGCAGCGGATCATGGGGGGCAGCGGCCACCTCTCCAACGAGGAGGCACTTGAGGCGGCCCTGTCGATCGCCGGGCGATCCTGCCTGCGACACGTGCTGCTGCTCCATCTCTCTGCCCAGTGCAACGAGCCGGGCATCGTGCAGGACCTCTGGGAGCAGCAGGCCCCGCAATTGCACGGTCAGATGGTGATCAGCCACCACTCGAATCCCACGCCCCTGCTGGAAGTCACCGGGCATGTTGTTACCGCCGTCCAGGCTCCTGCGACCCAGGCGTCCCTCTTTGCCAACTCATAGGGGCCCTGGAACCCCTTTGCAGGCCCAATTACTCCAATAGCCCTCCCCGCACTGCCGATATCAGGGGGCTATGGCACCTTCCGCTGTCTCCTCGCGCCGACGCAGCGTCCTGATTGAAGCCACGCTCGGTCAGCGGGTCGCATGGATCACTGCTGCGGCAGCCGGGACCTTCCTGGCCGTCTCGTTGTTGACATTCGACGCCGCGGATCCGCCCAGCCATGTCGTCGCTGTCCACAACACCCCCATCGCGAATCTCTGCGGCAGCGTTGGCGCGACGATCGCCTACTGGACCTACCACGTGATCGGATACGGCGCGTGGATCCTGCTGGCAGGGATCGCCGCCTGGGTCGTCGCTCGCTTCCGTGGAATCGACCTCCCGCACACCGGCATCCGCGCCCTGGGCCTGGTGATCATGGCCCTCTCCATCTCCTGCATGCATGAACTGCTGGCGCCGGGCGTCGGGCCGCTTCCCGGAGCACGGGCCGGTCTGATTGCACAGGCGATCGTCTCGCAACTAACGATCTACTTCAGCGGCTTCGGCACGTTCCTCGCTGTGCTTGCCGCTCTGGCCATCGGCCTGGTCGTCGCCGCTGAGCAGATCGCCTTCGCGCTGCCGCGGCTCCTGGTATCGGCGGTGCGAGGCGTGGGCCGTGCGCGTCCACCTCGCCTTCCGTCCCTGTCCCTGCCCCGCATACGCGCCACCGGCAGCGCGGTGCTCGATGAGCACATCGAGGAGGAGGATGCCTGGGAAGAGGAGGAAGACGACCAGTGGGAGGAGCACCCGGAGCCGCGCCGTCGTCTCTCCCCCCGCGAACTCCGTGAGAAGATCGCCAAGCTGCCGGTGCGCATGGCGTCGAATCAGCCGACGGCGACCGACGAGGACATCCAGCGGCCCGACGACTTCGAGGGCTACGAGTTTCCATCCCTGGACCTGTTGGCCGATCCGGACACCTCATTCTCCGATCGCGTCGAGGAAGCTGTTCGCACGCAGGCGGCCGCCCTCGAGAGCGCCTTGCAGACCTTCGACGTCGCCGCGGAGGTTGTGGGCATCGAAGCCGGTCCGACGGTCACGCTCTACTCGCTGGACCTGGCGCCTGGGACGAAGGTGTCGCGGATCAACACGATCGCAAGCGATCTTGCACGTACGGTCGGTGCCCCGAACATCCGCATCGTGCCCAATACCGCCGGTCGCACGACCGTCGGCATCGAGGTGCCCAACACCGCCCGCGAGATCGTGTGCCTCAAGGAACTGATGAGCTGCGAAGCGGCCGAAGGCATGCGGCTGCCGATGTTCCTGGGCAAGGACGCCTCTGGAGAGCCGCTTGTGGCGGATTTGACGCGCATGCCGCACATGCTCGTGGCCGGCACCACCGGCTCGGGCAAGAGCGTCTGCATCAACTCGGTCATCGCCGGCTGGATGTATACGCGGCGGCCCGATGAACTCAAGCTGATCCTGGTGGACCCGAAGATGGTCGAGCTCAGCCAGTTCGCCGACATTCCCCACCTCGCCTGCCCGGTCGTCACTGAGATGCCCAAGGCAGCGGCGATCCTGGAGTGGGCCGTGCGGCGCATGGAGGAGCGTTACGGTCTCTTCCGTCGCGCAGGCGTGCGGGACATCGTCGCCTACAACGACCTCGACGACGAGGTGCTCGCCGAGATCGGTGATCCCGAGGCCGAGGACCATCGCGATCGCGTCCCCTCGAGCCTTCCCTACATCGTGTTCATCATCGACGAGCTCGCCGACCTGATGATGACCAGCAAGGAAGTCGAGCAGTCGATCGTCCGCATCGCCCAGAAGGCGCGGGCCGTGGGCATCCATCTCCTTCTGGCCACGCAGCGGCCCGAGGCGAAGGTGGTCACCGGCCTGATCAAGTCCAACATGCCCTGCCGAGTCTCCTTCAAGGTCAGTAGCAGCATGGACAGCCGCATCGTCCTGGACACCAGGGGCGCCGAACTCCTGCTTGGTGACGGCGACATGCTCTACGTGAGCCCGGGCACGACGCAGGCCCATCGCGCGCAGGGTACCTACGTGTCGCCCACGGAGACCCGTGCGATCGTCGGGCACCTGACGGAGTCTGCGCAGCCAAACTTCGAGCGGAGCCTCGTCGAGATCCGGGCGGCAAGCACGGACGACGGCGAGGGCGAGGACTGCGAGCGAGACGCGATGTTCGACGAGGCGGTCCGCGTCATGATTGACTCCGGCCGCGGCTCGGTCTCCCTGCTGCAACGACGGCTGGGTGTGGGTTACGGCCGGGCCTCTCGCCTCGTGGACCAGATGGCGATGGCCGGGATCGTCGGCGACCACAAGGGATCGGTGGCCCGCGAGGTACTGATCACGATGGAGGAGTGGGACGAGATGACCCGCCTCGAGGACGAGCACGACGAACTGGCTGCCTGAGGCCCCCACCCCGGAGAATCTGGAAGTCGATATCGCCAATCTGTCGATATCGTGATCATCCATCGCGGATCTCCCGTCAGGCGGACGCGGCAAACACGCAGCTCGCGACGCCGGCGAGGACCCGCGACGACCGTGGCCCACGGGCCACGGGCGGTGTGCCCCTCGGGACGCCGAGGGGATGAGGAGTTCGGCGGCGAGGACACGCCTCGCGACGGCCGATCAGGACCGCGCTTGACCAGGAGGTGATCTAGTGACCAACCCGTGTGACTGTACAAAAGGGCTGCACCAACTCTGAATCCCGTGCACCCGACGGGTATGCACGGAGTGCAGCCCTGAGAGAGGAATCTACGCCCGGCGACCGCAACGCGGTCGCCGGGTCCTTTTTCTGCGCCGTCCATCTACCATTCCCCGCATGTCCGCGCTGATGGACGCAGCAGCCGCGTTGGCCGAGCATGCCCAGGAGATCTGCCGCGGCGGTGGAGAGCGCGGCATTGATCGCCAGCACCGCCACGGTCGCCTGACCGCCCGGGAACGAATCGATCTGCTCGCCGACAAGGGCGCCTCGCGCTTCGAGTGCGGTCTCTTCAATGCGTTCGGGATGTACAAGGAGTGGGGCGGCGCCCCATCGGCCGGCGCGGTCACGACGATCGCTCAGGTCGCCGGTCGCAACTGCATGATCGTCGCAAACGACGCGACCGTGAAGGCGGGCGCGTTCTTCCCCATGACGTGCAAGAAGATCATCCGTGCACAGGTGATCGCGGAGCGAGCAAGGCTGCCGCTGCTCTACCTGGTCGACTCCGCCGGTGTCTTCCTGCCCCTGCAGGAGGACGTCTTCCCGGACACCGACGACTTCGGCCGGATCTTCCGAAACAACGCCGTTCTCTCGGCCAAGGGGATCACGCAGATCGCCGCCATCATGGGAAACTGCGTCGCTGGAGGTGGGTACCTCCCGGTGCTCTGCGACACCCTGCTGATGACCGAGGGAAGCGGGCTCTATCTGGCCGGGCCGGCATTGGTCAAGGCCGCCATCGGCCAGGACGTGGACAGCGAGGACCTCGGCGGCGCAGCAATGCACGCGGAGGTCAGCGGCACGATCGACTTCCACGAGGAGACCGAGGAAGCGTGCATCGATCGACTGCGATCACTGGTCCTGGGCGACATGTCGTCCGATCCGGTCACCGACCCCCCATTTCCCGCGGCTGACGCTACGCGGAAGGCCGACGACATCGACGCGATCTACAAGTCGCAGCCGCACGAGCAGTACGACATGGTGGAGCTGCTCTCCTGCATCGTCGACGGAGACTCGTTCAACGAGTACAAGGCCGACTACGGCCGCTCGATGATCTGCGCCTATGCGCGCATCGGCGGGTGGCCCTGCGGCCTCGTCGCAAACCAGCGATCGCTGACCGAGAAGAAGATGCCCGGGGGGAAGGCGGGCCCAACAACGTCCACCAACATGCCAGCGGTCATCTACACCGAGTCGGCGGACAAGGCGGCGCGGTTCATCATGGACTGCAACCAGAAGCAGGTTCCGATCATCTTCGTCCACGACACGTCTGGATTCATGGTCGGCCGCGACAGTGAGCAGGCCGGGATCATTCGCAGCGGGGCCAAGATGGTCAACGCCATGAGCAACTCCGTCGTGCCCAAGGTCAGCCTGATCCTCGGTTCAAGTTACGGCGCGGGCAATTACGCCATGTGCGGACGAGCCTTCGACCCCTTCCTCACGCTCGCCTGGCCCGGATCGCGATGCGCGGTGATGGGCGCCGATCAGGCGGCCAGCACCCTGCTGCAGATCGACATGGCGGCCCGGGAACGCCGCGGCGAGTCCATCGACGAGGAGGAGCGCGAGCAACTGCTCGCCGCGATCACCGCCAGCTACACCCAGCAGCAGGACATCCTCTACGGGGCGGCCCGCGGATGGGTGGACCGCATGATCGATCCCCTCCAGACCCGCGACGAACTGGTAGCTGCGCTTGGCATCGCTTCGACCTGGGAGGCTGTTGGTTCCTTCAAGACCGGTGTCCTACAGACTTGATCCATGCTCGAGGCACTTGCCATCGCGGTACTGCTCGCGGCGCCCGCTGAACTGACGTGGCGCGATCTGGTAGCCGACGACTTCCCCCAGTGGACGACGACCGAGGGGGAGGGGACCTTCACCTTTGATCGCGGCGAGTTGCACGGCAGCGGCCCGAGCAGCCGCAACGTGTTCTTAGTCTCTCCGGACATCCACCGTGACTTCGTGCTCGAGTGCGAAGTCCTCGCCGAGGCGGGCTCCAACAGTGGAATCCAGATTCGCAGCCACATCAACGACCAGGGTCGCCTCAGCGGACCACAGGTGGAGATCGAGACCACCGACCGGCGCTGGAGTGGGGGTCTCTACGACGAGGGCCGTCGAGGATGGCTCGATCCGCTCGAAGGCGACGAGGAGGCCATGGCCGCCTTCCGGATCGGCGAGTGGAACCACTACCGCATCGAGTGCCTAGGCCCGCGGTACCGCACTTGGGTCAACGGACGACCATGCACCGATTTCGTGGACGTCGAGGACCGCGATGGGCATATCGCCTTCCAAATCCACGGGGGGGCGTTCTGCGACGTGCGGTGGCGGAACATCCGCATCGCTGACCTTGGTGACGTGGACGTAGGGCCCTCCGATGCGGTCGATGCAGTCCCGACCAATGCCGAGGTGCTCTTTGACGGCACCTCGCTTGCTGGCTGGTCGCACGATGGATGGGCCCTCATCGACGGCGCCATGGAGGTCGCCCCAGGCAGCGGAAATCTGTTGACCAACCGACCACTTGGCAGTGGCATCCTCCACGTGGAATTTCGAACGCCCCTGGCGGGCCTCCTGCAGCTGGGCCAGAAGCGTGGGAACAGCGGTGTCTACCTACAGGGCCGCTACGAGGTCCAGATCCTCGACTCGCCCTGGGGACCGGCTGATCACCGTGAGTGCGGGGCGATCTACGGAGTCGCCCCACCGCGGGTCAACGCCGCCCGCGAGAGCCAGCGTTGGCAGTCGTACCTCATTCACTTCCAGCAACCGTTGTTCGACGAGACGGAAACTAAGTCGTCACCGGCTGTCCTGACGGTCTATCACAACGGCATCCTCATCCACGACCAACAGCCGGTGGGCTTCTCGACCGGCTCGGGCAAGGCGGAGTTGCCGGGTCCCGCGCCACTGCTCCTCCAGGACCACGGGAACCTCGTGCGATTCCGAAACATCTGGTGGGTGCCCCTGTCGTGATCACTCCCATCCTGCTGGCGACCCTCCTGGCGCAGGCAGGCGACAAGCCCGGCGAGGCGCAGCCGCCGCCTACCGTCGCGGCGCCGCCCGCGCCCGTGCTGTCGCCGGCCGAGGCGCTGCGCAGCCTGCAGGTGGCCGACGGCCTAGAGGTGACGCTGGTGGCCGCCGAGCCTCTGGTGGTAGACCCGGTGTGCATGGCGTTTGGACCGGATGGACGCCTGTGGGTCGTCGAGATGCGGGCCTTCATGCCCAACGTCGACGGCGAGGGGGAGGAAGAGCCAATCGGTCGCGTTGTCACGCTTAGCGACAGCGATGGCAACGGCGTCTTCGATCGCTCCACGGTCTTCCTCGATGAACTGGTCCTGCCACGGGCCGTGGCGCCGCTGCTTGACGGAGCGCTCATCATCGCCCCACCAAACCTGTTGCTGGCCCGCGACAGCAATGGGGATGGACAAGCCGACGACGTGCGAGTACTGCTGGACGGGTTCGGTGGGATCGCGAGCCCCGAGCATGCCGGCAACGGCCTTGTGCGCGGCATCGACAACTGGCACCACCTCAGCCAGCATGGGCTGGACGTCCGGCTCCGCGGCGACGAACTCCAGACGCGACGCATCCCCACGCGCGGCCAATGGGGCATCGGCCAAGACGCCACCGGCCGCCTCTACACCACGCCCAACTCTATCCCCCTGCTCGTTGATCACCTGCCACCGCACTACAGCGCGCGGAGCCGGCGCATGAAGGGGGCTGCCGGCGCAGGCCAGCGGGTTTCCACAACCCACGCGGTCCATCCCATCCGCGTCAATCCAGGCGTCAACCGGGCCTACCGCGAGGGGCATCTGCGCGAAGACGGCACGCTCACGAACTTCGATGCTGCATGTGGCACGTCGATCTACGTGGGCGCCGCCCTGGCAGGAGTGAACGGTGACGCCATCATCTGCGAGCCTGCTGGGAACCTCGTCAAGCGAAAGTCCTTCGAGACTGGCCGCTACGACCAGGCGTTCGACCCGCTGGGCACGGGTGAACTGCTTGCCTCCACCGACGAGCGGTTCCGGCCGACCTGGTCGCTCAGTGGGCCCGATGGCGCCATCTACATCTGCGACATGTACCGCGGGATTCTCCAACACCGGCTCTTTGTGACGACGTTCCTACGCAAGCAGATCCTCGAGCGTGGTCTTGACCAGCCCCTAGGGCTGGGCCGCATCTGGCGCATCGCGCCGCGGGGGCGTCGGCTCGATCCCATTCCAGACCTGTCGGCGATGACCGATGGCGGTCTCGTTCGGCGCCTGGTACACCCAGACGGGGCCGTGCGACTGCTAGCCCAGCAGGTCCTCGTGGAGCGCGGCTCGACCGATACGGCCGACGCCCTACGCTCCCTGCTCCGGCACGAGACATGGACCGCCCGGCTCCATGCACTCTGGACGCTCGAGGGCCTTGACGCCCTATCTCAGGAAGATGCCCTTGTAGTGCTGAACGACCCGCACCCGGCGCTGCGGGCCGCTGCGCTGCGGCTGCTTGAGCCTTGGCTGGACGAGCCGCAGGTCCTTGAAGCGATGCGCGGGCTGCTCGGCGAGCAGGACCGCGGCGTCCAGCTCCAATTGGCCGCATCGCTTGGTGAAGCCCACGGTAGTAACGCCATGGCGTTGCTGGCCGCCGCAAGTCTCGCCTGGGCTGCCGACGCGGTTCTGCGTGAGGCAGTCGTCAGCGGACTAGCAGGCCGCGAGAGTCGCTTCATTGACGTGTTGACCAGCGACCCAGCCTTTGACATCGCGGCCGACGGCTGCGATGAACTGGTGCAGCTACTGATAGAGACGGCACCGCCGCCCGACAACGCTGGTGGCGTGGAACTTGATGCGGCTGCGCTCTCGCAATTCGATCGTGGCGCCCTCGTGTACGCCGTCTGCGCAGCCTGCCACCAAGCAGATGGCTTGGGGCTTCCAGGCAAGTACCCGCCGATCGCCAACTCGCCCATCGTCACTGGCGACCCGGAGACGCTTGCGAAGGTGCTACTCCACGGCGTGGCTGGTGAGATCACTGTGCTTGACCAGACATTCGACGACACGATGCCCCCATCGCCGCTACGACGTATTGAGGACATCGCTGCGGTCATGACCTACGTACGCAATGCCTTCGGAAACAGCGCATCGCCAGTGGACGCCGAGTTCGTACGCCGCGTCCGCGCCGCCAACCGGAACCGAACGCACCCGTGGTCCGTTCGTGAGCTCCTCGGAACAAGCGATGGCCATTGACCTACACGACCGAACGATCGTGATTACTGGCGCCAGCAGCGGCATCGGCCGGGCGACCGCCATCGCCTGTGCACAGGCCGGCATGCACTGCGTCGTCGCAGCGCGACGAGCCGAGCGCCTCGAGGCCCTGCAGAAGGAGATCGAACAGTTCGGTCGCACCTGCACCGTCGTCGTCGGTGACGCTACAGACGGCGACTCCAATACCCGCCTGCTTGCGGCCGCGAAGGATCCCTGGGCTGTGTTCGCAAACGCCGGGCGTGGACTCGACAGCCACGTGGCCGCATGTGATTTGGACGACTTCCGAGCACTCTTCGAGATCAACCTGTTCGCCGCAGTAGATCTGGTGTCGAAGGCAGCGGCGGGGATGGTCGAACGCGGTGGCGGTCACCTGTTGATGTGCAGCAGCTGCCTAGCGAAGTTCAGCGTGCCCGGGAATGCGGCGTACACGGCGAGCAAAGCGTCGCAGGACCACGTCTGCAAGGCGATGGCCATGGAGTTGCGGGGAACGGGTGTGCACGTCTCAAGCGTCCACCCGATCGGCACCCGCACGGAGTTCTTTCATCGGGCGGACGGTGCCCCCACAATCGGTGATCGAGCAACCCGGCCGCCCTCCTGGCTCATGCAGCCACCGCAGCGGGTAGCCAGAGGTGTCATCCGGTGCCTGCGGCGGCCACGGCCAGAGGTGTGGACAAGCATGTCGATGCGAGCGATATCGACCCTCTTGGGGGCCTCACCGCGGCTTGCGCGGCTGGCCCTGGGCCTCCGGCGGCCTCCTGGGGGCCGAGAATGTCACTAACAATCTGTCAAGAATGACCTTGGATCGGCGCGGGGGACCTCCTACCCTGCAGGTGCATGCCCTCGTGGGGCGTGTGGAAGAGACAGGGAAGAGAGGAGAGATTTACATGAGAAAGATTTGTACATCTGCCATGGTGGTGCTCTGCGCAGGCATCGTCTCTACGGCAGGCGCTGATGTGGTCATGGACCAGATCGGTGCAGCAGACGGATCTGATATGGGTGGAAGTACCGCCGCATCGCAGGATTTCGAAGACGCGTATAACGTCTACGACATCGCCGCGATCGATGACTTCTACCTTGGTGGTGCTACCTCACTAAACAGCGTTTCATTCATTCTCAACGGATGGAACGGCTGGGGTGGCTCCGGAGGTGCGTTGGGATACAACGTCAACATTTACAGCTCCATAGAGTCAGCTGGCGCCAACCTTTCAGGTGACGTCGCCGCGTTCACGTATGGTGTTGGTGACGCTGTTGCAAATGGTGATTGGGGCGGCGCGGGCGAGCATCTGACGCTTGACCTCGGCGGCTTCGATCTTGCTGGCGGCAATTACTTGATCTCCGTCCAGGCGGTCAATAATTTCGCTGACAACGGCCAGTCCGGCATTGCCACTTCCAATCTTGGAGATGGTGCTGGATATCAGGCTAATCCAGCCGGGGGATTCGGATTCGGACCTTATCAAGGGACTCCGTACGATTTCGCGTACGCAATTGATGGGAACGTAGTCCCGGCACCAGCTGCTCTTGGGCTGCTTGCCATCGGTGGTCTCGCCGTGAGGCGACGTCGCTGAACCCCATTTCGGGGGGTTAACAATATCCTTGTCTCTATTACGCGAAGGGCCGTCTCAGGACGGCCCTTCGTCTTGCGCCTCGGGCGCCTCGACCCACGCCTCGATGGAGATGGACCACCCGGGATCGCTGGGCGCGTCGATCGACAGGTGCGCGGCGTCCTCCGCCGACAGCGATCCTGCTCGCAACGCGTCGAGTCGTGCCATGCGACGCGTGCCATCCTCCTCAAGCGCGTCGACGCCCACCGGCAGCCATGTCGAGCGTTCGAAGTAGATATCAAGCTGCTTCCACTGGTCCTCGCCGCGCGGCACCAGATGCAGTCCCTGCACCGCATCGGAGTCGAGCGTGGAGAGCAGCCCCGCCTCTGGGACGTCGACCGCCGTAACGACAAATCGCCGCAGCACCTCATCCCGTGACTGGCCGATGGGCAGCGGTACGGGGCCGTGGGCAAGGTCAAACGGGTCGAATGTCGCGTCCGCGGGCCCTATGGCCCGCTTTATGAACTGCATTCGCCCCGGATCAATCTCGACGATCCATGGGCCGCTGAAGATCCAGTGCTTGGAGCGATCCTCGCGTCGGCGTCCCACCACGAGCGTGTCGAAGAGGATCGCGACGGCCGGCGACTCGCCGCGACGGTGAATGACGCGACCGCTGCGGGTCTCCTTGCGCTCAAGCACCGGGTCAACGCGGACATAGACCACGTCGGCGGTCATGCCCGCCAGGCTCCTACCGGCCTCCTCGATGGCGACCAAGGCAGCGTCCACGGTGTCCGGCGTGGGCGGAGCGGTCGGCGTCGGGGCAGCCAGCATCACCGCCATGAGCAGTGGGCCGATCACGACGCCGTCGCCATTGTGGCCTCGATGCGTGCAACGGCCGACTCGAGCGATGCCCGTGCCTCGCGCAGCACGTCGTCGGACGCCAGGGCGATGGCGCGGCGGGCGCGGGCGATCATGCGCGGCCGCATCTCCGGCGTCGCGTCATGAAGGTTGTCGAAGGCGTCGGCGAGCTTGATGAGCCGGCCCTGCCACGGTCCGTCCGCCAGTTGCTTGTCGTAGGCGCTCTCGCGAATGGGCTCCTCGAGCCGCATGTCCTTGGTCATGACCGCCACGTAGTCGGCGACGTTGCGCGAGAACGTGTCGAGCAACTGGTCGTAGTCGACGTCGCAATCCTCTATGACGTCGTGGAGCAGCGCAGCAGCGAGGACCTCCGGATCGCGCTCACCGAAGACCGTCGCGATCGTCATCGCCACGCGGAAGGGGTGAGAGGCGTAGGGCGTCTTCCCGTCCTTTCGCATCTGGTGGCCATGCACGCGCGCCGAGAGGGCTACTGCCCGTTGCCAAGTCTCGATATTCATGACTCCACCCGCTGCATCAAGACCAGGGCGTGCGCCTCGATCGCCTCACCGCGCCCCACGGCGTCGAGGCCCTCGCCGGTCTTTCCCTTGACATTGACCACATCGGCGCTACAACCCACGAGGGTCGCGAGGCTGTCACGCATCGCCTGGCGGTGGGCCGCGAGGCGAGGGGACTCACAGATGGCGGTCACGTCGAGATTCACGACGCGCCATCCCGCATCCGTCGCGCGAGCGACGGCGGCCGCGAGGAACTCGCCGCTGGCGCGGCCCTCGTTGGCCGCATCGTCGTCCGGGAAGAGCTGCCCGATGTCCGGAGCCCCAGTAGCCCCGAGGATCGCGTCGGTGACGGCATGCAGCACGGCATCGCCGTCGCTGTGGGCCACGGGCCCGCGATCGTGCTCGATTGCAACGCCAGCGAGGACCAGGGGCCGCCCCGCACCCTGCGGGGCGCAGGATTCGAGCCGATGCAGGTCGTAGCCATGTCCAACACGGAAGGAACTGCTCATGGAGGGATCATTGTAGATCGGCCGATGTATCAAGACGGCCATGCGCGGCTCCTGCTCCATACTCGCCCTTTCCCTGCTGTTGCCGGTGGGATGTGATCTCTACAAGCCTGGCGGGAATCCCTGGTTCGACGGACCCACGAGCCCGACCACCTGGAACTCCACCGAGCACAGCCCCAAGACGATCACGATCATGGATACGCGAAGCGGAGAGCGTGTGTTCCTCATGGAGATCCCCGTTGGCAAGAAGCTTGTGATCGACTTCGAGGAAGGGGGAGGCGACGACACGGTCCAGACGCCTGACTTGATGCGTTGGGAAGTCTTCAATCACGACATCGGCCGCGGCGCGCTGAACAACGCCATGACAGTCCCGAATGCCACCTGCCGACGCATCGACGTGCGGATGCGACCGGGCACCGAGTATGCCCAGCCCGAACCCGATCGGACATTGCGGGTCGACGAGCTGCAGGATCGGCCCGATTGGTGGACGCCCGAGGGCGGCGAGATCGATACCTACGATCCGCTCACCGGCTACGACGGATAGCCGCCACTCCCCGCGGCGGTACACTGGCGCGTCGAGCATGACGACGCCAGACACCACAACCCCACCCACCCACGACTCGCAGGCGGACCACGTGACGCTCAGCGGCTACGCGCTTGACGAGGTCTATGGGCCTGCGAAGGCCGATGATCGCATCGCCACGCCCGGCGCGTATCCCTACACGCGAGGTGTGCACGAGACGATGTACCGCTCTCGGCTCTGGACGATGCGGCAGTTCGCCGGGTTCGGCTCGGCCGAGGACACCAACGCCCGCTTCAAGTACCTCCTTGAGAACGCCCGCGGCACCCGTGCAAACACCGGCCTCTCCACCGCCTTCGACCTGCCCACCCTGATGGGTCGCGACAGCGACGATCCACTCAGCGCCGGCGAGGTGGGCCGCTGCGGCGTCGCCATCGACACGATCGACGACATGCATCGCCTCTACGCTGACATTCCTGTGGGCGAGGTCACCGTCAGCCAAACGATCAACGGTCCCGCGTGCGTGATCTGGGCGATGTACCTGGCCATGGCGCGCGAGCGGGACATCGACTGGACCACCCTCGGCGGCACGCTCCAGAACGACATCCTCAAGGAGTTCCACAGCCAGAACGAGTTCATCTACCCGCCCGAGGCAAGCGTGAAACTGGTCATCGACACGATCGAGTACGCCACGCTCCACGCCCCGCGATGGAACAGCGTCTCGATCAGCGGATACCACATCCGCGAGGCCGGATCCACGGCCACTCAGGAGCTGGCCTTCACGCTGCGGGACGGCATGGAGTATGTCGAGGCGGCGATCGATCGGGGGCTCGATGTCGACGCGTTCGCCCCGCGGCTCTCGT
Source organism: uncultured Isosphaeraceae bacterium (assembly GCA_964555625.1). Taxonomy (GTDB): domain Bacteria; phylum Planctomycetota; class Phycisphaerae; order Phycisphaerales; family SM1A02; genus CAZJKE01. The sequence goes on along the minus strand of CAZKTE010000010.1, from coordinate 15,737 downwards.
TCTTCTTCAATAGCCACAACGAGTTCTTCGAGGAAATCTGCAAGCTCCGCGCAGCGCGCCGCATCTGGGCGATCGCCATGCGCGAGCGATTCGGTGCCAAGACCGACCGGTCGCTGCTGATGCGCACGCACGTGCAGACCGCCGGGTGCTCGCTGACCGAGCAGCAGCCCCTCAATAACATCGTGCGGGTTGCATTCCAGGCGATGGCCGGCGTGCTCGGGGGGTGCCAAAGCCTGCACACGGACTCGATGGACGAGACGCTCGGCCTGCCCACGGAGACCGCCGTGCGCGTCGCCCTGCGCACGCAGCAGATTCTCGCGCACGAGACCGGGGTGCATCGCACGGTGGATCCACTCGGCGGCAGCTGGTTCGTCGAGTCGTTGACCGACCAGATGGAATCCGATGCCAACGAGATCATCTCGGAGATCGATGGCATGGGCGGCGCGGTCGCGGGCATCCACCAGGGGTACTTTCGCCGCTCCATCGCCGAGGCCTCCTACCGGCTCGGGCAGGAGATGGAGGCCGGGGACCGGCTCATTGTCGGCGTCAACGCATACCGGGACGGAAACGAGGATCGCCAGGTGGAGATCCTGCAGATCCCCCACGAGGTCGAGGATCGCCAGTGCCAGCGACTGGATGATGCGCGACATGGCCGCGATGCGGATGAGGCCGCCGCAGCGCTCGATGCCATTCGCGACGCAGCGCGCAGCGACGAGAACGTCATGGACAGCCTGGTGGCCGCCTCGCTGGCCCGCTGCACCCTCGGGGAAATGGTGCAGGCGATGGCCGACGTGTACGGTCGCTACACCGGCGGCCCCGAGTGGTAGCCCCTACACTCCCGGCGTGACCTTCCAGGCGCCCAAGGGGACCCGCGACTTCTACCCGCAGGAACTTGCCGCCCTGCGCCGCATCGAGGCGGCGTGGCGCAATGCGGCCGTAGCAGGCGGATTCGACGAGATCGACGGGCCCACGTACGAGCACCTGGAGCTCTACACCGCCAAGAGCGGCGACGGCATCGTCAGCGAGCTCTTCAGTTTCCGCCGCAGCGGCGGCGATGTCGACTATGCCCTGCGACCGGAGTTCACGCCCACGCTGGCCCGCATGGCGGCCGCCCGTGGTCGCTCCCTGTCAGTCCCGACCAAGTGGTTCGCGATGCCAACGCACTTTCGGGCTGAGCGGCCCCAACGCGGCCGCCTGCGCGAGCACGTGCAGTGGAACGTCGATCTGCTGGGCATCGAGGCCCCATCTGCCGACGCGGAGGTCATTGCAACGGCAATCGCTGCCCTGGCGGATCTGGGACTCACCGGCGACGACGTGGTCGTCCGAATCAGCCATCGCGACGTGGTCGGCGACCTGCTGCGCGACGCGGGCGCCGATGACGGAGACATTCCCGCGTTCCTCGAATTGCTCGACAAGCGAGATCGCCTCGATGCGAAGGCCCTCGCGGCCCGCGCAGCGGAACTGGGCGTCGACGCGGGCGTGCTCGAACGCTTCGACGCCGCCGGCAGCGACGGGGCAGCCCATGAGCAGCTGGCCGCGTTGCAGGATGAATTGTGTCGCTGGTCGATCGCCGACTGGTGCATGTTTGACCTGGGCATCGTGCGTGGTCTGGCCTACTACAGCGGCATCGTCTTCGAGATCCACGAACGCAGCGGCGCCGAGCGTGCCATCGCCGGCGGCGGCCGCTACGACGGGCTGGTCGAGCTCTTCGGCGGAAGCCCGACTCCCGCGGTGGGATTGGGCATGGGGGATGTGGTGCTGGGCCTGGTCCTGGCCGACCGCGGACTCCTCACCCCCGACGACACCCTGCTTCCGGCGCCCGACGCGTTCGTTCTCAGCGCGGGCGGCGACGCCGCGGACGCGGCGATGGTGCCGACGGTAGCGGCGCTGCGCAACGCTGGCCTGCATGCACGCATGAGCTACAAGTCCACTCGAAACGTCGGGAAGTTGTTGACCGAGGCCTCGAAGGTCAACGCCCGCTTCGCGGTGATCCTCGGCGAGGAGACGGCCGACGGGAAGGCCTCGCTCAAGGACCTTGCCAGTGGCGAGCAGATCGAGGTCGCCCTCGACGAGCTTGCTGCACACCTGGCAACCTAACGTGGCGGGCGGCATCCTCATCGTGACAGCCGTGGACGCCGAGGCCCAGGCGATCGGCGAGATCCCCGGAGCAACCGTGATTGCAGGCGGCATCGGCCGCGCCGCCGCCGCCTCCGCCACTACTCGAGCGATTCTCCAGGACGGCCCGTTCGATGCAGTGATCAATGCCGGTGTCGCAGGCGCCCTTCCAGGCGGCGGCCTGGAGATCGGTGACGTCGTGGTCGCAAGCAGCTGCGTCTACGCGGAGGAAGGCGTGATGACGCCATGGGGATTTGAGTCGATCGAGACGCTCGGGTTTCGACTCGGCGACTTCGAGGGAAACAGCGTTCCGGTGGATGCTGCGCTCCTGGAACTGCTCTCGTCCCTCTTTGCCACCGCGCCCATCGCCACGGTGGCCACCTGCAGCGGCACCGACGCGCTTGCCGCGGAGATCGCCGAACGCACCAAGGCTGTTGCGGAGGCCATGGAGGGTGCCGCCGTGGTCCATGCCGCGCGCCTGCTGGACGCGGCGGCCATCGAGGTGCGTACCATCAGTAACACCACCGGTGATCGTGACAAGCAGCAGTGGGACCTTCCACGTGGCCTGACGGCACTGCATGATGCGATTGCCGTCGCCATGGACCTGCCATGGACATGATCCCCCTCCAGCACGATGCGCGCTCCGCGGCTGAGGCCCTTGCTGCCGCCGAGGCCTTTGCGCGCACGATGGCCGCTCGCCGCAGCGTACGATGCTTCGACTCGACCCCGATCGATCGCTCGATTATCGAGGCGTGCATCAGTGCCGCCGGGTCCGCGCCCAGCGGCGCAAACAAGCAGCCCTGGCGATTCGTCGCCGTCAGCGATGCGGACCTCAAGCATCGCATTCGAGAGGCAGCCGAGGCCGAGGAGCGAGCCTTCTACGAGGACCGCGCCAGCAGCGACTGGCTGGCGGACCTGGCGCCGCTTGAGACTGGGCCAGACAAGCCCTTCCTGGAAGAAGCCCCCTGGCTGATCGTCGTCTTCAAGTTGATGAAGGACGACCGCGATGACCGCATCAGCGATCGCGTCTACTACGTCGAGGAGTCGGTGGGCATTGCCGTGGGCATGCTGCTTGCGGCGATCCACCACGCCGGCCTGGTCGCGCTGACCCATACGCCCAGCCCCATGAAGTTCCTCTGCGAGGTACTCGACCGCCCCGACCAAGAGCGGGCCTTCATGCTCATCCCCGTCGGCTACCCGGCCGAGAACTGCCAGGTACCCGACATCACCCGCAAGGGGCTCGATGAAATCGCCCTGTTCCACGAGGGGCACACGTCGTGAGCGGCATCCCGTTTACGGAGATTGTCCACGTCATCGTCGTGGTGATCTTCGCGCTGCTAGCGCTGGGCTGCATCCTGCTGTCGGTTGCGGGCCTGCCGGGTGCCTGGATGATGATCGCCCTGGCAGTCATCGTGGAGCTCATCGACAGCGCGTGGGGTGGCACGACCACCTGGGGCTGGACGGCCATCGCCGTCTGCGGCGGTCTTGCGCTGGTGGGCGAGGTGATCGAACTCCTCTCTAGCGCAATGGGCGCGAAGATCGGTGGCGCATCGAAGCGCGGCATGGTGGCGGCGATCATCGGCGGCATCGTCGGGGCCATCGTCTGCACGCCCCTTATCCCGATCCCGCTTGTGGGCACGCTCATCGGCGCGGTCATCGGCACGTTCGCCGGCGCGGTGATCGGCGAAATGACGCGCGAAGACCCGCCGTCCTCGGGGAAGATCGCCGTATCAGCGACGACGGCGACGATCGGCCGCATCCTAGGCGTCGTCGCCAAGGCGGGCATCGCAGCCATCTGCTTTGCCATCCTGGTGATCAGCGCGTTCTGGTCCCCGTAGCGATCAGTGCACGAACCGCATCTGCCCGAAGTTCGGAACCACGCGGATGCCCCACGCGCTGTGGGCGCTGGGCCAGTAGACGCTCCAGGCCTTGCCGATCAGTAGCCGACGGTCCACGACGAAGGGCGCCGAATCGATCTGCGCGGCGACATACGGGTCGGGGTTTCCCCAGAGGCGACCATCGAGCGAATAGGCGCTGTTGTCACCGAGCATGAGGAACTGATCCTCGCCGAGGACGCCCAGCTTCGAAGGATGCGTGGCGAATCCCGGTGACCCCAGAGCGACCAACGCCTCGTTTCCTGCCGTGGTCGGGTTTCGCGTCGCCCGCGACGGCAGGCGACCGCCGCGATAGTGCAGGTCGCGGTCCAACCGCAGCCGGTGCAGCGTCAGCGGCGCCCCGTCGAAGACCCATCGCAGCCGCGGCCGCGTAGTCGCGCGACCAACCACCTGCTCGATCGCCACGGCGAAGGCGCTCCCGGTCGCCCATCGCAGGCGCTCCTCCGGTCCCCAGCCGTAGTGCACAACCGCCACGAGCGCGCCGTCTACGAAGAGCTGCAGCGCTTGGTCGGCGTGCCAGCACTCGACGCGCACGGGCTGGCCGGTCGGCAGCGGGTCGAGTTCGCCGCTGGCGGTCACACCCTCGCCACCTGAGAGCGGGCGCATCGACACAGTTGCGGTGCCGTTTCCAAGCGACCAGCGCATCAGGTGCCCGCGGGACTCAAGTTCCAGCGCCGCGTCCAGGCCCGCTGCGCCGGGCACGATCGTGGCGGACACGCGGACATCACTGACCGCCTCCGCCTGCACGCTGGGCATGAGCAGGTTGTAGGAGAGCCAGTCGTCGATCGGCAGCCGCGAGGAATCCCAGGCCAACTCGGCGTGCCCGCTGCCGGCATGGTGCCAGGACCGATCCGAAAACGACCAGTCGTCGCCGTCGCGGCCGACCCAGGGCGGTCCGTGCCAGGGCCGCTGGAGGCTCGAGGGATCAAGAGGCGTGGCGTCGCTGTCATGTACCGGTTGCCAGACGCCGCGTTGCACGTGGTTGGGCTTGCGTTGGATGTGCATGGACTGGGCATCGTCGCCGGCGAACACGTCGCCATCGGCAAGCCAGATCGTCTCCCCAGGGAGTCCAATGAGCCGCTTAATGTAATTCGACGACGGCCCCTGGGTGTCCGTGGGGTTCTTGAAGACCACGACATCGAATCGGTCGGGCCCGAAGAATGGGTAGATCGTCTTGAGGATGAGCACCCGGTCCCCGCCACGCGGATCGAGGCGGCGCTGCTCAGCTGGAGGTAGCGGCTGGGTGCGGCCCACCATTGGATCCACGAGCCGCTGCACGTTGATCGGCCGAGCCGCGTCGAACCCGACCGGAAAGTCCTGGCCAACCTGGTCGCTGTGTTTGACAAGATGCTGGCCCCGCAGCGTTGGCGCCATTGAGCCGGTTGGAATCACGAACCCCTCGACCACGAACCCCCTGAACGTCATCGCCAGCACGAAGGCCACCACAAGGGACTGAACGCCCTCGAGCATGCCCGTGACCGGGTCCGCCGACGTGTGCTGGTCAGGCATCGAGTGGAAGTCTAGCCCGAATCACCGCCCCCGCCGCTTCCGCCGCGGCCGCGTCGGCGGCGCTTGCGGCGGCGACGCCGCTTTCGGCCACCGCCCTGGCCCTCCTCGCCGCCGCCCTCGGCGGCAGGCTTCGCTTCGCTGCGACCGCGACCTCCGTCCGAGCCCCCGCCCCCGGATCGTCGACGACCGCCACGGGATCGCTTCGGCTCAGGCTTGGGCGCCTCGACTTCCTCCCAGGGTCGCGGACAGGTCTCCGGATCAAGCAGCTCCTCGATGGGTACGGCGATCTGGCGATCGTCGTGCTCAAGCTGCACCAGTACCAGCTGCACGAGGATCTTGGAGTCCACGACCAGGCCCGGCCCCTCGCTGGTCCCGACCCGGGTCTTGCGATGCGGCAGGTTCGCCTTGAGTTCGCGGTAGGTCTGGTCCTCGTAGCGCAGGCAGCACATCAGCCGCCCGCATCGGCCGCTGATCTTGAGCGGATCGAGCGTCTGCTTCTGCTGCTTGGCCGATCGCATGGAGACGGGCTGGAGGACCTTGAGGAAGTTCTTGCAGCAGCAGTGCTGGCCGCATCGCTCGTAGTCGGCGACCAGGCGCGCCTCGTCGCGGGCGCCGACCTGTCGCATCTCGATCCGCGCGCCGTAGCGTTCGGCGAGGTCACGCACGAGCGAGCGGAAATCGATCCGAGACTCCGAGAGGTAGTAGAAAGTCAGGAGCTCCTCGCCGAGGATGACCTCGACGTCGACGAGTTCCATGGCGACGCGGTGCTCCTCGATCAGTTGCCCGCATGCGCGGCGGTACTCGGGCACCTTCGCCTTGATGGCCTCCTGACGATTGAGGTCCTCGAGCGTCGCGAGGCGCAGGATGCGCCCATTGGTGTGGAAGGGAAACTCCTGGCCGCCACTGTTATCGATGTAGTCACGCATCTCCTGGCGCGAGACGGATTTCCCGCAGCCGCTGTTGGAGCAGGTCGTGGTGAGCATGTCCACGATCTCGGTGCCGCGGTGGGTGCGTGCCACGAGCTTGGATCCGCATCCGGCGCGGATGTCCCCGGCCTGCTTGTACTCGCCGACCTCGCCCATGCGGCCAAAGCGCACGACCATGGTCGCCGGCGCCTCGAGTTGCTCGAGTTGTTCCTCGAGCGTCAGCGCGTCGCGGTTGGCCGGGTCGACATCGGCCTCGAAGACCGGGAGCGGGAAGATGGACATGCCTGTACGCGGACGGTACACCTCCCACGCGGGGGTGGCCGTCGATCCCATGGTGTCACCAGGTGGGTATCAGCTCCACCGCCGTCCTGGCCCGGCGATGGGTTCAAACGCGTACGTGCGATGCATCATAGGGGCCAGGCAGGTTCCCCCGCTGGGATTCAGGCCTCTTCGGCCGCCGCGCCGCCCTTGAGGGCCGAGAGGCTCTTGCGCTTGCGACGCGAGAAGACCAGTCGAATCGGCACCTCGCTGTAGGGCATCTCCTCGCGCAGGCGATTGAGCAGGTATCGCTCGTAGCGGCCCTCGAAGAGGGCCGGATCATTCACCACCAGCGCAAGCGTCGGCGGATTGGTGGCGATCTGCGTGGCATAGAGGAGCTTTGCCTGCGTGCCCAGCCGCGAGGAGGGACCGCGCTTGGCCAGGATCTCCTCCATCGTCGCATTGACGCGGCCGGTCGTCTCGCGGTGCGAAGCCTGCTCGTGCAGGTTGAAGGCCATGGACACGACGTCGCGCAAGCCCTCGCCCTCCGATGCGCTCGTGAACACGATGGGCGCATAGTCCAGGCCGCGGAGTTCTTGGGTGAGGTACTCGAGGAAGTCGTCGGTCGCCACCGAGTCATCAACGAGGTCCCACTTGTTGACCGCGATGACGGTGGGCTTGTACTGCCGCTGCAGTTCCTGACTGAGCTTCTTGTCGACCTGCGAGACGCGTGTCGTCGCGTCGATGAGCAGCACCGACACGTCGGCGCGTCGAATTGCATGCAGCATGCGTCGATACGCGTAGTACTCAACGTCGTCGGCGAAGCTCTTCTTCTTGCGCACTCCTGCCGTGTCGATGGCGGTGAACACGCGGCCGTCCACCTCGAAGCGCACGTCCACGGCATCTCGCGTCGTGCCGGCAATCTCCGAGACGATCACGCGATCCTCTCCGGCCAGCGCGTTGACCATCGAAGACTTGCCGGCGTTTCGCTTTCCGACGATGGCGATTCGCAACTCGCTGTCGAGCTCTGCCGCTGCATCAGGCATCGCGTCAATGTGCGTCCAGATCGCGTCGACCAGGTCCCGCTGCCCGTAGCCGCTGGTCGATGAGACGCAGATGGGCGTGCCAAGGCCCAGGCCGGCGGCTTCCATTCCGTGCGCCTCCCAGGAGTCGCCATCCACCTTGCTGGCGACGACCAGCACGCGGTCAGCAGCGCCGCTCTTGCGCAGCAGCGTCGCCACGGTCTCGTCGAGGGGCATCACGCCGGCCTGTGCATCGATGAGCAGCACGATGAGGTCGGACTGCTCCATGGCGGTGCGTACCTGGAGCTCGATGTCCTCGGTGAGTTCACGCAGGTCGCAGCCAGCGTCATCCACATGGCTGCCTTCAGCGCTGTAGACCCCCCAGCCGCCGGTGTCGAGAACCTCTACCAGTCGCGGATCCGTGCCCTTCGGTGTCGAGGCCGGCGGGTCGAGTTCAAGCAGGACGCTGACGCGATCGCGCGTGACACCTGGCGTCGGGTCGACGATGGAGATTCGTCGCCGCGCCAAGCGGTTGAGCAAGCTGGACTTGCCCACGTTGGGGCGTCCCACGATGGCGACACGAGGCACGGCCATTCCGGCATTCTAGGTGGATACACTGGCCTCATGTCCGACGCGCAGAATCAAGGATTGCTGGTGGTCATCTCGGGCCCCAGCGGCGTGGGGAAGACGACGATCGTCCATCGCGTGCAGGAGGCCTTCGAGGCCACCTTCAGCGTGTCGGCCACCACTCGCCCCCGCGGGAAGGGCGAGGAAGACGGAATCGACTACTTCTTCGTCGATGATGATCGCTTCCAGACGATGCTCGACGAGGGCGAATTTCTCGAGCATGCGGAGGTCTTCGGTCGTCACCGCTATGGCACGCCCCGGGGCGCTGTCGCCGAGGTTCTTGAGGACGGCCGGATCATGCTGCTGGACATTGATGTCCAGGGCGGGATCCAGATCCGTCGAAACCTGCCTGGCGCCTTGATGCTCTTTGTCCTACCGCCCAGCGACGAGGAGTTGCGGCGGCGGCTCGAACAGCGTGGTCGCGACGACGACGAGGCGATCGAGGTTCGTTTCTCCGAAGCACGGCGTGAAGCGCAACTCGCTCGCAACTGCGCCGCCTACGACCACTTCATCGTCAATGACGATCTGGACCTTGCCGTTCGGGAGGCAGTGGCGGTCATACGACGGCACCGGTCACAGGCGACCGCTGCCGGCCGCGCCTGACCCATGACGCCCCTGCTGTTGGCAGCGATCCTGGCGACCCCGATCGAGTCGATCCAGGTGGTCGACCAGTCACCGGTCATCCCGCGCGGCGGGATCCTGATGGTGCACCTCATGTCCGAGGAGGAGCCCTCGCAGTGGCCGATCCGGATGCCGCTGACACTTGAGGACGGACGAGCCGTCGAAGGGCACGTCGCCTGGATCGTCCACTGGAACGAGCCGCGTATCTGGACGGCCCCGCGCACCCGTATCCAGACCTCCGCACCCGAGGGGGGCCGGCAAGGAAGTCCCGTGTTGCTGGCGCGGCTTCCCGTGGATGCCACCGGCCCAATTCGCGTCGGCGCAAGCGTGCTGCAACCACGCTGGGCTGCGCTGCCCGCTGCACTGCCACGGCTTGATCTGGACACGCTGCCTCCCACGGCGCACCTCGTGCCCAACGGCGATGATGACGAACCACCCATGGAGCCATTGGAGTGGTGGCGTTGGACGCTCATTGCACACGAGATGGGTGTGCTGCCACCGAAGGTAACGTGGCCAACGGAAGTCGATCGCCTGGCCGCCGAACATGGTGCTCAACAATGGCGCCTTGCGATGACGCGATTGGCGGTGGCCAGCCGTGGCGTGGCCGCAACATGTCGCGATCTCCTCACGGCGACCTGTCTCGATGATGGCCATCCACTTGCCTGCTGGGTAGCCGACGCGGACGCGTTGGGGGCGCTGCTGGAGTTGTTGCTTGATGACACGATCGCTCGTGATCGCATGGTCACCGAGGCGCTGTCGTGGTGTGATGAGCGAGACCTCCCCATTGCCTGGCTTGAACAGCCCCAAGGACAGCAGGTCCGCTTGGCAGTCGCCAACCACTCCAGCGACGCGGTCGTGCTGCAATGGAGATGGCCCGCTGGTGAACCCCTGGCAGTGGAGCTGCCGCCTGGCGTCGTCACGCGGATGCTGCTGCCAATGCCCAGCATCCTGCCCGCCCAGATCGCCCTGGAGCCATACCTGCAGGTAGGTGGTCGGCGGGTTCGGCTGACCTATCCCCGCGCCGCGGCTGCGACGATCGAGGCCCTCCCTCCCGCGCTGTGGCTTGGCATGGTCCCTCCGTGGTTTGTCGACTGGGTCCGAAGCGACAACTGGGTGTTCGACTCGAGACCCCGGATGGACTACCGCAGGTCAACCTACGCCAATGCCGCCGCGTCGCTGCAGCACGTGCAGGGCCGCTGGGAACTGCTGGTGAGCTGGTGGTCGCCTGGTGACGGACCGCCACTGCCGATCACCATCGATGCACTTGACGACCTCCGGGGGACAGAAGCCCTAACGCTGGTGCTTGCCAGAGATGCCGCGCCGGTAGACGCCGACACCGCCTTGGCCGTGATCAGCATGTCCCGCGACGGGTCTTGGCGCCGTTACCGCGGCGAGGACGTGGACCTCGTCATTCACGCAGGGGTGCAGCACAATCAGCCGCTGACGCGGGCGGTCCTTCCAGAGTCCTGGTTCGGCGACGGCGTCGTGGCCCTGGCAGTCATGCGTACGTATGCCGGCAGTGATCGCGTGGAGACGGCCATGACGCCTTGCCTCCCGTGGCGTATCGAGCTTGCGCCGATGCTCATCGACCTGGCCGCCTGGGATCGCATCGACGAGATTCCCGTCACCGCGCCGTGAGTTCAGAAACGGATTCGACCCATGATCCCCACGAGGGCCGTGGGATCGAAGTCGTCCTCGCTGACGCTCTCGCCATCGGTGTCGATGACCTCAAGCGATCCTGCAAGCGTCATGCCCGCCAGCAGCGAGATGTCGCACGTGGATGACGTGTGCCATGTGGCCCGCATCATCAACGGCCACGCATTGGCCTCACCGGCACCGTCGGGCGCCGTGCCCTCGTCATCGAGTCGAAACCGCGAGTACTCGTAGGCCAGGCCGATCCCCAGCTCCCAGTCATCGCGCGGCGTCCACACCAGTTCCACGCCGCTGCGGCTGCCGAAGCGGGTCGTCAGGTCGGTGGTCAAGTGCAGCTGGTCTCGGAGCTTCCAGTCGAGCACGATCACTGGGAAGAACCGCAGGTCGCCCTCGATCTGTGTGATGACGCCTCCCCCGATCCCAAACGTCAGCGTGTCGCTGTAGCCGTGGGCGAATCCGATCAAGCCGCCGCCAACAAGACCGTCCTGCAGCGACGCGCCGTCTTCCACGGCGAACCGCAGGATCGGGCCCATGAAGAGCTGCGTGCGATCGTCGATGTCCTGGGACCACTGCAGTGAGAAGTCGAGCGTGTCGACATCGTCCCAGGGGTCGAGCCCAGCCAGGCCGCTGTCGCCCGAGAAGTCCCAGGCATCTCGCTCCCAGGAGAACCGAAGTGACAGGCTGTGATCGCTGCTGATGGTGCGGTCCATGGTGACGCGGCCGCCGATGCGGTCGAGTTCCACATCGCCGCCAGTGTCAAGGGTGGCCTCGAACTGGTGGACGACGTGCAGGTTCAGCGACGTGTCCCACTCGTTGGCCTCCTGCTGGGAGACCAATACCGCGATCAAGAGCAGTTCGTGCATCGGACGCCCTCCCTAGTCCGCCGTGACCGGCAGCGTGTCCACGAGGTTTGAGAGCACGTCGTCGACGCTCACACCCTCGGCCTCGGCCTCGAAGTTCAGGATGCAGCGGTGTCGCAGCGCCGGCAGCACGACGTCACGCAGGTCGTCGACGCTCACGCTCGTGCGGCCAGCAAGCAGTGCTCGCACCTTGCCCGCCAGGACCAGCGCCTGGGCGGCCCGGGGGGAAGCGCCAAATCGCAGGAATGACGTCGCCTTCGGCGTGGCGGTCTCGCCACCGGGATGCGTGGCCAATACGCAACGGACGGCATAGTCCTGCACGGCGTCATCGATGCCGACTTCACGCACGGCGGTCTGGTATGCCACGATGGCCTCGCCGTCGAGGACGCGATCCACCTTCGCGGTCTGGCCGCTGGTCGTGCGATCGAGGATCTCCATCAACTGGCCGCGGTCGCTGTAGCCGACCTCGAGCTTGAAGAAGAAGCGATCGAGTTGCGCCTCGGGCAGCGGGTAGGTGCCCTCCTGCTCGATGGGATTCTGCGTAGCCATCACAAAGAAGGGTTGCTCGAGCATGTGCGTCTCGCCGCCGACCGTGACCGATCGCTCCTGCATCGCCTCCAGCAGCGCCGACTGCGTCTTGGGCGTCGCACGGTTGATCTCGTCGGCCAGCACCATCTGCGCAAAGAGTGGGCCACGGCGAAACTCGAAGTCGCGGCCCTTGCCGGTCTCGACGACAACCGTTGTTCCGGTGATGTCCGCAGGCATCAGGTCGGGAGTGAACTGGATCCGAGAGAATTCCAGGTGCAGCGCCTCGCTGAGGGTGCGAATCAGCAGCGTCTTGCCCAGGCCGGGCACGCCTTCGAGCAGCGCATGGCCGCCGGCGAAGAGGCATGTGAGTACGCCATCGACGATCTCGTCGTGCCCTACGATCGCCTTGGCGATCTCGCCACGGACGGCTGCATACTGAGTTGCGAAGGATTCCGCGGTCGCGTTCAGGGATGCCGTGGCGTCAGCCATGGAGGGCACGATACCGCAAGAGGGGGCCTAATCGGCCTTCTCGATCATCCAGTACTCGATCTCGATCGGGGCCTGGCGGCCGAAGATCGTCGCGAGTACGCGCACCAGCCCCTTCTCTGGCACGATCTCGTCGACAGTGCCCTCGTAGCCCTCGAACGGACCTTCCTTGATGTTGACGTGATCGCCCTTCTCAAACTCGAGCTTGACGTCGGTGATTTCGTCGGGCTTACGCGAGTCGAAGAGCATCTTCTCGACCTCTTCGATCGACATGGGCGTGGGCCGACCGGCGGTGCCGACGAAGTCGCCCACGCCGGTGGTCTCCTTGATCAGGAAGAACACATCCTGGGGGATGCGACCTTCCTCGAGCTTCATCTCCACAAAGATGTAGCCCGGATAGAGCTTCGTCTCGGTGATCCTGGCCTTGCCGTCCTTAGCCAGTCGCTTGGACTTCTCCGTGGGCACCATGATGTTTCCAATCAGGTGCTGCATGCCCTCGATCTGAGTCTTCTTCTCGAGGGCATCCTTGACGTAGTCCTCCTTGTTGGAGGCCACTCGAAGCACGAACCAGTCCATGCCTTCCTGCGTGCGAGACGGATCAGGCCCCTTGTCCATCACCTCGTCGTCCGCTGCGTCCGACGTGTCGTCGCTGGCGGGCTCCGGCGTCGGCGGTGCCTCGACGACGGGCGGCTCCTCTGCGGCCCTGGCCTCCTCGACTACGGGTGCCTCAACAACCGGTGCTTCCTCGGCGGGCGCATCGTCTTCGACCGTGGCGTCCTCCACGGGCTGCTCCTCGTCGGGAGTCTCCTCCGAAACAGATGCTGCATCAGCAGGCGCGTCGGCCTCGACGGCGTCCTCCGCAGGCTGCTGCGGTGCGTCCGGCGTCTCCTCGACAGCGGGAGTTTCCTCAGCGGACACCTCGGTCTCGACCGGCGTGTCGTCGGTCGCCGGCGTCTCCTGGGCGACTGGGGCGTCGCTGTTGGGCGCATCGGTCTGGGCATTGATGTCTTGGTCAGCCATTGGTTCCCTGCCTGTTGCCTGGTCGTCGGTCATGTCTTGAGGACGTCCATCCACTGGAAGAAGCTGGAGAAGGTCAGGTCGAAGGTCTTGCAGAACGCGGCGATGATCAGTGTCAAGGCGATGACCAGCACCGTGGACCCGTAGATCTCACGGCGCGTGGACCAGTTCACTTTCTTCATCTCGCCCTCGGTTGCGATCATGAAGTCGACCACATTGTGTTTGCGGCCGATCAGCCAGTAGCCGATTGCGCCAAAGACGAGCATGACGATGACAGCAACTGTGGCCTGTACATAGACGACCTCGATGTCGCCGACCTGGATCGCCGCGACCTGGTCCCAGACCCAGATGACGCCCATCATCACCATGAGGGCCAGACCGATCGTGGACATCAGTCGTACCCAGTATCCCTGTCCCTGCTTGTAGATTCCTACTGCCATCATTCCTCGCGGTTCCCGGAGTCGTCTCCTCCTCCCATCCTGGGAGGCCGAACACGCCGGGAGTGACTCGAACACTCAACCTGCGGATTTGGAATCCGCTGCTCTGCCAATTGAGCTACCGGCGTCCTGTGCGCTTACTTGCGCTTGATCTTGTGCAGAGTGTGCTTGCGAAGGCGAGGGCAGTACTTCTTGTAGCCCTCCTTGACCTTCTCATCGATGCCACCCTTCACGCGAATACTCGTGCGGTAGTTGAGATCGCCTGTCTCCGTGCATTGGAGCCAGACGTACTCTCGATCTGTGGCTTTCTTCGCCATCGATCACACCCTTGGGAGATTCGCGGGGGGAGGGGAGAGAGTCCCCTCCCCGCGCAATCAGTGTCTCTTGGAATCGCCGATCACTCGACGATCTTGGTCACGACGCCTGAACCGACCGTCCGGCCACCCTCGCGGATCGCAAAGCGAAGGCCTTCCTCCATTGCGATCGGCTTGTCCTCGAGGTCGATGGCCATCTGGACGTTGTCACCGGGCATGCACATCTCTGCGCCGCCCATCAGGTCGAGCTTTCCGGTCACGTCCGTGGTGCGGAAGTAGAACTGCGGCTTGTACCCGCTGAAGAACGGAGTGTGCCGGCCGCCCTCTTCCTTGGTCAGCACGTAGACCTCGGCCTCGTACTTGGTGTGCGGCGTGATGCTCCCGGGCTTGCAGAGCACCTGGCCACGCTCGATCTCTTCCTTCTCAACGCCACGAAGCAGCGCGCCGACGTTGTCGCCGGCCTGCGCGTCCTCGAGGATCTTGTTGAACATCTCGACACCTGTGACGGTCGTCTTGCGGCTCTCGTCATTGAGACCGACGATCTCGATCTCCTCGCCGACCTTGATCTCACCGCGCTCGATGCGGCCGGTGACCACGGTGCCACGACCCTTGATCGAGAATACGTCCTCGACGGGCATGAGGAAGGGCTTGTCCGTCTCGCGCTCCGGCTCGGGGATGTAGCTGTCGCAGGCTTCCATGAGCTCGTCGATGCTCTTGCAGGCCTCGTCGTCGGTGCCGTCGGACTCCATCGCCTTGAGGGCGGAGCCGCGAATGACCGGAATGTCGTCGCCGGGGAAGTTGTACTTGCTCAGGAGCTCGCGGACCTCCATCTCGACGAGTTCGAGGAGCTCCTCGTCGTCGACCATGTCGCACTTATTCATGTAGACGACGATGGCCGGCACGCCCACCTGCCGAGCAAGCAGGATGTGCTCACGCGTCTGGGGCATGGGGCCGTCGGTTGCGGCAACCACCAGGATCGCGCCGTCCATCTGGGCGGCGCCGGTGATCATGTTCTTGACATAGTCGGCGTGGCCGGGGCAGTCCACATGGGCGTAGTGACGGTTCTCCGTCTCGTACTCCTGGTGGCTGGTGGCGATCGTGATGCCGCGAGCCTTCTCCTCGGGGGCGTTGTCGATCTGGTCAAAGGCGCGGGCCTCGCCGAATCCCTTGCCCGCCTGACGCATCGTGATCGCGGCGGTCAGAGTCGTCTTGCCGTGATCGATGTGCCCGATCGTGCCGATGTTCACATGCGGCTTGTTTCGAACAAAGGTGTCCTTGGCCATCGGAAGATTCTCCGTCTTCTGCCTGTGCCGGCCTCGGTGTTGAACCGGGGCTCCAGGCCTCTCAAACTCGCGACGTCATGTGCCGGCAAGGCCGACCTGCGCCAATTCTCGTGTCCTCGCCGTGGACCATCCACGGCGACTCAGAAGCCACCGACGGGACTCGAACCCGTGACCTCACCCTTACCA
>CAZKTE010000009.1:0-37873 GCA_964555625.1 uncultured Isosphaeraceae bacterium | reverse complement strand
GATCGCCGGGATCGTAGTCGACGTCCTCGGCAGCGTGCCCGGCCGCGTACTCGACGTGGGATGCGGTGTGGGCACCTTCCTTGACGCCTTCGCCACTGCCGGCACGAGCTCGGTCACGGGAGTCGAGGGGTCCTGGCTCAACCGCGACCACGTGGTCGTCGATGCAGGATCCATCGTCGAGGCTGACCTCGAGGAACACCTGCCGGACCTTGGTTCATTTGACCTCGTCGTGAGCCTCGAGGTCGCAGAGCACCTCGCGCCAGACCGAGCCGAGTCCTTTGTCGCCGAGGTGTGCAGTCTCGCGCCGGCCGTGCTCTTCAGCGCCGCCATCCCCCTGCAGGGTGGAGTTGGGCACCTCAACGAGCAGTGGCCGAGTTGGTGGGGAGAGCACTTCGCCGCCCATGGCATGCGGCCACTTGACTGCGTTCGTCCTGCCATCTGGAGCGACAGGCGAATCGCGACCTGATACCGCCAGAACGCGATCCTCTACCTCGCCGACGGACATGCGGCTCTCGACGCTGCGCACACGGTGGAGGACCTCGGCGCGCTCGACCTCGTACATCCGGCGACCTACGAAGACAAGGTGCCCGGGAGCAGCATTCCCAAGGCCACCAAGGCGCTGATGCGCGCGACGCGGCGAACACTGCGCAGCGCCCTGCGCATCGGCCCGTAGCGAACCAACGCCGAGTCATTACGGCTGGGCAGAGTCCCGGCGCTCAAGCACGGCGTCCATGCTCGGCTTCGGCAGCGCCTGAGATTCGCCGTCGAATCGCACGCTTGCCGCCGCAGTCAACAGCGCATAGAGGGCCATTGAATCGGGCTGATCAAGGCCAGTCTCGAAGCGACGGATTCCGCTGTCGTCGTGCACCTTCACGATGAACCGCGCATGTCTGCGCGGCGCCGTCGAGCTCCCCGCCTGCCAGGTCGATCGCTCAATCAGGGCCACGAGGTCTGCACACTGCCCGGTGTCGAGCGTGCCCGCCCACGTCGTACGCTCCTCCATCGCGTCGCGGCCGCCTCCGAAGACAAGCACTCCGCCGCGATCGACGCTGTACGTCGCCAGACGATCGCCGTCGATCATCTCAAGGCGCACGTCGAGGCCCGCGGTGCGAGTCGATGCGGGCCCGCCGGCGCCACATGCCACCAGCAGCAGGCAGGTCATCAGACGCTTCACTCCGCACGTCCGTCTCTGTACCGCGCGTAGGGATCCGGCCCGAGGTCGTAGCGGCGCGGCGCCGGGACCGCTTCCGCGTCCGGTCGGTCTGTGGCCCATGCCAACTCCGCCAGGAGCCGGATGAGCTCGACGAACGCCGGGTCCGGTTCATCTGCGGCGCCGATGTAGCGCACGAAGTTCCAGTAGTCGCCGCGGCCGGTGATGGCGACCATGTAGGCCGAGCCGGCATCTGGCTTTCGAAGCAGCTGGAAGTTGACGACGGGGTCCGCCCGGTCCGCACTGCCCATGCCCATGCGCACCAGATACGACCAGACGTTGGCCACCTGTCGGCGATCGAGTTTGCGCGTCAGCGGCGGCAGCGTGTTGGGGCCCCAATCCGGATCGTCGCCGTGGTGGAGGGAGCCATCCGGGAAGACGACGAACCGCGAGGTGCGCAAGTGCGCCAGGACATGGGGCTCGGCGGTCAGTACGGTCACGTCCAGCGAGAAGTCCGACGGGGCAACATCCAGCGGGTCGCTCGCCAGTGGAGGCGCGCAGGCCGTGGCGGCAAGCAGCAGGACACACACCAATGGGCGAGCCATCTGCGTGAGAATAGCTATTCTGCGGCCATGCTGACCTCGGTTGACTGGATCAACGCGTACCTGGAGCCCGCTGCCAGCGCCCAGGAGCAGGGTGACCTGCTGACCGCTGCCGGCTTCCCGCTCGAGCATGCTGAGGACCTCCCCGGCGGCGACGCGCGCCAGGACTACGAGATGAGTTCCAACCGCGGTGACTGCGGGTGCCACGTGGGACTGGCCCGCGAGATCGCCGCGCGAAGTGATCGCACCTTGCAGGTGCCGCAGACGAAGCTCGCGGAGGACGGTCCGGCGGCCAGTGACCACATGACGGTAGCCAACGAGGACCCGCAGGGATGTCCGCGGTACACGGCGCGGGTGATCCTCGGGGCCACGGTGGCAGCCTCCCCGCAGTGGTTGCAGGATCGCATCGAGGCCCGCGGCGACCAGTCCCGAGGCTGCGTCGTGGACGCCACGAACTTCGTGCTCCACGAGCTTGGCCAACCCGCGCACGTCTTTGACCTCGACAAGATCGTCGACGGCACCATCATCATTCGACGCGCCAAGGACGGGGAGAAGTTTCTGCCCCTGGGTGAAGGCGCCGAGGAGATTGAACTCACCAGCGACGATCTGGTCATCGCCGATGCGGAGAAGCCTGTGGCGCTGGCCGGTGTCAAGGGCGGCGCCCTGACGGCCGTCAGTGAGTCGACTACCAACCTGCTCATCGAGGCGGCGACGTTCGACCCCGTCAGCGTGCGGAACACCAGCCGGCGACACAACATCTCAAGTGACTCGAGTTGGCGATTCGAGCGTGGTGTGAGCGCGCTGCAGATCGACGACTGCACCGATCGACTCGCCTCGCTGCTGCTGGAGGTCGCCGGTGGCACACTCTGCAGCGGTCGCGTCGAGGACGGCAGCGCGCTCCCTGAACTCCTGAAGGTCTCGATGCGCTGTGACTACTGCCGCCAGCGCCTGGGCATGGACATCGCAGACGCCGACCAGAAGGCGCTGCTCGCGCGGCTCGGGTTCGACGCGACGCTCGCCAAGGGCACGATCACCGCCACCGTCCCCTGCTTCCGCGGGGACATTACCCGCGAGATCGATCTCGTCGAGGAGGTCGGTCGCGTCCATGGGCTCGAGCATGTGGCGGTGAACGCCACCGTGGAGGTCATAGCGCCGCCGATGCAGGCCCAAGTGGCTGGGCGACGATGCCTGCTGGACACGCTCGCGGGCCTTGGGTTTGTCGAGTGCATCAGTCACACGCTGGTCGCCACCGCGGATGCCGAACCGTTCCTGCTCGATGGCGAGGCCTGCGAGGATGTTGACCACGAGCGCGCCGGCGGCACACCGACCGTCCGCCCCTCCCTGCTACCGAGCCTCCTGCGAATACGACAGGCCAATGCCGATGCGGGCGTGAGTTCCCTGAGACTTGCGGAGATCGGCTCCACGTCCCGCACATGCGGCGGTAAACACGTGGAGACGCAGGTGCTTGCCCTTCTGGTCGATGCGCCAGACGAGCAGCAGCACGGCACCCGCGCGCTGCGCGGCGTGATCGATCGCGTCATTGAAGCAGTAGCCGGATTAAGAAGCATCAGCGTTGAGGACGATGCCTCGCCGCCGTGGATGTCGCCCGGCGGCACCGTCCTGGTCGATGGCACGCCGATCGGTCGAATGGGTCGCCTCAGCGAGTCACTGCGCGCCAGATGGGACCTCTCGACGCCCGTGCACGCCGCTGAACTGGATCTTGCCGCACTGCTTGAGAACTATCCTCCGATCGGACAGGCGCGCGACCTGCCGGTCCATCCGGCCATCGAACGCGACATCTCGGCGATCGTCGAGGAGTCGGTGACCTGGTCTCAGGTCCAGCATGCCGTCGATGGGCTGGATCTGGCGGCACTTGAGTCGGTCGCATTCGTCACAGTCTTTCGAGGCAAGAGCGTCGCCGATGGCCACAAGTCGCTCACCCTTCGCCTGCGCTTCCGAGATGCCAATCGCACGCTCACGCACGAAGAAGTCGACGGCGAGGTCGATCTCGCCATCAAGGCGCTCAGCAGTGCCGTCGGCGCCGAGGTACGAACCTGATGCCGCTCTCTGACCGGCCGCTAGGAGCCCTGCTCGAGGATGTTGCCGCGCGGTCGCCGACGCCCGGAGGAGGCGCCGTAACCGGGCTGGTCGCCGCCTTGGCGGCGGCCCTGGGCCGCATGGTCCTGGCCTTCAGCGAGGGCAAGGAGGCGCTGGCCGAGCACGCCTCGTTGCATGCCTCCGCTTCTGCCGCGCTGAGGTCCGCCACGCAGCAGGCCTTGGCACTGGCCGACGACGACGAGACCGCGTACGCGACCCTCAGCAAGCTCTGGAAACGGCCGGCCGACGACGAGGAACGCATCGCCGCCTTGGACGCGGCGATCGACGTGCCCATGCGCATGCTGGTGTTCGCCGGTCACCTGCTTGATACGCTCGCTCCCCTGCCAGGAGCCACCAGCGCGATGCTCGCAAGTGATCTGGGCATCGCCGCGGTGCTCGCAGAGGCCACAGCCCGTGCCGCCCACTGGAACCTCACCGTCAACCTCCCCCAGGTCCAGGACGAGACCCGCCGCATCACGCTGGCCGCTGAGGCCAGCGATCTGCAGGAGGCGATCTGCGCCAAGGTCGCGTCGATCGAGGCAGCCTGCCGAGGCCTATGATGCCGAGATGGTGACGGCCACGGCGTCCGACATCCTTGACCCTGCGGTGCTTGAGGCGATCGTCGCCGGTGCCCACCGCATGACGCCCGAGCAGGCCCTGATCCTCTGGCACCAGATGCCGCTTGCCGAGCTTGGCCGCTGGGCCGATGCACGCTGCCGGACGCTCCATGGCGACAGCATTCGAACCTACGTCATCGATCGCAACATCAACTACACGAACATCTGCACCGCCAAGTGCACGTTCTGCGCCTTTCGACGCGACGGCCACGAGGACGACGCCTACACCCTCGAGTACCAGGAACTCCTGGAGAAGGTCGCGGAGATCGTCGACCTTGGCGGCACGCAGATCCTCATGCAAGGCGGCATGAACCCCGACCTCCCGCTGTCCTGGTACGAGGACCTGCTGCAACTGCTCAAGTCGCAGTACCCGGGTGTCCACCTGCACGCATTCAGCCCCCCGGAAGTCATCGAGTTCGTGCACTTCTTCGACCCGCCCGGCGAGGACCTTGCGGCCAAGACCCACTGGGTGCTCTCGCGGCTGCAAATGGCGGGCCTCGACTCCATTCCCGGCGGCGGCGGCGAGATCTTCTCCGACGCGGTGCGGCGCAAGATCGGTCTGGGCAAGTGCGACGCAACTGCGTGGCTGACCGTAATGCGCGTCGCCCATGAGCTTGGAATGAACACCAGCGCGACGATGATGTTCGGCCACATTGAGGGGATCGCCGATCGCATCCACCACATGGAGCTGGTCCGCCAGTGGCAGGATCGAGCCATCGCGGACCTCGGGCTCAGCGGTGGCGGTCGCTACGTGGCCTTCATCTCCTGGCCCTTCCAGCCCGACAACACGCACCTTGGCCGCGTCAAGGAGTGGGGCGCGCAGGAAGAGGAGGGTGACGTATTTCCCGGGGACGCCGTGGCGCGCCTCGACGGAAGCGGCGCCAAGAGGGACCACGACCAGTTCGGTCGCCGCATCCGCCTCGCTGGCGCCAGCAGTTACCTGCGCACGCAGGCAATCAGCCGCCTCTACCTCGACAACATCTACTCCATCGGATCCAGCTGGGTCACCATGGGGCCGCACATCGGACAGATGGGGCTCTTCTACGGGGCAAACGACATGGGCTCGGTCATGCTCGAGGAAAACGTCGTCAGCGCAGCGGGCACGACTTGGTGCCTCGATGAGCCGGTCCTCTGCCGCCTGATTCGCGACGCGGGATTCACGCCCGCGCAGCGCAACAACGCCTACGACCTGCTGAAGATCCACGATGGTGACGATGCCCCTGACTGCCGCGTCAGCGACTGGTCCACGACTCGTCGCGAGCGGCTCGTCGCCCAAGGCGACTGCGGCAGCGAAGCATCGCTGACGATCGGCGAGACGATCTAGAAGTTCGAGAGCGGACCAGCCACGGCCAGCGCGATCGCCGCGATGTAGATGCCAACGCAGGTCGCCCCGATGGCAGCCGGCACGCCGGCGATGCAGAGCGTGGCCCGAAGACCGCTGACATGCTGCGCGCGAGTCGTCATCAGCACCGCCGCCACGACCCACCAGATCATTGACGTGGCCCCGCCGCAGCAGGGAACTGCCATCACCACAAGTGTGCCGCCCGAGTAGAGCATGACCTGCATGGTGCGCCTCAGGCCATGGGCGGTCCCGCCGCTGAGCACGAGCAGCCCGTGCGATGCCAACGCCCAACAGACAGCGAGCACCGCCAGCACTCCCACGGCGGCGGCGATCTGGAGTCCCATGACCGTCCCGATCATCAGAAACTCACCCCCGCCGGTCCCGCCGGCGCCGACAATGCTCACCAGCAGGAAGATGATCATCGAGGGCACCATGCTCGCGAACATCGACGCGAGGATCGTGCACAGCACGAACACCCACGCCCGCAGCAGCGGCGACTCGACCGCCACACCGCTGATGGCCCGCCGCGGTTGCACCAGGATCAGCCAGACCGTCTTGAAGTACCGCGCCACCAGACCGCCCTCCCCATCGGTCAAGGGCAGTCCGTGGATCGTTGGATCCGCACCCCCGGGGTCGGCCAGGGACACGGTGCAGTCGGATCGGCGCACCTCGTCGCCGCAGTCGCGACAGGTCCAGCGCGCGGGCGGCAGCCCATCTGGCAGATCGCCGAGGCGGGCCTCCCCGCACCCGCGGCAGGCAAATGACACGTCACCTGGCGTGAAGCGGTAGTCACTTGCCGAGAAGGTTGCGCCGCACTCGGGGCAGAGATTCCCGGTGAGATTCCAGAGTTCGTAGTGGCACGCGAGACAGCGCACGAGGGGTCAATCCTCGGGTGCGTCGGTCCCGACGCGGCGCCGGAACTCCTCGACCATCGCATTCGTCACGGGACCCACGCTGCCATCGCCCACGCTCTGATCGTCAATACTCGTCACACCAATCACCTCCGCGGCGGTGCCCGTCAGGAAGACCTCGTCGGCCTCCAGCACCTCCTCAAGGGAGACGATGCGCTCCTCGACGCTCCATCCACGAGCCGGTGCGAGCTCCTCGATGACGAATGCACGCGTGATTCCATGCAGGATGCCCGAGTCGGTCTCGGGCGTCACGATGGCCCCGTCCTTGACGATGAAGATGTTGTCGCCGGTGCACTCTGCAACCTCGCCGTCACAGTTGAGCATGAGCGCCTCAAGGGCACCTGCGTCGATCGCCTCGATCTTCGCGACGATGTTGTTGAGGTAATTGAGGCTCTTGATCTGGGGATCAAGACACGCCCTGGGCACACGTCGCTGGCTGGCGACGATGATCGAGAGGCCCTCGTCGTACATGGCCTTGGGATAGAGCGTGATAGTCTCGGCGATGATGAACGCCGCGGTGGTCGGGCAGTGGAATGGGTTCAGGCCCAGCGTCCCGCGGCCACGCGTGAAGACCAGTCGCACGTATCCATCAACGAGTTCGTTGGCCACGACCGTGTCACGGACCGCTGCCTCAATCTCGTCGATCTCGAAGGCCGGTACGAGCCGGATCGCCTCGGCGGAGGCGTACATCCGCTGCAGGTGGGATCGCAACTTGAAGATGCGACCGCCGTAGACCCTGATGCCCTCGAAACACCCGTCGCCGTAGAGCAACCCGTGGTCGTAGACACTCACGTGCGCGCCGGCATCGTCGACCAGTTCCCCGTTGAGCCACACGGTGGACATCCCGGAGATTGTACCGGTCACTCCCGGCGCAACATCCGGGTCAGTGCCTTGGCAAGCGTGCTGTGGCTGAATGAGAAACCTCCCTCTTCCAGTACACGGGGCTCGACGCGTTGACTTGCGACCAGTACCCGGGCAACCTCGCCCACCATCGTACGAAGTAGGAGGCGAGGCAGTGGAAGGATCGCCGGACGGCCCAGCACGCGGCCAAGGTGACGCCCGAACTCCCGAGACGTGACCGATTCCGGCGCCACGGCGTTGACGGGCCCCTTCACTTCCTCGTCGCCGAGCACGTGGTGCATCGCCGAGACGAGGTCCATCCAACTGATCCAGGGCATGAACTGGCGGCCGTGTCCGACGGGTCCGCCGAGGCCGAGCCGAAATGGCCCGAGCATGCGCCGCAGCGCTCCACCGCGCGGATCGAGCACAACACCAAGGCGGAGGCACACGGTGCGACCGGCAGCCTCCTCCGCGGCAGCCTCCCATCGGCAACACAGCTCTGCAAGGAAGTCGCTTCCTGGCTGCGACGACTCGTCGAGCACCTCGTCCCCGCGGTCACCGTAGATGCCCACGGCAGATGCGCACAGGAACGTGCCGGATGCTGCAGCAGCGACGAGCCGGGTCGAGTCGACGCGGCTGGTGACCATGAGGTCCTTGTAGGACCTGTTCCATCGCCGGTCCATGATCCCAGCGCCGGCGAGGTGCACAACCGCCTCGGCGCCTGCGATCGCGTCCTGCCAGGGACCCGCCTCGGTCACCGTCGCCTCGACGATCTCAACGCCCGTCGGCAGCAGCGTCGCCGCAGCGGCGGCATTTCGCGTCAGGGCGGTGACGACATCGCCGCGTTCGCAGCAGTCGGCCACCAGTCGCCGTCCCAGAAGCCCGGTCGCACCCGTAATGGCGATGTGCATACGTGCAGGCTACTGGTATGGGCGGCCTGCCACCATGATCGCATCGAGCGTGCGAATGCGCCACTGCCCGTCGTCCTCGGGCGCGAGCGTCAGTCGCCAGCGCGACGGTACGCTCCCGATGGACCCGATCCGCGTCAGCAGCGAGACTTCCACAACTGCGTCCATGTCCCGTTCAGCCACCTCCAACCGCAGCGTCGTGTTCGCCACGAGGTCGTATTGCCGGTGGAGGGACCGCAGCCGCATGACCATCGCCGCCTTGTCATTGGCCGGGATGCCCTCCCAGTCGTCGATGATGACGGCATGGGGCGAGAGCAGCGCCGCGGCGGCGTCCACATCCCCACGGACGACGGCGGCGATGAACCCCCGGGTGACGGCGCGGGCGTGTTCGCGCGGCGTGTCCACGAGAATGCCCGCGGCCAGTGCCGCCGCTGCCGCGACGACCATCGCCAGCGAGATGATCAGCCTGCCGCGAAATCCCTCCTGCAGCGCGGTCCATCCCAGAAATACCGCCACG
Organism: uncultured Isosphaeraceae bacterium; assembly: GCA_964555625.1. GTDB lineage: Bacteria > Planctomycetota > Phycisphaerae > Phycisphaerales > SM1A02 > CAZJKE01. Next base: position 28,889 of record CAZKTE010000009.1, on the reverse strand, counting down.
ATCAGTATCGCGATGGAAACCGGCCAGGGGTGCTCGAAGACGAAGCGCACGGCTTGTATCAGTTCCAGCTAGTGCCCTTGTCCCAACGCTCGTGGGACTGGGCCTTGGTCAACTCGAGCATGTGGTCAAGGTGTCGCAGTTCAGCGAAGATCCGCCGCGTTCGGACCTCGTAGGACGGCTCGGCCAGCAGCTCGTAGCGGAGTTCCGGATCATCGAGCAGCGCGCACCCGACGAGCTCGAAGAGCGTGTGGGTCGAGATCTCTGACTGCGCGATCCAACTCGTGACGACCTCGTTGCGTTCTAGGCGATGCATATTGGGCCGATCAAGCAGCACACGCAGCGCGTCGCGCCGCTCGTCGTCGGCATCGTCGTCCTCGGGATGCTGCGCCTCCATGGGCCGCAGCTGCGCCTTGACATACATGCGATCATCCTCCGGATCGCTGACCTCATCTATGCGAGCGCGGCAGAGTCCGTAGACAAGCACGTTGTATCCATGTGGGGCGATCTCGTGCTGCACGATCTGCCCGAGGCAGACCACAGGCCGCACGTCGTTCCCGCCCTCCGTGGCCATGAAGGTCCCCATGGCGATCTGCCCGCTGCCATCGAGCGCGTGGTCGATCATCTGCCGAAACCGCGGCTCGAAGATGGCCAGCGGCTGCAGCGCGTGGGGCAGCAGGATCGTCTCGGGAAGTGGAAACAGTGGAAATCGCCTCGCGAAATTGACCGTGACGGATTCGCTCATGCCACCTTGATCATAGATCGCGATCTGGGGCATGGCCTCCTCGGAGGCCCGCTTTCGTTGCAATCATGCGCGGGCGAGGCTTCCGCGACGCAGTGACTCGACGTACGCCTGCAGGCTGCGGCCCGGGCAGGCCGTCGGCGCCCACTCCTGGTGGGTCCTGACGTTTCCCGTCGAGACGCGATAGGTCTTGATCAAGGAGGCCAGAGCCTTCTGGAGCGCCGCCTCCTGGGCGGCGTTGACCTGCTGGCGATCGTAGTTTCCGAGCATCACGATGCCGATGTTTCCCTCGTTATGCGCCTTCACGTGCGCACCCTGCCAGGAGAGAGGTCGACAGGACCAGATGCGCCCGGCGGGGTCGATGGCGTAGTGGTAGCCAATGTCACCCCATCGGCCGCCGTCGCGGCGGCGGTGCGAGCGACGGATCCGCTCAAGTCGCGCGCCGGCATCCCTCATGACGCTGCTCCTGAACGAGTCCATGCCGTCGTGGTGCACCGTGAGGTACCGCACCGGCCGCATGCGGTTCATCTTCGCGGCGACCGGGCCACTCTTGGTCCATTGCACGCGCGAGACCGCGTTAAGTCGCGGGGCACTCGGCGAAGTGATGGAGGGAGTAAACGGCCCGGGCACCGGCACCGGATCGAGCCGCTCGATGATCGGCCCGGGCAGCGCGAGGGTCGCGCGGCGAGTGCCGCAGCCAACAAGCACCAGCGCGGAGGCCAAGAGGAACCCCCGGCGCGTCGACGCGGGATTCGGGCCGGTCTGCAGGCGTTCCAGGGGGTCTGATATAGGCATGAAATGGCGCCCTCTCAGGGGGCGTCCGGGGCGGTCCGGAGTGTCTATCGTCGTCGCCTCGAAGGGGCCTGCAGTATAGACGCCGGAGTGGTGCCGAAAGGGCCGCGGCGCGGCCGTCTGGCGGGCTTGGCGGGGTATAATCCGGGCTTCCCAGACCCCCTTCTGCGGGGTCGGAACCACCCCCCTCTAGACCCATGGCAGCCAAGGCAAAGACGTCGTCGAAGAGCGCCGCCGACACCTACACGTCCGAGCAGATCCAGGTGCTCGAAGGACTGGAGGCGATTCGCAGGCGGCCTGGAATGTACGTCGGTGGCACCGGCCCCAACGCGCTGCACCACCTCGTCTACGAGTGCGTTGACAACGCCATCGACGAGGTCATGGCCGAGTACGCCACGCTCATAACGATCCGGCTTGGAGTGGATGGATCCTGCACCGTCGTCGACGACGGCCGCGGCATGCCCATCGACGCCATGAAGCACGAGAACCCGGCGATCGACGGCCGGCCGGCCGTCGAGGTCATCATGACCGAGGTACATGCCGGCGGTAAGTTCGACGACCACGCCTACAAGGTCAGCGGCGGACTCCATGGCGTGGGCGTCAAGTGCGTCAATGCCCTCGCGGCATGGACCGACGTCGAGGTCGTCAAGGAGGACAAGACCTGGCTCATCAGCTTCGCGCGCGGCGAGGTCACCAAGCCTCTGCATGTCGTATCCAAGCACGGGAAGAAGCCACGGAAGACCGGCACGCGCATCTCATTCCAGCCGGACCCGGAGATCTTCGAGGACACCGAGTTCCAGTACGAGACGATCCAGCACAGAATGCGGGAGCTCTCGTTCCTCAACCCGGGCGTCAGGATCCGCCTCGTCGACGAGCGTGTGGACAAATCGGGCAAACCACGCGAGGAGACCTTCCACTGCGAGGCGGGCCTTGCCGACTACGTGGCCTTCCTCAATCGCGGCAAGACCGCAGTCAGCCCGCCAATCTCTCTGGTGCACCACGACGATGAGAGTGGAACGAACTGCGAGATCGCCATGCAGTACACCGATGCGACCAGCGAGGTGCTGCTTGCCTTCGGCAACAACATCGTCAATCCAGACGGCGGCACCCACGTAGTGGGGTTCAAGAACGCCGTGACACGCACCATCAACGCCTACGCCAAGAAGAACAATCTCATCAAGGGGCTCACGCCCTCCGGCGACGATCTGCGCGAGGGCCTCACGGCGGTCATCTCCGTGAAGCTCAGCGAGCCCCAGTTCAATAACCAGACCAAGGAGAAGCTCCTGAACCCCGAGGTCGAGGGCTTCGTCAAGTCGCTGATCAACTCGCATCTGGGTTCCTGGCTCGAGGAGCATCCCGCCGAGGCCCGCAAGATCTGCACCAAGGCAATCCTCGCCGCTGAAGCGCGGGAGGCGGCGCGCAAGGCGCGAGAGCTCATCAAGCGCAAGGGCGCGCTCGAGTCAGGCGGCATGCCCCAGAAGCTCGCCGACTGCGTGACCAACGACGTCGATCGAAGCGAACTCTTCATCGTCGAGGGTGACTCGGCCGGAGGCAGCGCCAAGGGTGGCCGAGACCACGACACCCAGGCCATCCTGCCCCTGAAGGGCAAGATCCTCAACGTCGAGAAGGCCCGGATCGACAAGGTCCTGGCCTTCGAGGAGATCCGGATTCTCATCCAGGCGCTGCAGTGCGGGATCGGCGAGGACTTCGACATCGCTAGGCTCCGCTACGGCCGCGTGATCATCATGACCGACGCCGACGTCGACGGCTCCCACATCCGCACGCTGCTGCTGACGTTCTTCTTCAGGCAGATGGGCGAGCTCATTCGCCAGGGCATGGTCTACATCGCCCAGCCCCCGCTCTACCAGGTGACCCGCGGCAAGAAGGCCTTCTACGTGCTCGACGAGGACGAGATGACCGACATGCTCACGGACCTTGTGATTTCATCGGCCGCCCTGGTCATACGTGACGAGGACCTCAACGAGGTGCGGCGCATCGACGGCGACGAGTTGTCCAGACTCACCAAGCAGCTCTCGCGGCTCGCCATTCTGGTGGATATCGCAGAGCGTCGAGGAACGCCGTTCCCCACGCTGCTGGCGCTGCGGGAGGAGGATCCCAGCGGCGATCGGCGACTGCCGCGGTACCGCGTCCAGTGGACCGGGTCGGAGGCGACCTGCTGGAGCGAGGAGGAGGCCAGCGCCGTCATCGACCGCGAGGGCCTGGTACTCGACGATATCGCCGCAGAGGCCGCGACCAACGGCGACACCTCGAGCCTGGCAACGCTGCGTGAACTCCACGAGAACAAGGAGCTCGACGCACTATTCACGTCGCTGGCGGAGTCGGACATTCACATCGCGGACTTCGCCCTCACGCAGGAGGAGTCCGTCAGCGGCGAGATGATGCCCACTCGCTACGCCTGGATTGTCGACGGCGACACGGAGAAGGAGGAGACCGTAGATGTTGCGAACATCCCCTCCATCCTCGAGACCCTGCGGCAGATCGGCCGACGCGGCATCGACATCAAGCGGTTCAAGGGACTGGGAGAGATGAACCCCGAGGAGCTCTGGGACACGACCATGGACCCAGCACATCGCACCCTGCTGCGGGTGACATGGGACGCTGCAAGCGACGCCGAGGAGCTCTTCGTCAAGCTCATGGGCGAGAAGGTCGAGCCGCGCCGAAAGTACATCGAGGACCACGCGCTGGAAGTGCGAAACTTGGATGTGTAGCGGTCAGGCTGGATCGGCAAGGCTCGCCGCGACGAACCCCGCCGCACGGATGCGACAGGCGTCACAGCAGCCGCAAGGGCTATCTTCCTGCGGGTCGTAACAACTGATCGTCAGCGCGTAGTCCACGCCGAGCCGCGTGCCCTCTGCGATGATCCGTGCCTTGCTCCACTTGATGAGCGGCGCATGGATCCTGAAACCGTCGCCCTCGACGCCTGCACGCGTAGCCAGGTTCGCGGTGTGCTCGAAGGCCCTGATGAACGCCTCCCTGCAATCCGGGTACCCGCTGTAGTCGACGGCGTTGACGCCGATGAAGATGTCGCGCGCCCCGCGTGCCTCGGCGCAGCCAAGCGCGTGCGCCAGGAAGATCGTGTTGCGAGCCGGCACGTATGTCACGGGGATGCCCAATCGCTGCGCCCCGTCCTTGGGGACGTCAATGTCATCTGTCAAGGCGGACCCGCCCCAGGCCGCCAGATCGATCGTGGCCACCGAGTGTGACGCCGCCGCAAGCGCGGTGGCCACTGCGTAGGCCGCGTCCAGCTCTGCGCTATGCCGCTGCCCGTAGTCGAAGGTCAGGGCGTGACAGTCAAACCCCTGCTCGCGCGCGATGGCGAGCGTGGTCGCCGAGTCGAGTCCCCCTGAAACCAGGACCACCGCATCAGCCATCGCATCTGTCCGCCCAGGGAGCGTCCTCTCGCGGATTCGGAAGTCGATCTCGCAGTGACTTGAAGCATTCCAGCGACGCATCGTCGAGTTCCGCGCTGCCGACGATCTGGATCACGGCGTGGAAGTCGCCAACCCGCTCGTCGGTGGCGACGCCCTTGCCTCGCACCCGAAGCCGTTGGCCGCTGGACACTCCGGCGGGAATTGCCATGTCGACGGTTCCGCCAAGAGGCAGCGGCAGGGTCACGCTCGTGCCCAGCGCGGCCTCGGCAGCGTTGACAGGCACGTCGAGTTCGATGTCAAGTCCGTTGCGGCGATACCAGGGGTGCGCGCCGACGTCCACGGTCACCAGCACATCGCCCGCTTCGCCGCCCATGGAGCCTGGGTCGCCCTTCCCGCGCAGGCGCAGCTTGCTCCCGGGTTCGATCCCCGCCGGGATGCGCAGCGAGATCGGCGAGGAGCCGTCGACGGAGATCTCCTCGCTGCCGCCGCGCACGGAGGTCATGAATGTGACCGCAATCGAGAGCGTGATGTCTCCGCCACGACGTGGTGAGGGGGCCCGGCTCGGGGACGCTGGTGGACGACCAAACGGTGAGCCACCCCCGAACATGGACTCGAAGACCTCCGTGAAGTCCGCTCCTCCCGCCTCGTGGGACCAGCGAGGTCCGCTCGAGAGTCGTTCGCCGGCGGACCCATAGGTGTCATAGGTCCGTCGTTTCTGGGCATCGCTGAGTACGTCGTAGGCGGCCTGGACCTCGGCGAAGCGGGTCGCAGCGTCCTCGCTGCTGTTTACGTCCGGGTGGTACTTGCGCGCAAGGGACCTGTAGGCCTGGCGAATCTCCGCTGCCTTGGCCGATCGTGGGACGCCAAGCGTCGCGTAATAGTCCACCGTCGATGACATGCCATGCCCCCCCGCGTGGAGGTCGGGCGAGTATACCCCTGCTCCACGCCTATCCTGTGCCCGCACCATGGCACCTCAAACAGGCATGGACGCGACACCCGGTGGTTTCGCCGCCGCGGCGAGCGTCGTAGAGTCGGCGGCGATGGCCCTGCGCAGGCTTGAGTCCCCCGCGTTCCTTGCGATCGTGGAGGGCCCTGTGGCACGTGGGTACTTCGAACCCGAGGAGCAGGAACAACTCCGGGACTGGTTCGGCCGCTACCTGACCGCCCGCGAGGCGCTCCACGAGTGCGTTGTGGAGTTGCGCAGTGATGCGATGCGCGATGGCCATGGCCGTGCATTTGCGGTGGCCTACCCTGCAGCATGTGCCCTGGTCCGCGCGGGCCGCTACCTGGTCACCACGATGGCCGCCGACCGCATCGTGCAGCGCAAGCTCAACGAGGCAGTTCCAGAGCTGCGCATCCCGCGCAAGAGTTTCACGAGCATTCGCCGATCGCTGACGAGCCCTCGCAACGCGTGGCTGCTGTTGCATGCACGGGGATTCGCCAACGAGGCGCGAGCGGACCTCGAGGCGCTCGCAAGTGACGGGGAAGTCGGCCCGGCCGCCGCGCTGATCCCCGCAGTCGAGACCGCGATCGACCTTGACCCACGCGACTGGCTGCTTGGACGGCTGCGCTATCGCCTGCATGGCATCCGCCGCCGCCACAAGGTTGCCGCCGAGCGAGCGTTCTTCGCCCTGGCGGAAGCCAGCGGTCGACTCCTTTCCCGCCTGCATCGCAGCGGGCCGCCGCTCATTGATGAGGACATGAGGCGACGCATCACCGACCTGCTCTCGCCGGGCGATGCGGTGATCACCCGGCATGACGGTGCGGCGACGAATCTGTTTCTCCCGGGGTATTGGCCACATGCGACGCTCTTCGTCGGTGACGGTCAGTTCCTCGAGGCCCGCAAGGATGGCGTGCGGCTTCGGCCGCCGCAGGACACGCTCGCGGTGGACGCCGCCGTGGTCCTGCGGCCGCGGCTGGAGCAGTCCCAGGTCGACGAGGGCATCGATCGCGCCATGCAGCACGAGGGCAAGCCCTACAACTTCGACTTCGACTTCTTCACCGATGATCGGCTCGTCTGCACCGAAGTCGTCTACCGCGCCTACCAGGGGCTCGGGCAGATGGAGTTTGAGCTGTCGCGGCGAGCGGGACGGCCGTCGCTGTCGGCGGAGGACATTCTCGACCTTGCCCGCGATGATCGCTGCTTCGATGTGGTGGCCATGACCAGCGCCGTGTTCACCCAGGGGCGGCTGCTGGAGGGCCACGACGCGGCCATGGCACTCCGGGATTCCCCAGGCGCATCCGGTCACTAGACCTCGTGGCTATCCTGTGCGATCCAGATGGCCTCCAGAATCGACAGGTTGGGTCCCAAGAGCATGTCCATCGGCGAGCACCTCGATGAGCTTCGGCTTCGGCTGTGGCTGTCGGTGATTCCGCCGCTGCCGCTGGCAATCGTGTTCTTCCTAGTCGCCGAGCCGATCGTCAAGTGGTTCCTGGCGCCTCTGCAACTCGTACTCGAGCGGCACGGGCTCCCGGTGCAGGTCCAGGTACTGAGCCCGCCTGAGTTCATAATCGCCGAGATGAAGATCGCCCTTGGCGCTGCGATCCTGGTCTCGGCGCCCTGGATTCTCTACCAGTTCTGGAAGTTCATCTCGCCAGGCCTTCATCGCCACGAGCGACGATTCGTCTACCTGTTGATCCCCGGATCGGCGGTGCTGTCGCTGACGGGACTGGCGCTGATGTACTACGTCATGCTGCCGATCATCCTGGAGTTCATGGTCGCCCTCGCCGGCTCGGTCCACTCAGCCACGCCGGCCCTGGAACTCGCCCATGATCCGGCGCTCGGGGCGATCCCGCTCATCGACGCAATGCCCGCCGCCGCAGAGCCGGGCCAGGCGTGGATCAAGATGCCCGAAGGCATGCTGCAGGTGGCCATTCCAGGCGCCGCCGAGGGACAGGTCTCTGTGCTGCAGCTGGCGATGTCTGGCGACCAACTGGTCGCCCAGCAGTTCCAGCTCAGCAGCTACCTCTCGTTCGTCCTGATGCTGATGATGGCCATCGCCATCGCCTTCCAGATGCCGCTTGTGCTGCTGCTGCTGGGCTGGCTTGGACTCGTCACGCCGCAGTGGTTGCGAGATCGACGCAAATATGCCCTGGCGGTGCTCGCCGTCGTATCCGCCCTGATCACGCCGCAGGACATCATCTCGATGCTGATGATGCTCGTGCCGCTCTACCTGCTCTACGAGCTGGGCATCGCCATGGTGGCCTGGCTTCCCGTCTCGCGGGTCGCGGGTGAGCGCGAGGACGAGGACGCATGAGCGACCAGGCCATGATGCGCCGCGCGATCGAACTCGCGCAGTGCGCAGCGGAGCTCGACGAGGTGCCGGTGGGCGCGGTCGTCTGTCTGGAAAACGAGATCGTCGGAGAGGGCTACAACCGACGAGAGTGCGATCGTGATCCTCTCGCGCATGCGGAGATCATCGCAATCGAGGCGGCAGCGCGACACCTCGATCGCTGGAGACTCAGCGACTGCTCGATCGTCGTCACGCTTGAGCCATGCCCGATGTGCGCCGGAGCCATCGTGAACGCTCGGATCCAACGGCTCGTCTTCGGCGGCCGCGATGCCAAGGCCGGGGCCGCTCGAAGCCTCTATGAGATTACCGACGACCCTCGTCTCAATCACCGCTGCGAGGTCACGGAGGGCGTACTCAGAGACGAGTGCGTAGCCCTCCTGCAGGAATTCTTCAAGGCGAAGCGTTGAGCAGCTCGTCGATGACGACCGTCGCGTAGGCCCCGGGCGGCAGCGTGAATGTGCACTCAAAGTACGGGCCGCAGTCGTCGCTGCCCTCACTGGAGTCCACGTCTGCCAAGCAGACCCGCAGTCGTCGACGGGTGCCCTCCTGCACCTCTCGACCTCCCAGCAGCAGGCCCTCCTCCAGTCCCATCGCCTCGATCGCCGCACACTCAAGGTCGAGAATCGATCCCTGCGGCCTGCGCATCCGCGGCCCCCACATGGGGCCAGTTGCGGAGAGCTCGCCACACTCGACGCGACCAATCACATCGGCATTCTCGAGCGTGTCCTCGTCCACCACAAATGTCTTCGCTCCTCGCATGTCCAGCGCCAGGTCACCGGGCAGCAGCACTGACCAGGTGCCATCTGCGCGTCGTTGTTCCAGCACATGGTTGAAGATCGCAGACTGCAGCGCGTTCACCCAGAAGCGCCGAAGCGGCGTGCGAACGGCACGCAGGGCAGCTCTGGGCGGCTTTCCGTGCCGCAGCGCCGAGAGCACCTGGAACTCAGTCCTGAGGCTGGCAGGCCAGGCTGCCTCGGCGGCATCCAAGTCACCGCGATCGAAGGCTGCGCGCGCCTCCTCGGTCGCCGGGTCCCCCGCCCCTCCGCCGCTGCCTAGCAGTGCGGAAAGGAGTGCTTGATCATCACCGCGCAGCACTGCGGCCCCGAGCAGGTGCGAGTTCCTCGATGCGCCGAATCGTTGCGGCCCGAATGCATTGGGCAGCCCCTCGTCGGACAGGGACGCAAGGCGGGACCGTGCATGACTCATGCGGGCCGCGTCGAGCTTGCGCACGCGAATCGTAAAGCGATTGCCTCGCAGATGCCCCGGCCGCAACTTGTTTCCATGACGCGAGGACCAGAGCACGTCGATGTCGGATCCAAGGTCGGGGATCTCACGCTCCACGCCCGGCAGGTGAATCGAGACCGCCTGGGTCGTCACTGCCCGGCGATCTTTGCGGCCCGCCCAACCGATGGCAGAGCGTCGCACGTCGAATCCACGGGCCAGCCGCTCGACGAGTCGATCGTGCGTCAAGTCCCGCTTCCGCAGTCCCAAGTAGAGGTGTTCGCCGGTTCCGCTCGGCGCATAGAGTGGGATCTCCTCCACGAGGAAGTCCTCCGGGTGATCCTTGATGCGCCCTTGCAGGGCCAAGGGAGCCATTGGTGTCGTCTCGATCGCCATCAGTCCCAATCAAACTGTTCGCTTGCGGTGCCGCCTTCGAGATCCCAGTCCCCGCCGAGCGATTCGTCGGCTTCGACCGCTAGGAGTATGTGTTCTTCCACATAGATCGGCACGCCCTGGGCTGCGCCCAGCGCAATGGCGTCTGAGGGCCGGGCGTCGATCTCGTGAACCGCCTCCCCCTGCCGCACATGCAACTTCGCGTAGAACGTGCCGTCCTGCAGGTCGTCGATGACGATCTGGGTGACCTCGCCGTCGAGGTGCTGGACGACGGAGGCAAGGAGGTCATGGGTCTGCGGCCGCGGCGGCTCGATGCCCTTGAGGCGCCGCTCGATCGCGTACGCCTCCGGCAGACCGACGACGATTGGAAACGTCCGCGCTCCGTCGACTTCACGCAGCTCGATGACCTGCGCGTCGGTGAGTTCACGAATGAAGATCCGCGACAACTCCATTTCCACCGCCATGGGCATCTCCTCCTGTTCACATCATAGCGCGGACCATCGGATCGCTGCAGGACGGCCCCCCTGATAACATGGACGGAACCCCCCAAAAGTGGGCCCCGACATGTCCATCAGAATCCGTCCATTCACCAGCGAATCCGTGTCCATGGGGCATCCAGACAAGGTGGCCGATCAGGTCTCTGACGCCGTGCTCGATGCCATGCTCGCCAAGGACCCGCATGCGCGGGTGGCTGCCGAGACCATGGTGACTACTGGCCTGGCCATCGTGGCCGGAGAGGTGAGCGATCCGAAGTGCATCGACGTCGAGACCGTCGTGCGGGACACGATCCGCGCCATCGGTTATGACGACCCCTCCCTGGGTTTCGATGCCGATTCCTGCAAGGTCATGGTGCGATTGGACCGCCAGTCGCAGGACATCAGCCAGGGCGTGGACGCCGACGCTGGCCTTCACCAGGAGCAGGGTGCAGGTGACCAAGGCATCATGTTCGGCTTCGCCTGCCGCGAGACCAAGTCACTGATGCCGCTGACAATCGATCTGTCTCACGCGCTCGTGGCCAAGCAGGCCCAGGTGCGCGTCGAGGGTGGCGTCCCGGAGTTGCGACCTGACGCGAAGAGCCAGGTCACCGTCTCCTACGAGGGGCTCAGGCCCATCGGCGTAACCGCCGTCGTCCTCTCGACGCAGCACGGACCGCGCTGGAGCGACGACCATGACGGGTTGCGCGACGCGTGCATCGAGCACGTGATTCGCCCGGTCCTCGGTGAGTGGTGGAACGACCAGATCGAGATTCATGTCAATCCCACCGGGAAGTTTGAACTCGGCGGCCCGAAGGGCGACTGTGGGCTCACCGGCAGAAAGGTCATCGTCGATTCCTACGGCGGCCGTGGTCGCCACGGCGGCGGCGCCTTCAGCGGCAAGGACCCGAGCAAGGTAGACCGCTCGGCAGCGTACATGGCGCGCTACATTGCCAAGAACATCGTCGCAGCCGACATCGCGGACATCTGTGAGATACAACTCAGCTACGCCATCGGGTATCCAGATCCCGTCTCGATCGCCGTCGACTGCCAGGGCACGGCCACTGTGGACGAGGCGCGCATCGAGGCCATGGTCCGAGATCACTTTGACCTCACGCCAGCGGGGATCATCTCGACACTGGATTTGCTGCGTCCCATCTACACACCAACCGCCTGTCACGGCCACTTCGGCCGCACGCCCGGCGAAGGTGGCGACGGTACGTTCTCCTGGGAGCGGATCGACATGGCCGCGACCCTGAAGGCGGCATGCCAAGCCGCCGCTACGCAGGGCTGAGCATGCAGGACGCACGCAGTGTCGTCGTCTCTCGCATCGAGACGCGCATTGGCGCATTTCCGGATCTTGAGCCCACGACCATCGATGTCACATCGCTTGAGCCGCGAGACGCGGCGCTGGCAGTCGCGATCGATCGCGCAGTCCATCGGCGGTGGCTCACAATGGCGGCGGTGCTGGCAGATGTTGCACGCCGACCGTGCTCGCAGATGGACCCGCCAGTGGCCGCGGCCCTGCTCGTTGGTTCGGCGCAACTCCTGCTGTTGGATCGACTTCCGGATCACGCCGTCATCAATCACGCCGTCGAGTGGACACGCGTGGTCGCCAAGCGACCGCGGGCGACGGGATTCGTCAACGGCGTCCTTCGGAGTGTCGCCCGGCTGCGCAGCGAGCGCATCGACGAGGGTGATCCCATGGCCGCCGACCAGATCCTCCGCAGCGATGGATCCGCCTGGAGACTGGAGCGTGCGGGCCTCGCCAAAGGCGGGCTGGCCGCGCAGACGAGCATGCCGGAGGAAGCCATGGGGCGGCTGCGCGCGAACACCAGCGAGGACGCAGATGACATCGCCATTGCCAGCCTCGCCGAACCACCGCTGATCGTGACCGCAGTCTCGCCACTGCCCGACGGATTGCGAGCGCATGCCAAGGGTGGCTTCGCCGTGCTTGAGCCAACGGCAAGTCTCCCGGACACCCTGGCAACCAACCCGGCCATCCGCGTGCAGGACCCGACCAGCGCCGCTGCGCTCGAATCTGCAGCGTCCCTCCGCCCGGACCAGGTGATGGATCTGTGCGCAGGTCGCGGCACCAAGACCCGACAATTGGCCGAGATGTTTCCGGAGGCTGCCATCTTCGCCACAGAGCCCAATGATGACCGCCGCTTGTCGCTGCAGGCGTCCACCGCCAGCTTGCCCCAGGTGACCGTGCTCGACCCGGGTGACGATGGACCCCCGTCGCCCTTTGATCTGGTGGTGGCGGACGTGCCCTGCTCAAACAGCGGCGTAATGGCCCGGCGCCCCGAGGCGCGGTATCGCTGGGACGAGACGCACGTGGCCTCCCTGGTCACGCTCCAGCAGTCGATCCTCAACGATGCCCTGTTCTTGCTCGCGCCTGGCGGCCACCTCCTCTACGCTACCTGCAGCCTCGACCGCGATGAGAATGAGCGTCAGGCTGACTGGCTTGTTCGACGAGGGCTCAAGCACGTCTCTTCCTCCCGCCTCTTGCCATGCGGCCGCCTCGGAAACGATGGCACCACGTGGTGTGACGGCGGATTCTCCGCCCTGTTTCGTGCACCCATGGCGGGGTTCTGATGTGCTCGCTACACTCCCCCGCTTCGCGCCATGGACCTGCTGAACCTGATCAACGAGACCACGATCAAGGTGCCGCTTTCGGCTACCACTCGCCAGACCGCCATCGCGGAGCTGGTGGATGTGCTTGTCGACGCTGGCTGCATCAGCGACGCAGAGGGCATCAAGGATGCCGTCTGGGAGCGCGAACTCCAGCGGACGACAGGCATCGGCGAGGGACTGGCGATCCCCCACGGCCGCAGCAACGACGTGGAGGGCCTCGTGCTGGCCATGGGCATTCCAGCCACCCCCATCGACTTTGCAAGCCCCGACAAGCGGCCCGTTGAACTGGTCATCCTGCTGGTCTCACCGGTGGACCACACGGCTGATCACATCCAGGCGCTGGGTCGCATCAGTCGCCTGATGGTGGACCGCGCCTTCCGAGAGGCGGCCTTCGCGGCGACCTCCGCCACCGAGTTGCATGCACACTTCCAGGGCGCGCTCGTCGCCTAGGGGAGCGTGGCACCGAGCTGCCGCGCACGATCCGCTGCTGCAGCAGCCTCCGCGCCCCTGCCGGCCTGCTGTAATGCACGCGCCAGCGTCGCCCACGCCTCGACATCATCGGGTACCCGATCGACCACCTGCTCGAGAAGGCCGATGCCGCGAGCGAGCTCGCCGAGATTGAGTTCGACGAAGACGCCCTGCTTCAGGAGCCGAAGGGCCGTGCCATTGGCCGCGAGTCCTGATCGCGACGCATCCACGGCGCCGGCAGCATCTCCCGAGCGAATCAGCCAGGCGATACGGTCCTCCCAGACCAGCGGCCAGGTCGGGTTGGCCGCGAGGCGATCTGCGTAGAAGGCGGCCGTCGCCGCATCGTCGCCGCGCAACTGCAAGACCTGCCCGATGCGCATCGACGCGATCTCATGTGGTCCGACGCGGCGATCCACCCGGCGCAGCAGACGCTCCGCCTCGTCGAGGTCACCGCGGGCTTCCTCGAGCCGCGCGATCGTCATGTCTACGTTCGGATCGCTTGCCAGACCCACGCCCCCCTCACCGATGGGTCCGGAGAGCCGAAGCAGGCGCAGGGCCCGATCGCTGTCTCCGGCCACCAACTGCGCGTCACCGGCGATGCGCAGCGTCGCCACGGCGCCGCACTGGATCGCGAAGATCGCAATGATCGCCGCCACTGCCAGGAAGAGACGTCCGGCAGGCCGCATTGCCCCGTGGTAGCGCAGCTGGGTGCGGTGCAGGCTCGCGTTGGCCAGGCGCATCACGCACCAGGCCTTCCAGAGCGTCCAGGACGTCACCAGTGCCATGCCCACGGCCATGAGCATGGGGACGGCCGCGTAGATGCCCCGATAGGAGAGGAAGGACGCTAGGAAGAGCACGCCGAGGGCCACCTCGCCGCGCACTGAGAGGTCATGGCGGCGATCCGGCATGATCCCGCCACGCGACTGCTTCTTGATCGCCGACGGGCCCTTTCCGAAGTACAGGGCGTCGTTTGGGCAGGTGCTCACGCAATCAAGCGTCTTCATGCACCCCGGATCGGTCACCATGCCCCAGGTCCGCACTTCCTCGTGCACGCGCACGTTGGACGTGCAGGCGGCCGTGCAGTGGGCGCATCCACGGCAGTCATCCGTCACGCGGATCCGCCACTTGGAAAGCTGCTCAAGCGGCGCGAAGAACCCCCCATAGGGACAGCCATAGGTGCAGAAGCCCTTCGCGCCCAGGACGTAGACGCTCGCGAACCCGCAGACCAGCAGGAACGGCGCGGCCATGACAGGACCGGCAAAGGTGCTCCAGAAGTTCGATGTCACCAGGTCCGTCGAGAATCCCGGCCAGTGGAGCCCGGGCTGCAGCCACGGGGCGAACACGACGCGATAGACCACTGGCCAGAGGAACATGTAGAAGGCCAGCGCAAGGGGAAACCACGCCAGCAGGCGCGAACGAAATGGCCGCGGGCGCACGCCGATCTTGCGCATCAGCCAGTAGCAGGCATCCTGGAGCAGAACGATGTGGCATCCCCAGCCGCAGAACCAGCGGCCCAGGACAAGCGTCGCAAGCAGCGTGATCGCAAAGAAGATGGCCCCGGCGTTGATGACCCCGTGCTTGACGAGCTCCATCCCCTCCGAAGGTTCGATGGGCGTGATGGTGCGGCCGCCGAACCACCCGTAGTGCCGGCTGAGCAGCCAGACCACGACGTGGGCAATGATCAGCAGTTGTACGGTGATCAACACCGCGAATCGACGTGGGGTCGCGCGGGAACGCTTCACCTGCAGGATCGGCAACTGGACCGATCCCCCGTCGTTGGCTGTCTCGCTGATTGGTGGTGCCGTGCTCATCGCGTCGCTCTCACTCTATCGTTCGAGCAACGGCGGGAACTCTTCAGTTCAGGGAGAGGTCGCCTTCGCCATGGCTCCCCATGGCCTCACGGAGCTTCTCGATCGCCTTGTTCTGGAGTTGGCGCACGCGTTCCTTGGTCATTCCGATGCGTCGGCCGACCTGCTCGAGCGTCATTCGCTTCGGGTCCGGACCGGCATTGATGCCGAAACGGCAGGACAGGATCTCCTGCTCCACGGGCGAGAGGTCCGCCTCGTTTTCGCGCATGATGCGGCGTACCTGCTCCACGCCTTCACTCGCCTCGTCCTGCGGCGTCTCCACGATTGGATGTGCGCGATCGGGATCGAACTCGTACGGTGCGCGCTGGCGGTACTTGGCCTGCTTGGAGCCGTAGCGATAGAAGGACTTGAGGATGGCCCGACACGCGTATGTCGAGAACTTGAATCCTCGCTCGCAGTCGAACTTGTCGACACATCGCATCAGTGCGACGTTTCCCTCGGCGATGATGTCTGAGAAGTCGCTCTCAGGGCCCCGTACGCGCCGTGCCATTGCCAGCACCAGCGCCAGGTTCGTTTCGACGATCTGGTCGCGACGATCAAGTGCCAGGTCATACCAACGAAGGAGCGTGTCGAGGACCGAGTCCGTCGGTTGCTTGCCCATGCGGACGCGAACGCGGCACACGCGGAGACGGGCGTAGTTGTACTGGCGAAAGAGCACCCCCTCCTGCTCACGGCTGAGTACGAGGCCCTTGCGCTGCGAGGTCGACGGTGGGCTGTCGGTCATCGGGTGGTACCAGGCCACCGACGGTCGGGGCACGGGATCGGGATCATCGAAGATGAGGCGCTCAGCGTTGCGACGGTGCAGGATGGGCGAGTCCATGTAGTCCATGGGTTCTGCGAGGGCCCGTTCGATACGGGCCCGCTCCGGGCCGCTTCGGCGTCGCCGTCGTGGCGAGGCAGATGCAGCGCGCCGGACATCCCTGTCGCTCGTGCATCGAGGCATCGTATTGTTCCCCCGCGATCAAAGAAATGAACCCGCGCGCGGAGCGCGAGCTACCTACACATACGAGGTTGACCCCCAACAGATGAACCGACTTTGGTAGGTTTCCCAGACTTTTCGCGCGCAGCGGCCGTGGCGCCCGTGCGGCGCGGGTTCGTGACGATGATCACGAGGAGTTTCGCAGTCGTTTCTACTC
The DNA here is from genome assembly GCA_964555625.1 of uncultured Isosphaeraceae bacterium. Taxonomy (GTDB): domain Bacteria; phylum Planctomycetota; class Phycisphaerae; order Phycisphaerales; family SM1A02; genus CAZJKE01. Next base: position 12,477 of record CAZKTE010000009.1, on the reverse strand, counting down.
GGGCTCGTCGCCGCTGAGGTCGTAGACCCAGCCCTCGCTTGCGCGATCCCAGCCCAGCAGTTCGCCCTCGGCGAAGAACAGCGAGAGTTCTCGCTGCGCCGCCTCCGGGCTGTCTGAGCCATGCACGAGATTGAAGCTGTTGCTCACCCCGAAGTCGCCTCGAATGGTGCCCGCATCTGCATTCGAGCCGAACGTAGCCCCCATCATGGTGCGGCAGATCGCGATGGACGCGACGCCCTCGAGGGCAAGCACAAGAACCGGGGAACTGGTCATGAACGCCACGAGGCCCTCGTAGAAGGGTTTCCCCTGGTGCGACTCGTAGTGCGTCGCAGCCAATTCAGCGTCGATCTGCATGAACTTCGCGCCGACGACCTTCAGGCCCTTGTCCTCGAATCGGCCGAGGATGCGGCCCATGAGACCCCGCTGGACGGCATCGGGCTTCAGGATGATCAGCGTGCGCTCAAGGGCCATGGAAGTGTCTCCTGGGGGGATCCTGAGGGTGGATCCGGGGGAGGAAGGATACCGCAACCCCCCCCGGGGGGCTACTGGCTCGACTTGACCGGCAACGCTGGCCGATAGAGGCCATGGCACGGCGGGCCCACCGGGCGTCGGCGTGTCAGTGCGCCATGGACGGCCGACGATGACCACGCTGGAAGCCCCCCGCAGGATGCCAAAGGCTCGCTCCTCGAAGAAGAAGACCCGCCGCAAGACCACGAAGAAGGTCGTCGCCAAGCGACCCTCCACGTCGAAGCGCAAGGAGAAGCCCCGCGCCACGGCCGAGTCGATGGCCGAGGGCCAGCGCGAGATCTCCGTCAGCGAATTCTTCGCCAAGAACCGCCATCTCCTAGGCTTCGACAATCCCCGCAAGGCGATGTTGACGGCGGTGAAGGAGGCGGTCGACAACGCACTCGACGCCTGCGAGGAGGCCGGGATCCTCCCGGACATCCATGTGCACGTCCTGCAGCTGGAGGAGACGCGCTTCAAGCTGACGGTGCGCGACAACGGCCCGGGCATCGTGCGCACGCAGATTGAGAACATCTTCGGCAAGCTGCTCTATGGGTCGAAGTTTCACCGGCTGAAGATGTCGCGCGGCCAGCAGGGCATCGGCATCAGCGCCGCGGGCATGTACGGGCTGATGACCACCGGCAAGCCCATCATGATCATCTCAAAGACCGCCAAGCGCAAGCCCGCGCACGAGGTGCTCCTGAAGATCGACACGACAAAGAATCGCCCGACCGTGGTCGACGACAGCGAGCACCCAGAGGACGACAAGTTGTTCCCGGAGGGCCATGGCACGCAGGTCGCCATCGAGCTCGAGGGTCGCTACCAGAAAGGTCGCCAGTCGATCGACGAGTACCTTGAGCAGACGGCGATCGCCAATCCACATGCTCGCATCACCTACGTGACCCCCACCAACGAGACTGTCGAGTTTCCACGCGCAATGGACGAACTGCCGGAGGAGCCGCGGGAGATCAAGCCCCATCCAAAGGGCATCGAGCTTGGCACGCTGATCCAGATGCTCGAGCGCACCCAGCAGCGACAGCTTGGCGGATTCCTGGCCAAGGACTTCTGCCGCGTGGGTCCCACCAAGGCGCGCGAACTTGCCAAGGGCGCGGGACTCAGCGGCCAGACCTGGATCAAGTCGATCGGCCACGGGGACGCCGAGCAGCTCTACAAGTCCATCCAAGACACGCGCATCATTGCGCCGCCCACGGACTGCCTGGTGCCCATCGGACCAAAGGCCCTGCTGGCGGGCCTGCTCAAGGAGGTCTATGCGGAGTTCTTCGCCGCCTCCACCCGGCCCCCCACCGTCTACCGCGGCAATCCCTTCCAGATCGAGGCGGCAATCGCCTTCGGTGGCGACCTTGCGCGGGACGAGTCGACGCGTGTGTTGCGCTTCGCAAACCGGGTCCCCCTGCTCTACCAGCAGTCGAGCTGCTCCTCCTTCAAGTCGGTCATCGACACTTCCTGGAAGAACTACGGCATGTCACAGCCCCGCGGCAGTCTGCCGGTGGGCCCACTGGTCGTGTTCATCCACATGGTCAGTGTCTGGGTGCCCTTCACCAGCGAGTCCAAGGAAGCGATCGCCGACTACGACGAGATCCGAAAGGAGATGAAGCTGGCCCTGCAGGACTGCGGTCGCAAGCTCGGCACTTACCTGCGGCGTCGCAAGCGCATGGCGCGCGAGGCTGAGCGGCGCAGCGCCTTTGAGCGATACATCGGCGAGATCTCCCGCAGCTGCGGCGCCATCACCGGCACCGACGTTGACAAACTCTACAAGGCGCTGCGCAAGCAGGCCCGTCGCCGCACCGAGGAGGCAGACGCCATGCTCGATGACGAGGGCCGCGTCATCGACGACGGCGGTCGGCTTGCAAGCGACGAGAGCGTCGTCATCCTTGAGGGCCGCCGCAACAGCATCAGCGACGACGTGCCCGAGTCACTCTTCGAAGATGACGTGGCGCCCACCAAGAAGCCCCCCAAGAGCAGGAAGAAGTCGAAGAAGAAGGTCACTAGGAAGCGCGTTGCCAAGAAGGTCGCGACGAAGAAGACCAAACCTCGGAAGAAGAAGAAGAAGAAGTAGCACCGCAATGGCAAAGAAGAAGACCACCCGAAAGAAGATCACGCGCCGCGTCGTCGACAAGAAGCGAGATGCCGTTACCACAGGGAAGATCAAGGGCCTCGCCGAGGGTGTCGTGAAGTCAAGCCTCGCGCAGCGCGAACCGAACTTCGACATCCCCACGCGCAGCGTCTCGAACATGCGCTACAACAAGCGCAGGCGGATCCTTGAGATGGGCGACGCGACCCAGACCCGCAGCCTCTTCAACCTCGGCCAGGCGCGGAAGTTCATGCAGTCGCTGCTGCTTGCCAAGGGGTGCCATGATCTTATCGACGCCGAGAAGACCCTCAGTCTGCGCGGCATGTACTACATGGCGCTGCACACGATCGAGGGCACAGGCGAGAAGACCTTCGACGATCAGGGGGAGTCCGATTCGATCCTTGAGGACCTCGAGGTCGCCCTTGACGGACTGCGCGAGGAACTGCATGTCTTCGCCAAGAAGCGCGGCACGATGGTGGGAAACATCACGGTCATCGACAACGGCGACGAGATCGACTGTCGGCGCATGGGCACCGGTGGCTACGCGATTCCGAGCATCTGCGAGCCGTCGGTCCTCCAGTTCAAGAACTGCGACGCGAAGTTCATCCTGCATGTGGAGAAGGACACCGTCTGGAGCCGCTTCAACGAGGATCGCTTCTGGGAGGAGCACAACTGCATCCTCACCGAGGGTTCCGGCCAGCCCCCGCGGGGCGTGCGGCGCCTGCTGCATCGCATGCACACGGAACTCAAGCTCCCCGTCTATTGCCTGCTCGACTGCGACCCATGGGGCCACTACATCTACAGCGTCATCAAACAGGGCTCGATCAATCTGGCCTTCGAGAGCCAGCGCATGGCGATCCCGGACGCGAAGTTCATGGGCATCCGCGCCAAGGACTTCGAGCGCTGCGAACTCACAAGCGACGTCTGCATCGAACTCAACGATCGCGACAAGACCCGTGCCAAGCAGATCGCCGCCTACCCGTGGTTCGAACACAAGAAGCACTGGCAGAAGGAGATCCGGGCGATGTTGCGAAACGGCTTCAAGATGGAAGTCGAGTCGCTGATCACCCGCGACATTTCCTACGTGACGGAGGAATATGTCCCCGCCCGCCTCCGCGAGGGGGATTTTCTCGACTGAGTCCAATTGCGCGGTAGACTCAGGTCGGTGATCCCAGGTTGCCGCGGCCCTGATGCCGCGGCGAGTGGAGCGCCGGAAGGAGAGGTCCAGGAATGACCCCAACCAGCCAGTCATCGCAAGAGATCCGCGACGTATTGCCGGATGCACCTGCGCGCATTCTCGTCGCCGAAGACGAGGCGCTCGTGGCGCAGGGCGTCGTCGCATCGCTTGAGGGCCTGGGCTTGGAGGTCGTCGGCCCATGCCGCGACGGTGTGGACGCCATCGAGACATGTCGTGCCCAGAAGCCCGATCTTGCGCTCATGGACATCCGCATGCCCAACATGGACGGGCTCGAGGCCGCGAAAGTGCTCTTCGCCGAGATGGAGATCCCAGTCGTCATCCTCTCTGCGTTCGGCGACGACGACTACCTTCGCGACAGCGGGGAGGCGGGCGTCTTCGGGTACCTGCTCAAGCCCGTAAAGACCGACCAACTGCGCGCCGGCCTCACCGTAGCGTGGCAGCGCTATCTCGATCACATGGAGCAGCGCAGTCGCATCATCACGCTCGAGCAGCGGCTGGAGGATCGCAAGCTCATCGAGAAGGCCAAGTGGATCATCGTCGATCGCAAGGGCGTGAGTGAGCCCGATGCCATGCGGCTGCTCCAGCAGCAGTCGCGAAGTACCCGCAAGACGATCACGCAGGTGGCCCAGGGCGTCATCGATAGCAACGCGCTCTTGTAGTCAGCCAGACGGCAGCAGGATCGGCAGCGAGGCCGGGGAGACACTCACATCAAGTGCCGTCGTGGCGGCGCCATCTGGAGCCGGGTCGCCGTCGAGTTGCCAGGGGGACGCCGGGTCCGACTCGATGGTCACTGCGGTACCACGGGCATGCACCGCCGCCGGGTGCCGCAACTGCACCCCTCGCATCATCCGCTGGACCCAGGCAAGTGACTGCAGAAGACCGCCGACGGGCAGAAACAGCACGTCCAACAGGCCATCGGTCAACGACGCGTCGCGCGCCGGATTGAGTCCCCGCGCATAGGCCGGGCTGTTTGCAACCACGACCCAGCCGCGGCATCCATCAACAATCTGCTCTCCATCGACGATGACGCTGAGCGTCGGGTGTCGAAACTGCAACAGCTGCCGCGCGATGGGCATCGCGTAGGTCCAGTGCGTGATCGACGCGCCGCGCCGAGCATCCAGGTCCGCGACAATCGCCGCGTCGATGCCCACCGAGCACATCAGGAGCATGAATGCCCCGCCCGCACTGGCCGTGTCGATGCGCTGCACGTTGCCCGCCTCGATCGCCGCCAGCACACGTGCCGGATCCGGCGAGAGCCCCATTGATGTGGCGAAGAGGTTCTCCGTCCCGCAGGCAGCGTGGTAGACCGGCACGTCGCCGCCAGCTAGTTCCGCAGCCACCATGCGCATCGTGCCATCGCCACCGACGGCGATCGCCGCCACGGTGTCGCCTGTTTCCTTCGAGGCGAGCCAGCCGGCATCCACGGTCGCGGGCGTGGGGACTTGTTGCGTCTCATAGCCAGCATCTGTGAGCGTAGATGCAAGCTCCTCGGCAAGCTGCGCCGAGCGGCCGCGGCCACTGACCGGGTTGAACGCAATGAGGACCTGCATCACCCCCGCAGCGGCAGGACGACCGTGAAGTCGCTGCCCTTCCCCAGCTCGCTTGCCACGTCGATGTGGCCGCCGTGCTCCTGGACGATGCGCTGCGCCGTGGGCAGTCCCAGGCCGGTGCCGCCCTGGCGACTTGACACGTAGGGATGGAAGATCTCGGACACGCGGTCCTGGTCGATGCCCGGCCCGGTATCGATCACGTGTACCGACGCCGTGCTCCCATCGCGCGCCAAGCGCACCATGAGATCCCGCGATCCACCCTCGCCGTGGGCGACCATGGCCTGCGAGGCGTTGATCAGGAGGTTCAGGATCGCCTGCTTGAGCAGGCCGCGATCCACCGATGCGCGTACCGCATCGCCGGGCAGATCCATGCGCAGTACCACGCCGTCGCGGTCGCACTGGGGCGCGTAGAAGTCCTCGATCTCACCGAGCAGTTCGCGCAGATCGATCGCCTCGCGGTCGAGGTTCATGCGACCTGCGAATTGCAGGAAGTCCTCGAGGATGCCACCGAGCCGCTCGACCTCCCTCCCAAGGGTCTCGAGCCGCCGCTGGATTCGCTGCCGCTCGTCCTCGGGCAGCCCCGCGGAGCCGATGTCCTCGGCAAGCAGTTGCGCGTTGAGCGCAACGGTCGAGAGCGGGTTCTTGATCTCGTGTGCGAGCCCACCGGTCATCGTGCCGATCTCGGCAAGCCGCTCGGAGTTGGCTGCGCGCTTGCGCGCCTCGTCCGTGCGCCGCTCCGCGCGGCGATGGAGCGCAAGGACCACCGGCAACGCGGCCACCGCGCCTAGCGCGAGACCCGCGATGAACCAGGTCCAGTGCACTGCCGAACCTCCCACGACTGGTGATCAGCCCCTCAAGGGCAGATCAACTCGAGACGGCGGTCTCCTCGGACTCCTTGGACTCCTCCGCCTCGTCGGACTTGGAGAGGAGCGCCTTGCGAGAGAGCTTGATGCGACCGGTGTCGTCCACGTTGATGACCTTCACCTTGAGCATGTCACCAACCTTGCAGACGTCGCCGACCTTCTCGACGTAGCCATCGGCCAGTTCGGAGATGTGGCACATGCCGTCCGTACCGGGCGCGATCTCGATGAACGCGCCGAAGTCGCGGGTCGACACGACCTTGCCCTCGAACACGCTTCCGACCTTGATCTCGGCGCCGATCGCCTCGACCTCGGCCTTCTCCTGCTCGGCGGCCTCCTGGTTGACCGAACTGATCTGCACGGTGCCGTCGTCATTGATGTCGACGTTTGCACCGGTACGCTCCTGGATGGACCGCACGGTCTTGCCGCCGGGCCCGATGAGCTTGCCGATCTTCTCCGGGTCGATCATGACCGTGATCATGCGCGGTGCGTGCGGTGAGAGCTCGGCTCGCGGCTCCGCGATGACCGTCTCCATCTGCTCGATGATCGAGAGGCGACCCTTCAGCGCGATGCCGAAGATCGTCTCGATCTCGTCGAACCACAGGCCACGGGCCTTGAGGTCCAGCTGGATACCGGTGATCCCGTCACGCGTGCCGCAGACCTTGAAGTCCATGTCACCGAAGAAGTCCTCTTCTCCGATGATGTCAAGGACGTGGACCATCTTGCCCTCGTCGTTGCTGAAGCGGCCGACGCTGATGCCGGCACACGTGCCGGCGATCGGCACGCCCGCGTCCATCAAAGCCAAGCACCCGCCGCAGACGCTCGCCATGGACGAGCTGCCGTTGGACTCGGTGATGTCGCTGACGATGCGAATGGTGTAGGGGAAGTCCTCGATGTCCGGCAGAATGCCAAGCAACGATCGCTCGGCAAGTGCGCCGTGACCGATCTCGCGACGTGAGGGTCCGCGAATCATGCGGGCCTCGCCGGTGCAGAACGGCGGGAAGTTGTAGTGCAGGTAGAACTTCTTGGCGAACTCCGGAAGGAGCCCGTCGACGATCTGTTCGTCGCGGCCTGCACCAAGCGTGCAGCTCACCAGAGACTGGGTCTCGCCGCGCTGGAAGAGCGCCGACCCATGGGTCCTCGCGAAGATGCCGACCTCCATCTCCAATCCCCGAAGCTCCTCGGCCGCCCGGCCGTCGGCCCGCTGGCTCTCTTCGACGATGAGCCGCCGGGTGACCTTCTTCTCGAGCGTTCGGAACGCCTCACGTGCCTGTGACTGGCGCTTCTCAGCGTCCTTGTGCTCGCTGTAGGAGCATCCCTCCGGGATCGCGAAGGTCTCCTCGAGCACGCGAGTGCGCAGCGCGTCGACCTTGTCGTTGCGATCGGCCTTGCCGGGGACCCTGCGGCACTCGGTCATCTCGGTCTCGGCGACCTCCTTGACCTTGGCAGCCACGTCGTCGGCGGGAAGCGACAGGTCGCCGACCACCGTCTCGGTGCGACCCATCTTCTCCATCAACTCGACCTGCATCTCGAGGATGGGCTTGATGCCCTCCTCGTAGCCGAACTTGATGGCCGCAAGGACATCGGCGTCGGGCATCTGCGCGGCGCCGACCTCGATCATGTTGACACCGTCGCTGTGCCCACTGAGCACCAGGTCGATGTCGGAGTACTGCATCTGGGTGTATGTCGGGTTCAGAACCAGCGCTTCACCGTCATCGGTCACGATACGGCCGACTCTTACGGTGGCGACGGGACCCTCGAAGGGCGCGTCCGTCAGGCAGAGTGCCATGGACGCTGCGCTGCAGGCCAGCACGTCGGTGTCGTTCTCCGCGTCGTGGCTCATGACCCAGGCCTGGATCTGAACCTCGTCGATGAAGCCGTCGGGAAACAGCGGACGGATCGGGCGATCCATCAGCCGCATGGTGAGGATCTCCTTCTCGTTTGGTGCGCCTTCGCGCTTGCGAAAGCCACCTGGGAACTTGCCCGCGGCGGGCGTTCGCTCCCGGTAGTCGCACTGCATCGGGAAGAAGTCGAGGCCTGGACGCGGATTCGCTCGCATGGCCGAGCAGAGCACGGCGGAGTCCGCGTACCTGGCGATGACGCATCCGCTGGCGAGCTTGCCGACCTGTCCGGCCTCAAAGCTCAGCGTGCGGTTGCCGATCTCTCGGCTGACAACGATCTTGGTACTCATGCGTTTGCCTTCCTGGGGCGCGGTCCCTGTCGCTCAGGGGCCTGTCGCGCTTCCAAGAGGCAGAAGACAAGGGACGGTCGAATGAGCGTCGCTCGTCCACTGCCGCAAGTGTGACGACTGGGCCGGCGAAGGTGACGGCGCGGGTTGAGGGCTCCTACTTGCGGAGCCCGAGCTTCTGAATAAGGGCCTGGTAGGCCTCCCTGTTGGTGCGGGAGAGGAATCGCAGCAGGCGGTTGCGTCGACCTACGAGCATCAGGAGGCCCCGGCGCGAGTGGTGGTCGTGCTTGTGGCCCTGGAGATGCCCGGTGAGCTCGGCGATTCGTGCCGTCAGCAGTGCCACCTGGACCTCCGTGGATCCACGGTCGGTCTCATGGCGCTGGTGCTCACTGATCAGTGCTTGTCTGGAATCCGTGGCGATCATGTCTGGGTTTCGCCCTCTGTCCTCATGTCCGCTGGTGTCGTGAATTGGGTAGTCTAGCCAATCTCCGGCCGATCACCACCCCCTCACACGACCCTGGAAACCGCGCCATGGCCATTAACATACTCATCGCAGACAAGCTGGCACCTCAGGGAGCCGCGTTCCTTGCCGCCCAGGACGGCGTGGAAGTCACTGATCAGACAGGACTTGCTGGTTCAGACCTCGAAGAAGCACTCGCGGCCCACGATGGAGTGGTTGTCCGAAGTGCCGTCAAGCTCACTGAGGACCTCCTGAAGGGGGCCTTCGGCCGCGATGGATGCCGCCTGCGAGGCATCGCCCGGGCGGGCGTGGGCGTCGACAACATCCACCTCCCCACCGCCAGAGATCTTGGCATCCTTGTGATGAATTCGGCGTCTGCAGGCACGATCACCACGGCTGAACATGCCTTTGCTCTGATGATGGCGCTTGCGCGCAACATCGGACCTTCCAATGCAACCTTCCACAGTGGCGGTTGGGATCGGAGCGCCTACGTCGGGGTACAACTCGCTGGCCGAACACTGGGCATCGTCGGTATGGGCCGGATTGGACAAGCAGTGGCCCAAAGGGCACTCGCGTTTGGCATGAAGGTCGTCGGCTACGACCCATTCATGACAGATCCGACCACACTGGACGGCGAGGTCGAGATGGTCTCTGACATTAACGAACTCATCACTCAGATCGATGTCATCTCCTTCCATGTTCCACGCACAGACGAGACGGCAGGAATGCTCGGCGAGGAGCAATTCTCACGATGCAGGGAGGGTCTACTTGTTGTCAATGCTGCCCGTGGGGGCATTGTGGACGAGGAAGCGCTGGTCGAGGCACTCGATGCTGGGCGCGTCGCCGGCGCGGCGATCGATGTCTACACAACCGAGCCGCCGCCGGAAGACCATCCATTCAGAGGACATCCCAAGATCCTCGCCACTCCACACCTGGGAGCTTCGACTCGTGAAGCCCAGGAAGGGGTCGCCGTGAAAGCATGTTCTGGGCTTCTCCAGTACCTTCAAGGCAGAGGCCTTGAAGGATGCGATGTAGTGGTGTCACCGCCCAGCGATGTGGCAAACTCACTGGGATGAAGATTGGCGCGCGATCCCGCCGACCAAATCTAGGGCCGGTTGACAGCATCCAAGGAACTGTAGGATCCGACATTGGCCGATCCGCTTAGAGATCCAAGCCATTGTCCAATCCGCTCTACCCCTTCACGAATTCGATCCTCGCTGCAGGCGAAGCTCAGCCGGATGTGCTGCGGGCCACACCCGCCGAAGTCCGTACCCGGCACGATCGCCACGCTGGTCTCCTCGAGCAGCGCCTCGGCAAGCGAGAGCGCGTCGGTGATCTCCCGCCCCTGCGGCGTCGTCTTGCCGTAGTGAGCCGAGACGCGGGGGAAGGCGTAGAAGGCGCCAGTCGGACGCGGGCAGGTGCAGTCTGGCCAGGCGGAGATGAGTTCGTGCATCAGGGCTGCCCGCTGGGCGAATACCGATCGCATCTGCTCCACCCTGTCTGTCGCCTGCTGCAGGGCGACTGGGATCGCTGCGTAGCAGAAGCTCGTCACCGAGGTCGTCAACTGGCTCTGGAGCGTGTTCATCGCCCGCGCGATCGCACCATCATTGCCCGGTGCGCAGGCGTAGCCGATGCGCCACCCGGTCATCGCGAAGGTCTTGGAGAGCCCGTTGATCGTGATAACGCGCTCTGCGATGGGATCGATCGACCCGAAGGAGAGGTGATCACAGTCACCGTAGACGAGGCGGTCGTAGATCTCGTCGCTGATGATTGCCACGTCCGGATGGGCCTCCAGCATGGATGCGATCGCCCGCGTCTCGTCCGGGTCGTACATGGTGCCACAGGGGTTACTGGGACTATTGAGCATGATGGCGCGCGTGGCGGGCGTGATCGCCGCAGAAAGTTCATCAGGTGTGGCCTTGAAGTCGGACTCGGGACCGGTGGCGACCTCCACCATTGTTGCTCCGGCAAGGGTGATCATCGGCCCGTAGCTCACCCACGCGGGGGTGGGCACGATGACCTCCTGGCCCTGACCCGGGTCCAGCAGCGCCATCAGCGCAAGGTTGATAGACATCTTCGCGCCGCTGTTGATCGAGACGTGCTCCTGGCTGCAGGCAATGCCGTTCTCATCCCGGAGCTTGGCGGCGATGGCCTCGCGTGCCTCCGGCGTCCCGGAGGCAGGCATGTAGTGGGTGTCACCGGCTCGAAGTGATGTGATCGCCGCATCGGTGATGACCGTCGGGGTATCGAAGTCGGGCTCACCCGCGCCGAAGGCGATGACCTCGCGGCCCGAGGCGAGAAGATCACGTACCCTCGCGCTGATGGCCAGGGTGATCGACGGGGGAATCTGCCTCGCTCGGTCGGACGGTTCCACGGCGAGGCAGGATACATCCCCGGGACGGGGTGCTGGTATCCTCCCGGCCGCATGCACTTCGACGCCCACCAACCCGTGATCGATGACCTCGAGGCGCGGATCGTAACGATCCGCGACTCTCTTTGACTACGACGGAAAGGTCGCCGCTCGCGATGCGCTCCAGGGGCAGATGAACGAGGCGGACTTCTGGTCCGACCAGATAGCCGCGCAGGCCACCATCGAGCAATACAAGATCCTCAAGGTCCAGACGGCCGACCTTGAGGCGGTCATCGGCGATTTCGAGAATGCCAAGGTCGCCTACGAACTCGCCAGGGAGGCAGACGACGGCGACCTGCTCTCGGAGGCCGACGAGCAGCTCTTCACGTTAAAGACCCGCATGGATCGCGTGGAGGTCCAGTCGCTGCTGAGTGGTCCCCACGACCATCGCAACTGCTTCCTCTCCATCCAGAGTCGCGACGGCGGCACCGAGGCCGATGACTGGGCCGCGATGCTCGATCGGATGTTCAACCACTTCATCGATCGCAAGGACTGGAAGATCGAGGAGATCAGCCGCATCCATGGCTCCGAGGTGGGCATCAGCGAGGTGACCTACCTCGTGAAGGGCCCTATGGCCTATGGCAATCTCAGCTGCGAGCGTGGCACCCATCGCCTCGCCCGGGTCAGCCCGTTCAACTCCCAGGGCAAGCGCCAGACGAGCTTCGCAACCGTGGATGTGATCCCCGAGTTCGCCGAGTCGCAGGTCGAGGTCGACGAGAAGGACATCGAGTTGACGACGTTTGCGCGCGCATCGGGGCCGGGCGGACAGAACGTCAACAAGGTCGCCTCGGCGGTGCGGATCGTTCACAGGCCCAGCGGCATCATGGTTGTCAGTTCGACACACAAGGCGCAGCTGCAGAACCGCAAGCAGGCCATGCGCATCCTGCAGGCAAAGCTCGACCAGTTGGAGGAGGAGCGGCGGCAGGCCGAACTCGATGCGGCTACCGGTGGCAAGGTCGACCAAGGATGGGGTACGCAGATTCGCAGCTACGTGCTGTACGACAACCGCGTCAAGGACCACCGCACGGGCCACGAGGTCGGGAACCCCCAGTCGGTGCTTGACGGTGATCTCGACGGGTTCGTCGACGCTGAGTTGCAGCGTCGCCGCGCGCAGAAGCAGTAGGCCGCCTGACGCTACGGCGCCGGCGTCGACCGTTAACGCTGGATGTTACCGCCGCTGAGCACAATGCCGACCCGATCGCCGTCTGGACACCC
>CAZKTE010000008.1:24649-39208 GCA_964555625.1 uncultured Isosphaeraceae bacterium | reverse complement strand
GTACGACGACGCGTCGATCCTGCAGAAGGTCCGGGACCTCGCAGGTAATGATGCGCTGCGCCAGGCCCTCGACGATCGCAGTCTTGCCCACGCCGGCCTCGCCCAGGAGGACGGGGTTGTTCTTCGTGCGGCGGCAGAGCACCTGCACGAGCCGCTCGATCTCCTCGTAGCGGCCGATGACCGGGTCCAGGTCGCTTGACTTGGCCAACTCGGTCAGGTCACGCCCGAAGCTGTCCAGCGCAGGCGTCTTGCTCTTTCCGCGACGCGGGGAGGGACTCGGCTCGCCGCCCTCGGCCGGTTCGAGCACGCCCTCGGGATCGTCGTCTTGCTCAACACCGGCACCGAGGAGATTGAGGACCTCCTCGCGGACCTCTTCGAGCTTGAGGCCGAGGTTCATCAGAACCTGCGCGGCGACGCCGTCCTGCTCGCGCAACAGCCCCAACAGCAGGTGCTCGGTGCCGACGTAGTTGTGATTGAGGCTCCGAGCCTCCTCGATGGCGTACTCGATGACCTTCTTGGCGCGGGGGGTCTGGGGCAGCTTGCCCATGGTGACCATGTCCGGCCCGCTCTTGACGAGCTTCTCGACCTCCAGGCGCACCTTGCGCAGGTCGATGCCCAGGTGCTTGAGGACGTTGGCGCCGACGCCCGATCCTTCCTTGACCAGGCCAAGGAGGATGTGCTCGGTCCCGATGTACTCGTGGTTGAACCGCTGGGCTTCCTGGTTTGCCAGGGCCATGACCTTGCGGGCGCGGTCTGTCAGTCGCTCGAACATCGGGTCAGTCTCCTACAGATCCTTCCGTGGGCCATTTCCGGGGGCATGGTACGCCGACGGGGCGCACCGGATTCCCCCCCACCTCACAATCGGTGCAACAGCCGTTCCATTTGAGTCCTAGTGGTGGAAGGGGTGAAAAGGTTCGATAACTGCCGCCCGTGCGTCGCGACCGGCTACTCCTGCCATTTCGGCGGCTTCAGGAGAGTCGACCGTCAACGAGGTCCACGCAGCGGTTGCTTCGCTCGGCGATGGCGCTGTCGTGGGTGACCATGACGATGGCCAGCCCCTCATCGTGCAGGCCAGCGAGGACGTCGAGGATCTCGGACCCCGTGGCGGCGTCGAGATTTCCCGTGGGCTCATCGGCCAGGAGGACCGCTGGTTCGTTGACCAGCGCGCGGGCGATGGCCACCCGCTGCCGCTCGCCGCCGCTGAGTTCTCGGGGCCGATGCGCAGTGCGGTGCGAGAGGCCCAGTCGATCCAGGAGGTTCGCGGCTCGATCGGTGGCACCCACCTGACTGCCACCGCGGATCATCGAGGGGAGCATCGTGTTCTCGAGCACCGTCAACTCCGGGAGCAGGTGGTAGAACTGGAAGACGAAGCCGACCTGACGATTTCGGTAGCGGTTCATCGCGGCGTTGCAATCGAAGGCCAATTCGCTTCCTCGAAAGAGGACGCGGCCCTCCCCGGCGTCGGGTCGATCGAGGCCACCGAGCAGGTGCAGCAATGTTGACTTGCCGCTGCCGCTTGAGCCGAGCACCGCCGTCCAGGATCCCTCATCTACCGATAGGGAGGTGCCGCGAAGTACCGGGACATCCACGTGGCCAAGCCGGTAGGTCTTGTGCAGGTCACGGCCTTCAAGCAGGGTGCTACTCATGGCGCAGCGCCTCCACCGGGTCCGTGTCGGCGGCCTTCGCCGCCGGTACCAGGGCGCCCAACAGGCAGAAGAGGATGGCGCCTGCGACCGTCACCCATGCCGACGGCCAGTCCAGCTGATTTGGAATGACGGAGAAGTAGTAGACCGACGGATCCCAGATCACCAGTCCACCGATGGCTCGTATCCAGAGTGCCGCGCCGCCAAGGAGGCAGAGCGAGATGATGCTGATGCCACCGAGGACGATCGGGAGCAGGTCGCCGCGTCGCGAGCGATGGATCGTGACCCCCAGAGCCGCCAGCGCAAGTGCGAAGGTGACGATGGCGGCCCACACGGGCGGATCGCCCATCGCCTGGTGTAGAACATTGATGTTGCCTGTCACCAGCCACCCCAGGCAGAGGCCAAGCAGTGCGCCGATCGCCCCGATGACCAGGCCGTAGCGCAGGAAGATCCAGGTGATGCCCGCCCGCGAGGCGCCGAGGCTCCGCAGGATGCCGATGTCGCGGGTCTTCTCGAAGACGATGGCCCAGAAGATCGACAGGATCAGCGCCGCGCACACCAGATAGACGATCGAGAAGAGGGTGCGCATCAACTCACGCTCCTTCTCGACGGGCCCGGTAAAGCGCTGCTGCTGCTCGCGCCAGGTGTGGATGGAGAGCCCAGGGTCGCCGCTCGATGGTGGCGCGACCATCGCCTCTACATGACTGGCGTGGAATGCCTCGTAGATGGCCGACACGCGATCCCGCAAGGCCTCCGGCGTGACGCCATCGGCGGCGCGCACCAGGATGCTCGTGGCGCGCGCCGGATCGATGCCCACGATGATCGTCGGGTCGTCCTCGGCCACGAGCTGCGCAGCATCCAGATGCAACAACTCCTGCGCTACGCCGATGGGCACGAAGACGCGGGTCTCGTCGATCAGGAAGACCCCCGACTGAAACTCGTTGACGAAGGGCATGATTCGGCTCTCGGGCTCAATCACGCCGCCCTGGTTATCAATGGGCAGCATGGTCAGCGTGCCGTCGTAGCGCGGCAGCCACCAGAAGTCGTTGCGCACGACGCTGTAGGTTCCATCCTTCTGACGCTCGTTTCCGTCGCTCACATGCAGCCCGGCGACGATGCCCGGTAGTCCGCCGCGGACCATTGCTAGGGACTGGGCGTGCAGCGCGCCTTCATCCGAGAGTCGCGGGTCGAGGTCAAGCACTGCCGCCCACTGCGCATCGTCGAGCAGTCCCCGAAGCGACTCCTGCAGGCCGACGCTTCGGAAGTTGAGGTTCACGGCCGCGTCGTTGAGGGCATCAATGACGGCGACGCGGCTCTCGGCGTCCAGCGGCGCGAGCACCGCCTCGAGGTTGTTCCGCACCGCGTCCAGCAGCAGCCAGTCGAGTTGATTGGCGGAGGCAGTCTTCCAGGAGAGGGTGTCGGCGAATCCGGTCACCGCGGCGAACGACGCCGGCTCGATGCCCCAGACCTGCACCGTCTTGCTCTGCTTGGCATCGCGATCGGGGTAGGGCATCCGCAGGAGCCCCCACCCGTCGACGATGGGCGTCGCCGAGTCGGCCTCGTCGCTGGCCTCGATGCGGGCGGCGAGATCCTCGTAGTGGGGAATCCCCGAGACTCCGTAGGTGACGATCACGTCGCCGGTCAGCGTGCGGCCAGCCGACTGGACCATGTCCAGGAATCCGGTCATCACCGAGACCACCACGATGACCAGGGCCACACAGAGGGCGACGGCGCCGGAGGCGATCAGCGGGATGACGCGGCCGGTGAGATAGCGATTGGCCAGCAGGGAGTGGTACACGATGCAGGATGGTACTCCGTGGCGTCAGTGGCAAGCCAAGGCGTGCTTGGCGAGGATCGACTCAGGGCACCCGATGTCGCCGACGGTGATCTCCCCGCAGTAGCGGCAGGCGCCCGGGGCATCGAAACCGATCTTGCGACCGCCGAACGTGACGGTCAGATCTGCCTCTACCGCTATCGGTAGCGGCGTGCCCGCATCGCAGTCAAGTCCACTTGGAATGTCCAGCGCAGCTAGGGGTGCGTCGACTGCGTTCATGGCCTCGACCACTTCCACCAGAACTGCCTGCAGCGGGCGATCGAGCCCGGTGCCCAGCAGCGCGTCGATGACCAGCGTCGCATCAGCCAGGCAGTTCGGCGTCCAGTCGTCGATCACGATGCCCGCTGCTGCGGCTCGGCGCGCATTGGCCTCGGCGTCGCCTCCGATTCGTGGCGGTGCGACGGCGTGCACGATCGATGGGTGGCCAGCGTCGGCCAGGAGCCGCGCCAGGGCGTACCCGTCGCCGCCGTTGTTTCCGCTGCCGCAAACAAGGTGAATCGCTCCAAGATTACCACCGAAGCGCTGGAGGATCGCCGCCGCGGCGGCGGCGGCGGCATGCTCCATGAGCACGATGCTGGGGATGCCATGCTCCTCGATGGCGTCGCGATCAACTGCGACAATGCCTGCCCGCGTGAAGACGTACTCACCCATGGGGCAGTGATCATATCCCGGTAGACTGCCGCCCTTCATGGGCTCAATCGAGATCATCACGCTGTGCGTGAACCTGCTGCTCGGCGCGATCATCGCGCTCTGGGTCGTCCTGATCGCGCGGATCGCGATGATGATGGCCACGCGCCCCACGGTGCGCGAGGGCCTTGACCTGCCGGTACCCGACGACGCGTCGGTGAGCGTTATCGTGCCCGCGCACAACGAGGAGCGGGTCATCGATCGCTGCGCAGCGTCGCTGCGGGGACAGACGCACGCTGATCTGCAGTTGATCTTCGTTCTTGATCGATGCACCGACCGCACCAGAGACCTGCTTGAGCAGCACGCAGCGGCCGACGATCGCATCACCATCATCGAGAACGACCATTGCCCGGACGACTGGGCGGGCAAGTGCAACGCGGCGCGGCTCGGGGCCGCGGCAGCGACTGGGGACTGGCTGCTGTTTACCGACGCGGACACGAAGTTCGATCAGCGGCTCGTGCGGTGCGCTGTGGCATCGGCCACCAAGCGCGGCGCTGCGCTGCTGAGCCTCCTGAGCACACTGACCACCGGGCGGTTCTTCGAGCGGCTCTGCCAGCCCATGGCCAGCACCTTCCTGGTGCGGCTCTTCCCCGTCGACCGCATCAACCGGGACCATCGCTCCCGGCCCTTCGCCAATGGGCAGTTTCTCCTGTTTCGCCGCGAGGACTACGAGGCCATCGGAGGACACGAGGCGGTCAAGGACGACCTGCTCGAGGACATTGCCTTCTCGCGCAAGATCCATCGCAGCGGGCGCCGGGTGCAGTGCCTCTTCGCCGACGGGCTGCTGCGAGTCTCGATGTACGGGTCCTTCGCGGCCTTCGGCGCCGGGTGGCGGCGCATCTACATCGAGGCCTGCGATCGCGAACCCCGGCGGCTGCGACGCAGTGCCGTTACCGCGCTGGCCATGGGGGTCTGTGCGCCGCTGGCGGGCTTCGTTGGCCTGGCTCTGGCCGCGTGGCTTCTTCCAGGGGCGCTCTGGTGGGCAGTGGCGGCCGTGGCGCTGCAACTTGTATTCACCGGCTGGATGTATCGCATCAACGGGGCGCCGGTGGTGTGGGCACCCCTGGCGCCCATCGGTGCTGCGTGGGTGGTGACCGCATTTCGAGGGGCCGCAAACATGCTCGATCGCCGCGAGCCCATCCGCTGGGGTGGCCGCGAGTACGTTCTGGAGCCGCGGACCTGATGCGCATCCTGTTGACCAACGACGACGGCATCCGCGCCCCGGGCATCGTTGCGCTGTATGCGGCGCTTGATGGACTCGGCGAGATCGTGACCATTGCGCCCGAGACAGTGCAGTCGGCCGCGAGCCATGGCATCACCTACACGTCGCCACTGATGACCCGCCCAGTGCGTGTCACGGAGGCCATGGAGGGGATTGCCGTGGACGGTCGGCCCGCCGACTGCGTGAAGGTTGCGCTGCGTGCGCTCTGGGAGGAGCAATTCGGCGAGGGCTCACGACCGGACCTGACCATCAGCGGCATGAACGCCGGGGCAAACGTGGGCATCAACATCATCTACAGCGGCACGGTGGCGGCGGCCATCGAGTCGGCGTTCCTGGGGGTGCCGGCGATCGCAGTCAGCCTGCACTTGGACGGCGCGGAACCACCATGCTGGGAGCGTGCGGCGCAGATCGGCCGAGCCGTGATCGATCGCCTGCTCTCCCACGAGCTCGAGCCACACGAGGTCCTCAATGTCAACCTGCCCTACTGCGCATCGGCCGATGCGCCGATGCCGCCCATCAAGGTCGTCGAGATGAATGCCGCCGGGGATCTGGGCACCTACGACCGCCGCGTCAGTCCACTGGGCCGCACCTACTTCTGGGCCGCCGGGGGTGGCATGGACTTCGCGCACACAAGCGAAGGCAGCGACGTCGAGGCACTGCGCGACGGCTGCGTGACGGTGACGCCCCTTGACTACGTGCTGACAGACAGCGATCGACTCGAGCCTTGGCGGCAGCGGCTCACTCCCTGAATCGAATCGTGATCTCGATGTAGATCGTCTCGCCCTCA
Organism: uncultured Isosphaeraceae bacterium; assembly: GCA_964555625.1. Classification (GTDB taxonomy): domain Bacteria; phylum Planctomycetota; class Phycisphaerae; order Phycisphaerales; family SM1A02; genus CAZJKE01. The sequence continues at coordinate 33,035 of CAZKTE010000008.1, read as the reverse complement.
TCGAGGGCGTCGATGCGATCACCGGCAGCGCGCCAGCGAAACAGGCTCGCGCGCAGCGATCGGTCGATCGAGTCGCTCCCGGTGCCCTCGAGCACCTCGACCTTCACGGGGTGACCGCGTTGATCGAGGTGAAGCGCCGCGAGCATGCCGCCCGGTGCGTTCGTGACCACCTGATGCGCGGTGAAAGATGGGCGGCGCGGCCGAAGCAACAGTCCCTCGGCAGCTACCGGCTTGCCCGTCTTCCAGTGACTGGGCGGTACGTCCACGCGCGAGGTGGGATCTGCGTCGATGTCCGAGGGCGCTCCGGGTGCGCTGGGATCATCGACCTCGGCCACCTCCGGTACGGGTTCCAAGGCGGGCGAGGGAACCTCGATGCGAAGGCCGCGCAGCGCCTCGATCGCCTGCTGCGCTGCCTCTGCAAGTGGATCGATGACCGCAGACAAGGGCGGCAGCGGTTGCCCGGCACCCGGGCCAGGGTGCTGAACCTCATCCACCGTGGCGTCCATGGCCGCCTGGTCCTGCTCTGCGGTTCGCGCGAGGTGCTCCTGGTACGCCTCGTAGCCGATCCAAGTCAGAGTCGACGTCGTGCTCTGCTCGATGCCAAGGGGCACCTGTGGAGGAGCTGGCGACGGCAGGTGGGAGGCCCGCGTCGGCGGCGCGAAGGTCGTCGATGGATCATCAAGGTGGGCGATGACCGGCCCGATCAGCAGCACGTGCGCGAGCACCGAGGCCAGCACAGCAAGCGTGATCGGCGTGGCGTCGTCGGCTTGGCTCAAGGATCCCCCGGCGCCCCGACAAGGAAGATCTCCAGTCCCTCGCCGCGCAGGGCGTCCCAGGTCGCCGTCAGCAGTGGGCCGCGATCGATGATCGCCGAGCCGTCTTCCATGACCAGGTAGAGCGCGGCGCCGGGCGTCGCGTCGAGGCGGGCCCTGACCTCCGAGACAAGATCGACCTGCTCGATGCGCGATCGGCCCACGTAGAGCTCGCCGTCGACGGCGAGCGTGATCGTGACCGCCGGCCGCGGCTCCGCGGCCGCCGCGTGCGCGTAGGACTCGAGGGGTACCGGGAGGACCTCGGCCCGCACCATCAGCACCATCGCGTAGATGAAGAAGGTCAGCAGCAGGAAGACCACGTCGATCAGCGGCATGATCTCGACCCGGGCGTCGTGTTCGGTTCGTCGCAGCGGCCGCATCGAGGTCCTACTCGCCGACCATCAGGCTCGCCAACGCGGTGGTGACGTCCTCGGTGAACTCGAAGACCTGGTCGAGGCCGGTGGCGAGCATCGTCGACCAGAGGCCGTCGGAGAGATTGCAGACCAGGAGTCGCCGGTCGCGCTCCCGGAGCACCTTTCGGATCTCGATCATCGCGCCGAGGTTGGACGAGTTGAGACGGGTCACCGCCTGGAGGTCGACGATGATGTCCGGGGCGAGCACCTCGTCGCCGCGCAGCCGCGTCAGCGCGCCGTCCGTGTCCTCGGAGAAGTCCGGCTCGTCGCGGAGCTCGAGAATCAGGACATCCTCGTCCCAGTCGTTGAGCGTCATGCCTGCAGGATAGCGGGGCCCCTAGGCGGGGATGGCTTCGTCGCTGGCCTCGACCTTGCCCGCGGCGATCAGGCGATCGTCGTCCTTGAGGCTCACGATGCGTACACCCTTGGTGTTTCGGCCGATGCGACTGATGTCGTCGGCTGGGATCCGGACGAGCATGCCCTCTGCGCTGATGAACATCAGGCTATCGCCCTCACGGACGGCCCTGATGTCGGCCACGCGGCCATTGCGATTCCCGGTCTGGATGTCCCTGCGTCCCTTGCCGCCGCGTCCCTGCGGTCGCGTCTGGCCATCCTCGCTGTGGACGAGGTACTCGCTCATGGCCGTGCGCTTCCCGTAGCCCTGTTCCGTCACGGTCAGCAGGTCCGCGTCATCGGCGGCGAGCACCGCCCCGATGACCTCGTCGCCCTTGGCCAGGGCGATGCCCCGCACACCGGCGGCAGAGCGACCCATCGTGCGCGCATCACTCTCCCGGAAGCGGATCGACATGCCATCGGCGGTGGCAAGCAGGATGTGGGCTTCGCCATCGGTGTGAATGACGTCGATGAGGCGATCGCCATTCTTGAGGTTGATGGCCTTGATGCCGGACTTGTTGATGTTCTGAAAGTCGCAGACGGCCGTGCGCTTCACCCGCCCGGCGGCGGTTGCAAACAGCAGCGTGTCCGTGCCGCAGGTGCTGGCGGGGACGTTTCGAATGGCGACGATCGTCTCGTCCTCCCGCAACTGCAGGAGGTTGACAATTGCGCGGCCCAGACTCGTTCGGGACATCTCCGGCACCTGGTAAACCTTCAGCCGGAAGACCCTGCCGGTGTTCGTGAAGCAGAAGAGATCGTCATGGGATCCAGCGACGATGATCTGCTCGATGAAGTCGCCGTCGCGGGTCTCGCCGCCCTTAATGCCGCGTCCGCCGCGACCCTGCTCGCGGAATGTGTCGATGGGCACGCGCTTCACGTAGCCCTGATGGGAGATGGTGACGGCGACCTCGTGCTCGGCGATGAGGTCGCCGATGTCGATGGCCTCCTCATCCTCGTCCTCGATGAATCCTGTCTGCCGTGGAGTGTCGTAGCGCTCCTTCATCTCGATGCAATCCTCGCGGATGATGTCGAGGACGCGGCTCTCCTCGGAGAGGATGGCCTCGTAGTCGCCTATGCGCTCCAGCAACTCCGTGTAGTCGGCCACGAGCTTCTCGATCTCGAGACTCACGAGCTGGATCAGGCGCAGCGCGCCGATGGCGTCCGCCTGTACGCGCGTCAGCGTCATGCCGTCTTCGGCCTGGTCGATCAGCTGCTTGGGGACCACCGCGGCGAACTCATGGTCTCCTGCGACTTGGAACGAGCGGGCCATGAGGCCCTCAATGGCCTCCTCGCGGGTCCGGCTTGCGCGGATCAGCGCGATGACCTCGTCGATCTCGCAGACGGCGAGGATCAGGCCCTCGAGCCGGTGCGCCTGTTTGCGTGCCTCGCGCAGCAGGTGATCCGTGCGTCGTCGAATGACGTCGCGACGATGGTCCACGAAGCAGTCGATGAGTTCCCGCAGGGTCAGCGTACGTGGGCGGCCATTGACCAGCGCGATGTTGATCACCGAGATGGTCGACTGCAGCGGTGTGTACTTGTAGAGCTGGCGCTCCACGACATCCGCGTCGGCGCCACGCTTGAGTTGCACGACGATCCGGGTGCGCCACTTCTTCCCGGAGAAGTTCTTGATGTCCGCGATGTCTGTGATGCGACCAGTGCGGGCGCACTCGACGATCTTCTCGATCAGGCCGTTCTGCACCACTTGATACGGGATCTCGTCGATCACGATCGCCTGGCGCTTGCCGACATCCTCGTGGTGGACGCGTCCGCGCACGATGACGCGGCTGCGGCCGGTGGCGTAGGCGTCCGCGACCCCCTGACGACCCACGATGAGGCCGCCCGTTGGGAAGTCGGGGCCCGGGACGATCGAGAGCAGGGCCGTGCCCTCAAGGTCGGGGTCGTCGATGACGGCCACGATCGCATCGCAGATCTCGCCGACATTGTGCGGCGGCATCGAGCAGGCCATGCCCACGGCGATGCCGCTTGATCCGTTGACCATCAGGTTGGGAAACCTGGCGGGGAGCACGATCGGCTCCTGGCGCGTCTCGTCGTAGTTGGGCCGGAAGTCCACCGTGTCGTATTTGATGTCGTCGAGCAGTTCGACCGCCGCTGCGGTCATGCGGGCCTCGGTGTAGCGCATCGCCGCCGGCGGGTCACCGTCGATCGAGCCGAAGTTTCCCTGCTTGTCCACCAGCGGCACCCGCATCTTCCAGTCCTGGCCCATGTTCACCAGCGTGGGGTAGATCACTGACTCGCCGTGTGGGTGGTAGTTGCCCGACGTGTCGCCGGCGATCTTCGCGCACTTGCGGTGCTTTCGACCGGGTGCGAGATTCAGGTCGTGCATCGCCGCGAGAATGCGACGTTGCGAGGGCTTGAGCCCGTCGCGCGCATCGGGCAACGCGCGGTCCATGATCGTGCTCATCGCGTAGGTCAGGTAGCTCTCGTGAAGCTCCCGCTCGATGTGCCGATCGACGACCGTGCCGAGTTGATCGGCCGGCAATCCGTTCTGTTCAGGGGTGTCGCTCATCGTGCCCGCGAGAGCGCAGATTGTACCTCAATGGTGGCCCTCGCAGGCAGTTGGTGGCCTCTTGGCGCGGCCTCAGGAAGGGGTCGATTCCAGCAGCAGGAAGTGCTCCGGATTGCCTGCGCCGCGGCGTCCGCTCTTGGCTCCCCGCAGTGGTGAACGTGCCTCACCCAGCAGCGTCGCGGGGACCGATTCGAGGTGCGCGCGCACCTCGTGCAACACGCGATCGACGTCCTCTTCAGTGAGCCCGGACCCGACGCGTTCTTGGGCCGGGTCGTCGTCATCGAGCTCGTAGTGGGGCTTGACCAGTGTGAGGATTCGGCCGCCGGCATCGACCCAGCGCAGCGCCGCGTTGATCGCCCGCTGCTGCGGCGTCCACCCGAGGTCCACGACGACCAGGTCCACTCGGCGGGGCGGATCGACGTGCAGCGCGTTGGTGCGCTCCATCACGGTGACCCGCCCGTCGCTGCGCAGCGCCCAGGCCAGCTGGCCCCACGCCGTGTCCACGCTGTGTACGGATGCGGCTCCGCGCTGCAGCAGGCAGTCGGTGAATCCCCCGACATGGCATCCAAGGTCGGCGCAGTGGAGCCCGGCCACGTCCAGGTCGAGGACATCGAGCGCATGCGCGAGTTTGTCCCCGGCCCTCGATACGAACTGTCGCTCGCTCACGCGTCGACGCCGACGATCGCGATGCCGCGGGCATCCGCCTCGGCGATGACCGCACTGCGATCGAGGAGGATCACGCGTCCACTTCCGATCGCGATGCAACCGCCGCCATGCTGTGCGACCTGGGTGACCGTGTCCACGCCCACGGACGGCACGTCTGCGCGCATGTCGTGGTCCGTCGCCGCGGTCTTCAGCAGCGTCCAGCCGCGTCCGCGGCAGAGTTCCCCGGTGCGGGCGATCATGGCCGCGGTCCCCTCGACGGCCTCGACGGCCACGACGTCACCCTCACGGACGGTCATCGATTGCCCGATGTGCAGGTCGCAGGTGCGCTGCAACAGCGACCAGGCGAATCCGATGTCGGACTCCTGCGCTTCGTTGGGCGCGACGGCGCCGATCACGCCCGCCGTTGCCAGGTGTTCCTCGATGTAGGAGGTCGAGTCCATCAACTGCACTCCCGCGGAGGCAAGCTCGTCGGCGACCGCCGCAAGCACCGTTGCGTCGCGTCGATCATGCCGCAATCGACGATACCACAGCCGCAGCCCCCTGATGTCGGGCAGGTGCCGCAGGAGCCGAAGCGGGTCGTGCATCGCCGCCTTGTGAACGCCGCCGACCATAATGGCGTCCTCAACGCCCCATCGCTGCAGGAGCCGAATCCAGCGGCCGATCCGGGCCATCCCGGCCGTGGCGTACTGGTCGCAGACGGCCTGCAGCGCAGGATCTGCGTGTCCGCGCAAGCCCACACAGCACACGCTGCATCCATTCGCCTGCGCGCCGCGGGCAGTCAGCAGCGGCAGGGTGCCGTTGCCGGCGATCAATCCGATGACGCGCTGACCACTCATGCGGCGGAGATTATCCATCATCGCCGCTGTGCATGGGCAGCAGGTCCCGCGTAGGGGGGCTGGCGAGGGGCGCATCGAGGATTCGCTCCAGCGCGACGACGGGATCGTCCTCGACGACCATCAGCGATCGCAGGGCCGGCCGCATGAACCGCTCGACAATCCCGTGATCGATCATCGCCAGGAAGGGGTCGAAGTACCGGCGGACGTTTACCAGTGCGATGGGCTTGTCATGCTCGGCGATCTGGCGACCCACCAATGCCTCAATGCACTCCTCGAAGGTCCCGATGCCCCCGGGCAGCACCAGAAACGCATCACCGCGTTCGGCCATGATCGCCCGTCGCTGTTGCATGGTGTCGACGACGATCATCTCATCGCACTCGTCGTTGGCCTGCTCCCAGCCGCGGAGCTTGTGCGTGATCACCCCGACAACCGTCGCGCCACCGGCGCTGGCCGCCTCTGCGACCACGCCCATCAGGCCGATGCAGCCACCTCCGTAGACGAGGTCGAGGCCCCGCGCGGCGATCGCCGCCCCGGCGGCCGAGGCTGCTGCCTCGTAGGCCTCGTCGAGCGCGGTGGAGGACCCACAGTAGACGGTCACTGCCTTCATGGCCGCGAATCCTATCCCGCCGGGCAGGACCTAGCATGTGCGCATGATCGGCCTGGCCCTTACGCTGGCAGTTGGCGGGTTCGTGGCGTCCCTTGTGGCTACGGCGGCGTTGATCCGCACAGGTCGGCGGCTTGGGATGCTCGACTCGCCGGGCGTGGCCGGACACGAAAAGGGTCTGCGGGCGGTCCCCAATGTCGGCGGGATCGCGGTGTTCTGGGTCCTGGTTGGGCCCATGGCCATCGGGCTCATCGCCATCGCGGCGGCCCCAGAAGCCCTGGCGCGGGCGGTGCCGGCAATTGCCCCGTGGCTGGATCGACTTGGTGAAACGACGCCGACGGCCATCGCCTTTCTCGGGGCGCTTGCGGTGATGCACGTGGTGGGGCTGGTGGACGACCGGCGGGGCCTGGCCGTCGCTCCAAAGGTGTTGGCCCAGGTGGGCTGCGGCGTGGTCCTTGCGACCTGGTTCGACGTGCGGCTGCTGACGGTCCTTGACATGTGGCTTGGGTGGGGTTCCTGGCCGAGCATCGTCGTCACCGTGGGATGGATCGTCGTGGTGACCAACGCGCTCAATTACCTCGACAACATGGACGGCGTGACCGCTGGCGTTGCGGTGGTCAGCGGGGGCCTGTTCATGGTCGCCGCGATGCTCGGCGCGCAATGGTTCGTCGCCGCATCACTGGCGCTACTCGTGGGCGGGTGCGCAGGGTTCCTTTGGTGGAACCGTCCGCCGGCACGGATCTTCATGGGAGACAGCGGGTCGCTGGTGATCGGCATGGCGCTTGCCGTGCTCACTGCGCGCATGACCTGGTACGACCCGGCCGCCACCGAGGGGATTGGCACGGCCTGGTACGGCGTCTTCATGCCCCTAGCTGTGCTGGCCATCCCGCTCTACGACTTCACGACCGTCACCGGCCTTCGAATCGCCCAGGGTCGCAACCCCTTCAAGGGCGACCAGCAGCACTTGTCCCACCGGCTTGCTTCGCGCGGGCTCGGAAACCGTGGCGCCTTGGCGGTCATCTGGGCCGCGTGTGGTGCGTGCGGGATCGCTGGCCTGCTGCTGGGGCACGCCACAAGCATCGAGGCGATCGCCCTCGCGGTGCTCGTTGTGCTGATCATCGCCGTGATCGCGATACTGGACTTCGGGGCCATGGGCGATGGGTGAGGGAGCGACACAGGTCGCGTCGGCCTGCCGCCTGGTGGCGGCCGTGGGGATTTGTGCCATTGCAAGTGGCCGCTGCCTGGTCCTGGCATCTTGGACGCCGCTCTTTGATCTCGACCCGGCGCTGACGGCGGACCTGCCGGCGGCGATCGGACCGGCGACTGGTGTCGGATTGGACATCATCGTCCTGGTGCTCTGCGCCGTGGGCCTCTGGGGCGAGGCGGGCCGCGGCAGAGGCCTTCAGCGGCGACTGCTGCTGCTCGGGGCCGCCGGAAGCGGCGCCGTGCTCTGGCATGGGCTGCAGGATCCTGCGCACCTCTGGCACGGCGGCGCGTGGATCGCGGCGATCTTCGCGGCGATCACGCTCTCGCATCTGGCCCGTGGCCGCCGCGTGGCCGTGCTCGCCCCGGCGATCCTCTGCGCGGTGGCCGCCCCTCTGGTCATCCGCGAGGCGATCCAGTGGCTCATCGAGCACCCCGACACGATCGACTGGTTCAAGGAGCATCGCAGCGACGCCCTTGCGCTGCGTGGGCTCTCCCCTGATTCGCCACAGGCGGCGCTGCTCGAGGAGCGGCTCATGGCCGCAGAGCCAGCGGCCTGGTTCTCCAGCCCGAACGTTCTGGCCGCCGTCCTCAGCGCCCTAGCGGCGACGTGGCTGGGCTGGGCGCGGGCCGCGGCGTGGCGCCTTGAGGGCGGGTGGCCGGTAGCGGCAATCCTCATCGCGGCGGCCTGCGGCAGCGGCGCGCTGTTGACGGGCGCGAAGTCCGCGCCGCTGCTGCTGGCCATTGCAGGCGGGCTCCTGGTGCTCTGCTCGTGCAACGTGACACGCACGCTGCTGCAGCGACGCGGCGGCCTGGTGGCGATTGCGCTGATCGCAGCGGCGATCGGTGTCGTGACGATCCGAGGAGTGCTCGGAGCTGATGCGATCGGCGAGCGGAGCCTCGTCGAATGCCTCTCGTCTACCGATCTCCAG
>CAZKTE010000008.1:19454-24639 GCA_964555625.1 uncultured Isosphaeraceae bacterium | reverse complement strand
GGCGGAGGGGAGCGGCGGGCGGAGCCTCCTGGTGCGAGCCGCGTACCAGGAAGGTGGCATGGAGATCGCCGCCGCGGCGCCGCTGACCGGCGCAGGCCCCGCCGGGCTGCAGGACGCTTGGCTCCTGGTACGCCCAGCCGAGGCGGCCGAGGAGATCACCTCGACCCACAACGTACTCCTGGACTGGATCGCAGCGGCCGGCGCTGGCGGCGCGTGCTGGTGCGTCGTGATCCTCCTGCTGGCATGGCGCAGTGGCCGAAGCCTCGGGACAAGCGAGGCGACGAGGGAGTCGCCGCCACAGTCGCTGCTGACGGGATCGATTGCTGCGACCGTCGCGGTCGCGGCGGTGATCGCCTTGCCCGATCTTCGCAGCGTGGATGCCGCGGACCTACTGGTGCGATGCCTCGCACTTGCGGCGATGGGCGGCCTGGTCTGGATCGGCGCTGGAATCTGCGGCGGCGGCCGCGCGCGCTGGGCGATGATCGCCGTGGGCCTTGGCGGCGTGCTGCTTGCGGTGGCCGGGCAGGTGGACATCATCTTCTTTGACACGGGGGCCGCGCTCTGGGCGTGCTGCCTCTTAGGGGTCGCCGCGGCGCTTCCGGGAGAGCAGCGCGAGGGCGGCGGCGGCCCCTGGGCGCTACTGCCTGCGGCCGCGGCCATCGCCCTGACCCTCGTCGGATGGGTGCCGTTGGCAAGCTCCTCCAGTCGCCAGGGCATCGCGGCGGCGATCCTGCGGGCCTATGGACCATCGGCCCGCGACGAGGCCGTCGATGTACTGAGCCAGCCTGGGGCCTGCGTCGCCGACCGATTGCTTGCTGCGCGGCAGGCGATCGCCGCCGGAGACCTTGCTGCCGCCTGGGATGCAATCGAGCCGCTCCCCCCGTCGCCGTCGGTGCTGCGCATGCGGGCTAGTCTGGCTCCGACGCTCGAGGCGTCGGTGATGACCGCACGTGCGCTGGTGGAGGTTGATCCGCAGGGCCTCGAATCGAACCTGTTGCTAGCCGATGCGATCCACGCCTCGGGGTCGCCCGATGAGGCGAGAGCGATCTACCAGCGCGTGCTGGAACTCGACGCGGCCCGCATCGGTGACCCGCTCCGGCGACTCTCCCCATCGGATCGTGCGCGTGTCACTGTCCGCAGCGAATGATCAATTCTCGCGGGCGGCTGCGATGGCGTCCTGTACCTGCGTCGCCGTGTAAAAGTCCCCGCGGAAGATCTCATCTCCGCTGCCATCGAGGATGACCAGCAGCGGAATGCGCAGGCCGCCAAGTTCGGCGAGTTTCTCGTTTCCGGAGATGTTTCGGCCGGTGAGATCGATCTTCATGGGCGTTACGCCGTCCCCCGAGAGCAACGCGACTACGGCCTCGTTGTTGAGCACGGTCTGCTCGAGCAGTTTGCAATTGAGGCACCACTCGGCAGTGAACTCCAGGACGACGACATCCCCGCCGGCCGTGGCGTCGGCCAGGCGATCGGCGGTGTAGTACGTCCAGTCAATGGGTCCCTTGTCGGTGAGCTGTTCGCCGGCTCCGGCGGAGATGACGATCATCGCTAGGCCCAGCACGCCCCAAGTTAGGCGCGGACCGGTTCGCGTCGTGATGCGGAAGGTGCGCCAGGCCAACCATGCGCCGGCGATGGCGGTACAGGCGACGACTACCCAGAGATAGACGCGGCTGGGCGGCTCGCCCTCGGCTTGGGCCAGACCACTTGCGCCGACGCCTAGGAAGTAGGCGGCCGCGGCGAGCATGAGTAGGCCCATGAGTTGCTTGATGAGTTCGCTTGCAGCCCCTGCGCGTGGCATCCGCTCGATCAACTGCGGGAATGCCGAGAGCATCAGGTAGGGCGAGGCCATGCCCATTCCGATGGCCGTGAATGTCAACAGCGTCAGGACTGCCGACTGGGATGCTGCCCATGCGATCGCAGCCCCCATGAACGGCGCCGTACAGGGGGTCGAGAGCACACCCGTCATGACTCCGAAGAGGAACGATCCGTGCGCGGAGTCGTGCCCCGGGTTGATTGCGGCAATTGACCGCGGAACTTGGACGGCAAACAGGCCGCCCATGCCCACCGCCATGACGGCAATGAAGGCACCGAGCGTGAGGTTGAACGCCGGGTACTGGAAGAGTTGATTCGTCGCCGTGAACTCGCTGACGGTCGCGATCGCCAAGCCCAGCGCAAGCCAGAGCGAAAGCACGCCGAGCGTCATCCATGCGCCGAGCACGAGCGTTCGTCGCCGGTTGCCTGCGCCGTGCGCGAGCCCCATGATCTTGATTGGGATCACCGGAAGCACGCAGGGCGTGAGGTTCAGGAGAAACCCGCCGATGGCCGCCACCGCCAGCAGGAGGGTCAGGCCCAGAGGGCTGCCGGGGTCCAGCGTGAAGGCCAGGCCGAAGGCGTCGAAGACGACAGGGCCCGAGGGGATGCTGTCTCCGGCGTGGATGCGCGCAAACGTGTCACCGCGGAAGGTGGCGAAGCGCGAGTCCGCATCACCGGCGGTTCCAAGCGTCGATGGATCGACGATCTCGATGGTGACCTCGTACCCGTAGTCATCCCAGCCTAGGGACGGCCCGGTACCAGGGGGCATCGGGGTGGGCATCATGCAGGAGGTGGCGTCGCAGGCCTGAAAGACCGGTCGCAGCCGCAGGGTCGTCGATCCAAGTGGCGCATCGGGTGATACGCTCGCCGGGATGAAGATGATCGTCTCGCCCCCGAAGACGGCGTAGTCCACGGGCGTTCCGCCGAAGGCAACCTCGACAACATGGGGAGTTGGCCACTGCACCCAGTTCTCGAAGGGGACGATCGGGCTGCCCTCGGGCACCTCCACGTGCATCGCGGTGGCGAAGTAGTCGTCGCTGCTGCCCAGTACCGCGGGCACCTGCGGATCATTGGTGTGGGTGTGCCACTCCTCGTCGTGGTCGAGGACCACGGCCAGGATGAAATCGTCGCCGGGGGCGACTCGCGCAGGCTGCACCAGGACCTGCACGGAAACCCGGTCGCGAGAGTCGCCGAAAGCGGCCTGGGAGGCCCTTGAGGGGCCAAACGGACCGATCGCCGGTTGTGCCGTCACCGCGGCGGTCAACGCAAGTGCGGGCAGCGCAAGGATGAATATGTGGCGGGGGAACATGGAGCCCAACAGGGTACTGTTCGGACCCTAGCCGGGGGCTGTTCGTGCATTTGACATCGCCGCCCCGGCAGGCCTACTCTGTACCGCTTATGGCCCTCGCACGGCGCGTGGGCCAGCAGGAGATTCGCGAATGGTCCTTGTTGGATCTTTGCTCCGTGCCCGTCATGGCTGCTGATGGCAGCCATCGCACACGCCCGGCACTTGTGCCGGGTGGCATCGTGCCCCGCGTCCGTCGCGGAGCCGTCCCGCCCAAGGGGAGTGCGATCGTGATCTGAGTGTCCCAACACGAGGATCGCCGCAAGCGGCCCCCGGCCGCGTGCAGGATGGGCCACGGGTCATCGCGAGACGATCCGTGGTTTGCTCGTTTTGGCGCAGACCGACATCCAGACATCCCAGCAACCCAACAACCAGGCAAGACAATGAACCAGGACACACTTCGACTCATCGACTCCATCGCCAAGGAGCGCAAGATCGACCGCGAGGTCCTCATCAACGATCTTGAGCAGGCCTTGGTCAGCGCGGCGCGCAGGCACTACAACTCACTGGAGACCGAGGAATTCACCTGTCGCATGGACCCCATGACCGGTGAGATTCACATCTGGCGATACCTCGAGGACGGACCGGTGGAGGTTGCGCTCGAGGAACTCGGCCGCATTCCCGCCCAGACCGCCAAGCAGGTGATGATCCAGCGCTTCCGCGAGGACGAGCGGTCAAGCATCTTCAACGAGTATGTCGACAAGCAGGCGGAGCTGATCACTGGCAGCGCGCGGCGGTACGAGGGCGGATCGCTCATCGTGCAGCTCGACAAGGATGGTCGTGTAGAGGGGTTCATGCCCCGAAGCGAGCAGATCCCAGGCGAGCAGTTCCACGCCGGCGACAGGGTCCGCTGTTACATCATCGATGTCCGAGATACGGGCAGCCAAGTAAAGATCGTGCTGTCGCGCAGCCACCCGGACTTCATCCGCAGGCTCTTCGAGGCCGAGGTGCCGGAGGTGGCCGATCACACGATCGAGGTTCGTGCCATGGCCCGCGAAGCGGGATTCAGGACGAAGTTGGCGGTGACGTCGGTCGACTCGAAGGTCGACCCGGTCGGCGCGTGTGTCGGTGTGCGTGGGAGTCGCATTCGAAACATCGTCGATGAACTCGGCGGCGAGAAGATCGACATCGTTCGCTGGAACGAATCCAGCCAGGTACTCATCGCGAACTCACTCAAGCCCGCCGAGGTCGAGGACGTGAGCCTCTGCTTCGAACTGGGTCGCGCGACGATCATTGTCCGTGAGGAGCAGCTCTCCCTGGCGATTGGCCGACGGGGCCAGAACGTGCGGCTCGCCGCGCGGCTCACGGGATGGGACATCGACATCCTCACGCCCGAGGAATTCGCCAAGGGACTGGAGATCCTCGAGGACACACTCAAGCCCATCGAGGCCATTACTGAGGAGATTCTCGACCGAATGGCGGCCATGGGCATCATCAGCGTCTTCGACGTCGAGGAGGTTGGTCGCAACGTCCTCGTCGAGGACATCACGATGCCAGAGGATGCGGCCGACAACTGCATCGAGATCTGCAAGGAGCGGGCCAAGATCGTCGCCGAGCAGCAGCAGTTGGAACGCGAGGCCGATGCGGCCCGTCGTGCCGAGGAAGAGGCTACTGCGGCCGCGTTGCTTGAGGGTGGGGGAGCGAACGGCACGCCCGATGCTTCCGCCGAGCAGGCTGCCGATGCCATTCTCGGAGGCGGTGATGGCACGGAGACCCCCGCGGTGTCCGCGCCGGCTGCAGGTGATTCCGCCAGCGAGGAGCCTGCCAAGGCTCCAGAAGAGGAACTAGTTGAGGCAGGAGGTGCATCGGAGGCGGAGGAGGTTGATCTCGCCAGTGACGAATCCGCCGAGGATTCCGCGGAGGAGTCGACGGAGGCAAGTGACGCATCTGGGTCCGACGACGACAATGCGGCGAGCGATGAGCCCACGGCGGCGGAGCCGGTGGAGGCGGATGTCGCAGCAGAGCCCGAGGTGGCCGAGGCGGCCAACGACGAGGAGACCGAGGCAACCGCCTGAGCGGTGGAGCCGG
>CAZKTE010000008.1:0-19354 GCA_964555625.1 uncultured Isosphaeraceae bacterium | reverse complement strand
GCCGAGGCGGCCAACGACGAGGAGACCGAGGCAACCGCCTGAGCGGTGGAGCCGGACACGTGGCACGCAAGACAACGACATTGCGAGTGCATCAGGTCGCCAAGCAACTTGGCGTGTCCTCCAAGGACATCGTTGCCAAGTGCGCAGACGAGGGCATTCCCGACATCACCAATCACATGTCAGCGGTGTCCGCCGGCTTGGCGGCTACTGTGCGCGAGTGGTTCGACGAGGCCGGCGGAGGCACCGTGACGGCCGTCGAGACGGCTGCAAAGGTTGATGTCAGCAAGGCACGCGCAAAGGCGAAGAAGAAGCCTGTCCGCAAGACCCGGAAGAAGGCGTCCGACGCGGCTGCGTCCGAGGAACAGCCTGCCAAGGCCCACGACGCGCCGCCGCCGCCTGGCGATGCCGAGTCGCCAAAGGAGAAGGTCCTCCCGGTCGGGCGCAGGCTAGAGCAGCCCACGAAGGCGAAGTTGACGGGCCCCAAGCTGATTCGCGTGGAGGAGGCCGAGCCGCCCCGCGCGCCGCGCAGGCCACCACAGCGCCCGGCGAACGTCGGCGGCGGGGGCGTGACTCCAGGTGACGCCGGCGCGGCGCCGCAGGAGGCGGATCGCGGATCGCGCCGCAACAAGCGTCGGTCAACGACCCAGCCGGGCGAACGTCGCACCCGTACCGGTCAGCCCGAGAGCGAGAAGCGAGATTCGAACTGGCGCAAGCAGGACCTGCTTGAGCGGGAGAATCGGCTCAAGCGAGCCGGTGGTTTCTTCCGCCAGGCTCGGCGCGACAACCTCAAGCGATCGAATACGACGCCGGCGATCAGGTCCAAGAGCCTCGCCGAGACGGGTGGCGCGATCAGCGTGTCCGAGCCAATCACGATCAAGGATCTCTCGACCGCCACGGGCGTGAAGGCTTCCGAGATTCTCAGACAGTTGCTGGTCGCCGGGACGCCCGCCACAGTCAATGACACGATCGAGAGCGATGCGGCCGTCGAGATCATGAAGGGCTACGGGATTGAGCTGGCGGTGGACGAGTTCAAGACCGCCGAGGAGCAGATCGCCGAGAGCTTCTCGCAGCGGGAGGTCACCAACGAGCAGTCGAGGTCGCCGGTCGTGACCATTCTCGGCCACGTCGACCACGGTAAGACATCGCTCCTGGATCGCATTCGCGACGCCAATGTCGCCGCCGGCGAGGCTGGTGGCATCACGCAGGCGACCAGCGCATTCCGCGTGCCCGTGCAGTCGGGCGACAGCGAGCGCGTGGTGACTTTCATCGATACGCCCGGCCACGAGGCGTTCACCGAGATGCGTGCCCGTGGCGCGAAGGTGACGGACATCGTCGTACTCGTGGTCGCCGCCGACGACGGCGTGATGCCCCAGACCATCGAGTCCATCAGCCACTCGAAGGCCGCGGAGGTAGCGCTGGTGGTGGCCCTCAACAAGATGGACAAGGCCGAGGCGACCGACGCGAATATTCAGCGGATCCTCGGCCAGCTCGCCGAGCACGAACTGAACCCGGTGGAGTGGGGTGGTGGCACCGAGGTCATTCGAACCAGTGCCACGGAGGGAGAGGGCATTCAGGAGCTGCTTGAGATGCTCGACTACCAGGCGGACCTGCTGGAGTTGAAGGCCGACTTCGACGGCCCGGCGGAGGGCAGCGTGATTGAGGCCCACATCGCCGAGGGCAAGGGACCGGTCGTGAGCCTGCTGGTGCAGCAGGGCAACCTCTCCAAGGGCGACTTCGTCGTCGCTGGCCGCGGGTACGGGCGCGTGCGAGCCCTCTATGACGAGCACGGCGCGCAGATTGATGCAGCTCAGCCGTCCACGCCGGTGGCCGTTGCCGGGCTCTCGGAGCTCCCGGACGCAGGCGACAAGTTCTATGTCGTATCCTCGCTGAAGGAGGCGGAGGCCTCCGCTCGCGAGCGCACCGCCCAGGAACGAGAGATGGGGTTGACGCGTGAGCGCATCACCCTTGACAACATCTTCGATCACCTCGCCTCGGCCGACCGTCGCGAACTGCCGGTCATCGTCAAGGGAGATGTCCAGGGATCGATCGAGACGCTGCGGAGCGTGCTGGCGAAGATCGGCGATGACGACGCCTGCGTGTCGATCAAGCACGCCACGGTTGGCGGCATCAACGACAGCGACGTCAATCTCGCCGAGGCGTGCGAAGCGATCATCGTTGGGTTCAATGTCACGAGCTCCGCTGCCGCGCGACGGCTCGCGGAAGACAAGCGAGTGGAGATTCGCTACTACGACGTGATCTACGACCTGACCGACGACCTGACCAAGGCGCTTGAGGGCTTGCTCGACCCGGAGATCAAGCTCGAGGTACTCGGGCATGCCGAGGTCAAGGAAGTCTTCAAGGTCTCCAAGGTCGGGATGGTTGCCGGGTGCTACGTCACCGACGGTGTCGTGGAGCGCAACGCCCAGATCCGCGTTACGCGGGAGGGCATCGTCGTCGAGAGCGATCGTCGCCTTGACCAGTTACGACGGTTCAAGGACGACGCCAAGGAGGTGCGCGCGGGGCAGGAATGCGGCATGCGAGTGGACGGGTACGACGACATCAAGCCCGGGGACGTCATCGAGTGTTACAAGACCCTCGAGGTCAAGCGGACATTCTGAGGGCAGGTAATGACGCAACGGACGGACCAGATGGCTGCCACGTTGAAGCGAGCCGTGCAGGAGGTGCTCTCGCGCGGGCTTTCGGATCCGCGAGTACGAGGGCTCATCACGGTGACCCGGATCGAGGTCACCGCGGACCTCGCCGATGCAAAGATCCACGTGTCGGTCATCCCTGCGGAGCACGAGGAGTTGTCGATGCACGGGCTGAAGGCCGCCGCCACCTGGATACGGCGAGAAGCGGCAGAACGCGTGCGACTGCGCCGCATGCCCCGGTTCACCTTCAAAGTGGACCAGGACCTGCGCCGCCAACAGGATGTCCTGGCCGGAATCCAGGAAGCCAGACTGGAAGACGAGCGGCGAGCCCGCTCGAAGCAGAAGGAATGAACCGTTGAAGAACTCCGCTGCCTGTGCCAAGGCATTCAAGACACTTCGGAAGAAGTTTCCCTCGTCCAGCGCCCAATGGGACGATGGACCGGTAGAGGCGATTGTGCATGCCCATCTGCTATGGAACGCGACGGCGCGCCAGGCGAATACGGCGTACCGGCGCTTGATGAAGAGCGTGGTGGACCTCAACGATCTTCGGATCCAGTTGCCATCGGAGGTGAAGGGGCAGGTGGGCGTCAACTACCCGCAGGTCGATGAGCGATGCAGCAGGCTGCACGCGACGCTGCGATCCATCTATCTGCGAGAGCACGACATGTCGCTGGAGAGCCTCTCGGAGCTCGGCAAGCGCGACATTCGCCAGTACCTGGAGACCCTCGACGGAGTGACGCCGTTCGTGGTCGGCCGGGTACTCTCGCTCTGCTACGACACCGCGGCCATGCCCGTAGATGATCGCACGCTCGAGTGCCTAGTGGCCGCAGGTGCGTGCCACGAGTCGACCAACGTCTCGGAGCTTGCAGCCTGGCTGACGCGGCAGGTCAAGGCGGACGAGACCGTCGCCGTACACGCCGGCCTGCAGGCATGGGTGGAGGCCCAGCCCAAGCGCCGACCAGCCCCCAAGGCAACCGCCGCGGCGAAGAAGCCAGCGGCGAAGAAGAAGACCACCAGGAAGACCACGAAGAAGAAGACCACGAAGAAGACGGCCAAGAAGAAGTCCCCTGCGAAGAGGGTCGCCCGGGGCTGAGCCAAGGAGTCGGACATCATGGCCGGTCACAGCAAGTGGGCCAACATCAAGCATCGCAAGGCCCGGCAGGACGCCGTCAAGGGCCGACAGTGGTCAAAGTGCAGCCGCGCGATCATGGTCGCCGTGAAGAACGGCGGACCCGATCCGGACACCAACCTCACGCTGCGCTACGCCATTGACGAGGCCAAGGCCGTCAACATGCCCAAGGACACGATCGCCAATGCCATCAAGAAGGCAAGCGGTGAGGGAGCGGATGCGGCGCGATTCGAGGAGGTCCGCTACGAGGGGTATGGACCGTCTGGAGTGGCGGTCATCGTGGACGTGCTGACGGACAACGTCAACCGCACTGCGCCGGAGATGCGGCTGCTCTTCGAGAAGAATGCTGGGAATCTCGCCAAGCCCGGGGCGGTCGCCTTCGGGTTCGCTAACACGGGCGTGATCCTCGTGGCCCGCGATGCCACCGAGGAGGACTCGCTCATGGAGGTCGCGATAGAGGGAGGCGCCTCCGACGTTGCCGGCTCCGACGAGGGCTGGGAGGTCACGTGCAGCCCCGCGGACTTCCTGGGCCTCAGGGACGCGGTCTCGGCGGCCGGCATCGAAGTCGCATCCGCCGAGGTGACGATGGTGCCGGCGACCACGATCGCCTGCGACGCGTCGACGGCGAGCAAGGTGCTGCGTCTGGTCGATGCGCTTGAGGACAACGACGACGTGCAGAAGGTGTACACCAACGCGGACCTCCCCGAGGACCTCGGCGAGAAGACATGACCGCCTGCGACGGGGCGAGCATCACTTTCCGCGGCCGCGTTCAAGGCGTCGGGTTTCGCATCACTGCCATGCGCGTCGCCGAATCCCATGGCGTCACCGGCTGGGTCCGAAACGAACCAGATGGATCGGTGCGATGCGATGTCTGCGGAGATCGACCGAAGATCGAGCGACTTCTGGAAGCGATCGAGGCCGCGATGCCCGGCTGCGTGCATGACCGGCAGGTCGCCTGGATTACGCAGCCGGCGGCGTTCGACGGGTTCGAGATTCGCATGTAGCATCGCCGGCAATGCGTTCGACGCGTTTACTGTTCGCGATGCTGGTGATTGCCCTCGCCGGGTGCGCGGCGCCGAGGGCGACGTTTCCCGGCCACGAGCGGGCGGTGGTCTGGACGGCGATGGTCGCCGTGGCGAACGCCCCGACCTATCGCGATGAGGATCCCCGCCGACGGTGGCATGTCGTTCAGAATGAGGTGTGGCCCGATCCGCACGCCGGAACGATCGAGATTCACCGCATGCTTGAGCGGAGCCTGAAGCTGGCGCGCCTGCAGGAGGACCGTCAGCGGCGCGAATTGCTCCTTGCGGTGCGATTCCTACCCATCGACGACGAGGATCCGGACGCACCGCCGACCGCGGAGATGCGGGCGCGGAACAATATCTGGATCCCCGCACAGCTTCGCAACGAGGCGACGCGGTACTTCGGTCAGGTGCGGGAGCTCCTGGAGTCACGCTAGGTGACCGGGTGCGCCCGCGGTCATCTATAATGGCCGTTCTACCCTCGGAGAACCTCAGGATGCCCAGCTCAATCACGATGACCGACGCGGGCCTGTGCGTGCCCGATCAGCCAATCCTCCCATTCATCGAGGGCGACGGTACGGGTCCGGACATCTGGGCCGCGGCCGTTCGCGTATTCGACGCCGCCGTCGAGAAGGCCTTTGGCGGCGAACGCCGCATCGAGTGGCTCGAGGTGCTCGCAGGGGAGAAGGCAAACGACGCGGTGGGCTCCTGGTTGCCTGATGAGACGCTCGACGCGTTTCGCACGCACCTGGTGGGCATCAAGGGACCTCTGACCACGCCGGTAGGCGGCGGGATCCGATCGCTGAATGTGGCGCTGCGCCAACTCCTCGATCTCTACGTCTGCCAGCGACCTGTGCGATGGTTCGAGGGGGTGCCGAGTCCGGTTCGCCATCCAGAGCTGACCAACATGGTGATCTTCCGCGAGAACAGCGAGGACATCTACGCCGGCATCGAGTTCCAGGACGGCACGAGCGAATGCGACCAGTTCAAGGCGATGTTCGCCGAGCACTTCGCCCACTTGCATGCCAAGGTGCGCTTTCCCGACACCTCGGGCATCGGCATCAAGCCCATTTCGCAGGAGGGCACGGCACGCCTGATGAAGGCCACGATCGATTGGGCGATCGCCAACCGTCGATCGAGCGTGACGCTCGTCCATAAGGGCAACATCATGAAGTTCACGGAGGGCGCCTTCCGGGACTGGGGATACGAGGTTGCCCGCGAGGCCTACGGCGCCGAGGATCTCGACGGAGGACCTTGGCAGGTACTGCGCAGCGACGACGGCCACGAGATCGTCATCAAGGACGTGATCGCAGACGCCTTCCTCCAGCAGATCCTGACGCGGCCTGCCGAGTACGACGTCATCGCCACGATGAATCTCAATGGCGACTACATCAGCGACGCGCTCGCTGCCTGCGTGGGCGGCATCGGCCTCGCGCCCGGCGCCAACATCAACTCCGACAGCGGGCACGCCATCTTTGAGGCCACCCACGGCACGGCGCCCAAGTACGCCGGCCAGGACAAGGTCAATCCCGGATCATTGATCCTCTCGGGTGAGATGATGTTCCGCTACATGGGGTGGGGCGAGGCGGCGGACCTGGTCATTGCGGGAATCGGCGGCGCCATCTCCGCCAACACCGTCACATACGACTTCCACCGCCTGATGGAGGGTGCGACCCTCCTGAAGTGTTCGCAGTTCGCCGATGCGGTCATCGAGCACATGGGCGCAGGCGTCGCGGTCAACTGAATCGATGGTTCCAAAATCGACAGCGGGCCGCCTACGAGGCGACCCGCTGCTGGACCTCCGTGTCGATTGTGTAGGTCAGCCAGCCTCGGCGCGCGGGTGAGCCTGCTCGAAGGCCTCGCGCATCCGCTTCGTCGTCAGGTGCGTGTACACCTGGGTCGTCGAGAGTGACTGGTGACCGAGAAGTTCCTGGACGCTCCGCAGGTCGGCACCGTTGTCAAGGAGGTGCGTGGCGAAGCTGTGTCGCAGCGTGTGCGGGCTGATGGCCGGATCGAGGCCCGCCTGGTCGAGGTACTTGCTGACCTTGCGTCGTACCGATCGCGTCGAGAGACGCGTGTGATGCTTGTTGATGAAGACTGGCTGCTCGGGACCCCGACCGACATCGGCGCGGTCGAGCGTGTTGAGGTAGTGGTGGATTGCCGTCATGGCATGCGATCCGAGCGGGACGATGCGCTCCTTGCGGCCCTTTCCTCGGATGATGACGGCCTGGCCAGTGTCGTCGATGTCATCGAAGTTGATGCCGACGAGCTCACTGACACGGATGCCCGTGGAGTAGAGCGTTTCGAGGATCGCGCGATCGCGGGCGCCCAGCAGGGTCGTGTCGTCGGGGGCGGCCAGAAGCTTCTCGACCTGCTCGACGTCGATGGCCTTTGGTAGGCGCTTCTTCTGACGGGGGGTTCTGATGAGCGTCATCGGATTTCCTTCGATGACGCTGCTGCGCTCCAACCACTTATGGAAGCTCCGCAGCGTGGCGATCTTCCGGGCCATCGTGGCGGGGGAGTAGTTGGACTCCGCCAGGCAGGCAAGGAATGACCGCAGGTACTCGGTGTTCGCCGCGACGATCCGCTCGGTGACCGTTGCAGGCCCCACATGCCCCGCCACGGCGTCGCTCTCTCGCGATGCACGCGCCCACGCCGAGGTTTCGGCACTGGCGTCGACTGCAATGTTGTGCTCCTCGATGATCCACTGGCAGTACTGGCGAAGGTCAACGCCGTAGCAGCGAGCGGTGTACTTGCTGAAGGCCCGCTCTTCGAGGAGGTAGACGAGGAAGGCGTTGACGACGGGAATTGCGTGTTCGAGGTTCTGCTTCATCGGGGGGGTTCTCGTGGGGGTGCTGTTCTGGGTCGACGCTGCGGGTCAGGCCGCGGCTCCGGATATTCGGGACATCTCCTGGCACACCACGGCCGCGTCGAACCAGTCGAAGTCGGCCCTCGGGCTGCGGGCGATGTCCGCGATCGCCTCGATGGCAGCTGCCTCCTGGCCCTGGTCCCACTCGAAACGCCACTGGTGCTGGCCCTTGACCAGCACGACGCGGCGTTGGGTGATTGCGTCGGGTCGTTGTGCACTTGGCTTGTCGGTCATTGGCGAGGTCCTATTCAGTGGTTCCGATACATCCGCGGCAAATCGGCCCTTCAACGCCCTTGGTAGCCACTGGTGTGGTGTTCGTGGGTCCATGCGTCGGTGATTGAAGGAGGCCATGGCGCTTGCGATCGTCGAAACCGCGTCCGTATCGGCCGGCCCATCCATCCACGCTGGACCGCGCCGCATCCGAGTTAGTGGGGAGGCACCTGGTTCCACCTGGTGCCGAAGTCGTTCATACCCCTTATCGGACCGGTACGCGGCCCGGCTTGAGCGCCGGGGCGGCTCATCGAGAATCGCCCCCGAGGGCCTCGGCTTTCGGTCGTTCCCCATGAAATGTGGGTGGCGCGCCATGGGGGTGCATGCAGTAGAATGGTCGAATTCACGATCGTGTAGCTCAGTTGGTAGAGCAGCGGACTTTTAATCCGCAGGTCCTGGGTTCGAGCCCCAGCGCGATCAGTGGCAGGGAGAATTGATGCTTGTGATCCACGCGAACTGGTCGGCTGGTCGCCTGGCACTCTGGGCCGAATCCATCGAGCGATTCGCCCAGCGGCCCGACTCGGTCGACGCCGACGGCTCCGGCGGGCATTCCAGCGGGAAACCCAATGGTCAGTCGCAGCGTCCAATGGCGCACCCCTTCACTGCATCCTCAAGCGCGCTTGCAGGCGCGCTCGCCGAGGTGCGGATCGAGACGAGCATCAGCAGCGGCCCCTTGCGTCTGAAGTTGCCCAGTGACCTGCTCGGGCCCTGGCCCAGCAGCCGTCTCTCAAGCGTGGTCGGCGCAGATGAGCATGCCAGTGATCCCACGCTCGGGGAGTACATCGTCGAGACGGTGGACGTGTCGCCCTCGGCGGCGCCGGGCGTCCTGCGCACACTGGCCGGGCGGCGGGGTGATGACGGCATCGAGGCCGGGCACAGCGTGCGGTTCTGGTCGGCCACCGCGAGGTTCACGCTCGACCTGCTCATGGACCAACGGTTCCTGCCGACGCTGTTGCAGGTGGATCGTCAACATCTTGCCGCTCGCTGGACGCCCTGGCTCCACGACGACGAGGTTGTGCACCGCTTCACCCTGCTGAGTGAGTCGATGCCGCCCGTTGCCCGAGCCAACGGCGGCGATGGC
The DNA here is from genome assembly GCA_964555625.1 of uncultured Isosphaeraceae bacterium. Classification (GTDB taxonomy): domain Bacteria; phylum Planctomycetota; class Phycisphaerae; order Phycisphaerales; family SM1A02; genus CAZJKE01. Next base: position 10,332 of record CAZKTE010000008.1, on the reverse strand, counting down.
CGCGCACTGATCGAGTCGGCCATGGAGGACATGACCGACGGCCTAGTTCGCGACCTTCTAGTGGACGAGGAGTTCGTCGATGCCCTCGACGGACGCGATCCTGCCGACGATGCCCACGTGGCCTGGCTTGCGGCCGTGCTCGGCCGCCAAGTCGACGTTCCCGGCGATCCCGATCGACTCCTGAGCTTGTTCACCGATGCTCGCCGCTGGCTCAGCCGCCTCTGCGACACCGGCGAGGACCTTGCCTGGCACCTGCTGCTGGAGTTGACCGAGCCCGATGCTCATACCCGTGACTGGCACCTGCGACTTGCCCTTCAGTCTGCCGCGGACCCGTCCCGGGAGGTATCGGCGTACGAGGTCTGGGCGCAGGCAGGCAGCGAGGGCGGCGGTGACGACCGCCTGCCGGAACTGCTGCTTGCCGAACTTGACCGTGCCGCGTCCCTCTATCCGCGCCTCGAGGAGGCATTGGGCGAGGCGACGCCCCCTGGAATCGCTCTGAGCACGGCCGATGCGCACAGGTTGCTCGTCGAGTACGCGCCGCTTCTTGAGGAGTCGGGGTTCCGCGTCGTCGTGCCCTCCTGGTGGGGAAGCGAGCAGGGGCGGCTCAGCGCGCAGTTGCACGTCGACGCGCCGCCGATTGACGCGATGACCGGGCTGCGAAGCGAAGGCGGGGTTGCTGCGACGTCGCTGGTTGGGCTCAACGCCATCGTCGACTGCCGGTGGCGCATCGCCATTGGTGACGAGGTGCTCAACGAGGAGGAACTCTCCGCGCTCCTGGAGGGCGGTGATCCACTCGTCCAGGTGCGAGGTCGATGGGTGCACCTGCACGCGGAAGTGGTCGAGCAGGCCCGCGCGCTGTTGCGAGATGACCACGAGCGGATGAAGCTCGTCGATGCCCTGCGCCTGGCGCATGGTGACGGCGCCGCCGACCACGGCCTTGAGCTTGGCGGACTGACCGCCACCGGCTGGGTTGGTGAATTGCTCGGGTCAACCGAGAAGGACGCGTCGCTTCCGGAAATCGAGCAGCCAGACGGATTTATCGGGACCCTGCGGCCTTACCAGGTCACGGGACTGCAGTGGCTCTCGTTCCTCTCCAAGTTCGGCGTCGGCAGCTGCCTTGCTGACGATATGGGTCTGGGGAAGACGATCCAGTTGATCGCGCTGCTGCTGCATGAGCGAGAAGAACTTGGGAGTTCCCCGGGTCCGACTCTCCTGGTGGTTCCCACGTCTGTCGTGGCCAACTGGGAGCGCGAACTCGCGAGGTTCGGCCCCTCCGTTCGAACTATGGTTCACCATGGTGCCGACCGGGCCATCGACGAGCGATTCGAGCAATTGGCGTCGGAGACGGATATCGTGATCACCACTTACGGCCTCGTTCATCGCGACCGCGAGTCGTTGGATCGCGTCGAGTGGTTTCGCGTGGCCCTCGACGAAGCGCAATACATCAAGAACCCTCCGACCAAGCAGGCGCAGGCCATCCGCGCCCTGCGTGCCTGGCACCGCGTGGCCTTGACAGGCACCCCGGTGGAGAATCGCCTGAGCGAGCTCTGGTCGATCATGGAGTTTCTGAATCCGGGATTCCTGGGTCCATCAGCGAGCTTCCGGCGGCTGTTTGCGCGGCCCATCGAGCAACGTCGCGACGTGCGCTGCAGCGAGCGACTGCGAGGCCTGGTCCAGCCCTTCATCCTGCGGCGAGTCAAGACGGACTCAACGGTCATCGATGACCTGCCCGAGTGCCTCCAGACGCGTGAGTACGCCACCTTGACCAAGGAACAGGCGACCCTCTACGAGAAGGTGGTCGCAAACATGCTCGGCGAGGTCGATCGCAGCAGCGGCATCCAGCGACGGGGCCTGGTGCTCGCGACGCTCGTCAAGCTCAAGCAGATCTGCAACCACCCATCGCATTACGCGCAGGCCAAGCACCATGACTCCGTCGCGCCACTCGAGGCGGAAGTCGGCGTGCAGTCCTCGCGATCCGGCAAGGCGCGGCGCATGCTGACGCTGCTGGAAGAGGTCGTCGCCACCGGGGAACGTGCGCTGGTCTTCACCCAGTTCCGCGAGATGGGCCGCTTGCTCTCGGCCATGATCCAGCACGACCTGGGCTGCGAGACCCTCTTCCTGCATGGCGGCACATCGCCGCGCCGCCGCCAGCAGTTCATCGACCAGTTCCAGTCCGAAGAGGGCACGGCACCCATCTTCGTGCTGTCGCTCAAGGCCGGCGGCGTGGGACTGAACCTGACGGCCGCCAATCACGTGTTCCACTTCGATCGTTGGTGGAACCCAGCCGTCGAAAACCAGGCGACCGACAGAGCGTTCCGAATCGGGCAGACGCGGACCGTGCACGTGCACAAGTTCGTCTGCGTCGGCACGCTCGAGGAGCGGATCGACCAGATGATCGAGCAGAAGACAGACCTAGCGCAGAACATCATTGGCACCGGCGAGCAGTGGCTCAGTGAACTGACCACCGGCCAACTCCGTGATGTCCTGAAGTTGCGGGACTCGGCCCTGGAGATTGACCAGTGAACCACCAGCCACGAAAGGTGAGAGGCGGCATTCGCCTCCGAAGCACGACGGACGACCTGCGACGCAATCCGCCAGCCGCCTGGATCCTCGAGGCCCTCGACGAGTCGTTCGCACCGGACCGCCGCGTCGCTGGACTGACCTACGCCGTGGACGGGCAGGTCCGCACGCTCGAGATCCATCCCGGCTGCGTCGAGGCGGTGGTGCAGTGCACGCGCGAGCGTCCCCACCGCGTCGAGATCCTGCTTCCCGTCGTACCTTCCGGGGGCTGGGTGCAGGTCGCCGAGCGCATGGCCCGCGAGGCCCGCATCGCCGCGAGGCTCGCAGCGGGCCGCGTACCGGCGTCGCTTGCGGGCATCTTCCGCGAGTGCGGTCTCTCCCCGGTCGCCGACGAACTCAACATCAACTGCACGTGCCGCTCCAAGCGGCCCTGCAAGCACGCGGCAGCCGCGCTCTTTCTTGCCGCCGAGCATGTCAGCGCCGAGCCCATGCGGTACTTCGACCTGCGCGGCACGTCCGCGGAGGACCTCCTTGGCAAGCTTCGCCAGGCTCGCATGCTCGATGCTCAGGGCCAGGCAACGGCCCATGCACGGCTCAATATCGATGACGTGCGTGAGCATCCGCCTCTGGAGGCGTGCACAGAGTCGTTCTGGCGATGCCCGCGACCCCTCTCCGACGCCGAATCGGCCCAGATGCCCCCGCACCTTCCCCACGCGCTATTGCGACGCCTGGGCCTGTCGCCCATGCAGGGGAAGTTTCCGATGGCAGGACTCCTAGAGACCATCTACGACGACGTGACGGCTGCTGCGCGGGACACGGCAGGGGACTGACATCGAAAGACTGGGAGTCCACGGGGATTCTCAAGGCGATCGTGATTCCCATGGGGGCTCTTACCGGACCGTGCGAAGAATCCGGCGGCCCTCCCAAAGTCACGCCGCCGCGGTGCCGATACCCCATCCGGGCACGAGATTCCCACGGAGCGAACACCATGATGAACAGACGCGCCACCGCCGATCGCATTCGACCGATGCTTGCCGCCATGGAGCGGTCCATCGATGCCGCACGAAGGTGTCGGACGGCGACGTCCTCGCCGCCTTCCACGGGTTGGACGGGATCGTCGGAGGGGACGACCCCGCCTGTCCGCAAGGTTGCGCAGACGCCACCGGCCGAACCGGCCAGTGGAAAGCCCAGGGCCCGTCCCAAGGCCCCGAGTGCATTCTTTCGCGATACAGATACGACCTACCGCCGCGCCGGCTGACCTCAGCCGGTAGTGGGCAGGTCCTGCACGTGCTTGTTGCCACGTCGGCGGTCGCGCAACCGTCGTGACTTACCGACTCGATCACGCAGGAAGTAGAGCTTCGCGCGGCGGGCATCGCCGCGACGAACAACCTCCAATTTCGCAAACCGCGGGGAGTGCAGTGGGAAGATCCGCTCCACGCCCTCGTTTGCGACGATGCGCCGCACGGTGATCGTCTCGTTGATGCCACGACCCTTGCGCGCAAGCAAGACACCCTGGAAGACTTGGATGCGCTCCTTCTCGCCCTCGATGATCTGGTAGTGGACGTTGATGGTGTCACCAACATTGAAGACCGGGAAGAAGTCCTCGCTCTTGAGCTGGTCGGCGACGGCCGATTCGATCCTGTTCTGTGCACCCATGGGTGTCCTGTCTTTCCTTATCTAGCCCGCGTCGGCGGGCCGTGACTTGGGTCGTACTGCCCAGGGGTCATGCTTCCTCGTTTTCCAGCAGGTCGGGACGACGTGTCCGCGTGCGCTGGAGCATCTGTTCCATGCGCCACTCGTCGACGGCCTCGTGGTCGCCGCTGAGCAGCACGTCCGGTACGGCCCGACCCTGCCAGGTCCGCGGCCGCGTGAAGTGCGGGCAGTCCAGTAGGCGACTGCCTTCCGGACCCCGCGGGGCGAATGAGTCCTCGGCCGCCGACTGGTCGTGGCCGAGTGCCCCGGGGAGCAGCCTGACCACCGCGTCGACGACGAGCATGGCCGGGATCTCCCCACCGCTGAGCACGAAGTCTCCCGCGCTCAGTTCCAGGGGCTTGAGCTCGTCGACAACGCGCTCATCGATCCCCTCGTAGTGGCCGGCGATGAGCAGCAATCGCTCCTGCGGGGCCTGTTCCTCGACCCGCTCCTGTGTCAGTCGCTCGCCCTGCGGCGTCAGCAGGATCCTGCGGGCCGGTCGGTCGTCTTGTCGCTCAACCTCCTGCACGGCGTCGTGCAGTGGCTGGCACATCAGCACCATCCCGGGTCCTCCGCCGAAGGGGCGGTCGTCCACCTTCTGGTGCTTGTTGTCGGCCCAGTCGCGGATGTCGTGCACGACGATCTCGACGTGTCCTGACCGCTGTGCCCGTCCCAGGATGCTCGCATCGAGCACCGGCCGGATCATCGCGGGAAAGAGCGTCAGGATGTCGATCCGCATGGCTGGACCATCTCCTGCAGGCCCGAGGGCCTCAGGAGAGCTTCTTGCCCGGCGTCGGCTCGATGCCGGCGCGTCTCAGCAGGGTCGCCACGGTGCGCGAGGGCTGTGCGCCCACGCTCAACCAGTAGTTGATGCGATCTTCCTTGAGGCTGACCTGCTTGTCTTCTGGTGCGATCGGGTCGAACCAGCCAAGTGCTTCGATCACTCGACCGTTGCGGGGAGCCCGCTTGTCCATCGCATTGACCCGGTAAAAGGGACGATGTCGCCGTCCCAGGCGCTTCAGTCGCAGAACCACCATGGGTTCCGCCTCCTTTCTCGCTCGTCTCGTCCCTCTACAGGGGGCGGCAAAGCCGTGGAACGTGGCACCGGACCGTCCGATGCTCCACGCCGTGCGGCAGCGCTTCGCGAGCGATCTGCAAGTCGCGGAGCATACCAGACGCCCCGCTGTGCGAACAGGAGTTCCCCTCTATGCCCGTCCCAGGCCTGCGATCGCCGATGCGATAGTGCCTGCCGCGTCGAAGAGCACGCTCCCGGCGCCGCTGACGAAGATCATCACCAGCAGGAAGAACCCGAGCATCATGGCCTGTGGCCGCGCGTAGAGCCGGGCCGCGGCGGGAACAAGGTTCGCCAGGATGGTCGCGCCGTCAAGCGGCGGGATCGGCAGGAGATTGAGGATCGCCAGCACGATGTTCAGATATCCGCCGACGTAGAGAAACGTTGCTACGACCGATCCGGGGTCGACCGCTCGTACCGCAAGCAGGGCTGCAAACGCCAAGGCGATGTTCATGGCAGGTCCCGCCCCCGCCACGAGGACGCGACCCATCCTTCCGTGCCGGAACCGCGATGGGTTGACGGGCATCAACCCCCAAGCGATGCCCACCAGCGCGAAGATGACCAAGGAGGGGACACCCATGTGCACGACTGGATTGGCCGTGAGATGCCCACGCACACGGGGCGTGTCATCACCCTCGGCCAGAGCGGCCCACCCGTGGGCGAGCTCGTGGAGGGTGATGGAGGCGATCACCCAGAAGATCCAGGCGGCCAACTCCGTCGCCCGGCCCTGCTGCCAGAACTCGTGGATCCACCACCCACTCATGGCGAGGCATGCCGGGCCATTGCCTCGCGGAGCGTCTCGATCGACGGAAGGCCGTTCGGGAAGGCCCTGCAGGAAAGTGCCGGCGCATCGGCCGGTGGCTGGCCAAACAGGTCCGCGCCTTTGACGAGGATGGTGGGAGCGCCCCACCGCAGCCGCGGGTCGTCGGGCGCAAGCGACTCAAGATCAACTGGCGTGATGGCGATCGGCATGTCCGTTGTCGCAGCATCGAGGCGCGCGCGCAGCGCCGGGGAATTCGGGCAGCTACTGAACTGGAGAAACTCGACAGGCATCGCTGGCTGGCTGCTACAGGCTCCCAGGACCAGCATTGCAAGCGGCGCGATCCTGACAGCGATCCACCTCGTAGTGTCTGGCAGCCTGGCCACGAGTGGCATCGTAGTGCGCCCCGCGCATCAGACGGCCAGGAGGAACCCACTCGGCTATGATCGATCATGTCCGGGGACACGGAGGGAGGCACCGGGAGTGTCCGATAGTCCGCAGCCAATGACCGACGAGGCCCTCATGGGCGCCCACCTCGATGGGGACGGCACGGCATTTCCGCGGCTGATCGAGCGCTATCGCAATGACCTCCTGCACTTCCTGATCCGCTTCATGGGGGGCCGCGCAGCGGCGGAGGACGTCTTCCAGGAGGCCTTCCTGCAGGTGCACCTGTCCGCCGAATCCTTTGACCGCACGAGGCGATTCAAGCCGTGGCTTTTCACAATTGCGGCGAACAAGGGACGGGATTGGCACCGTAAACACTCCAAGCGAGCAGCAGTGTCGCTGTCGGCCGAGGTCGGCACGCGAGGCGAAGGGGCTCGGTTCGTGGATCTCCTTGAGGGAGACGCGGACGTGCCAGATGCCTCCCTGCTCGATGACGAGCAGGCATCCCGAGTTCGAGCGGCGGTCGATGGACTTCCGCCTCACCTGCGTGAGATTCTTCTCTTGAGTTACTTCCAGCGCATGAGCTACCAACAGACTGCAGACTCCCTGGGGATTCCCCTTGGCACCGTCAAGAGCAGGTTGCACGCGGCCGTGGCCGCGTTCGCCTGCGCATGGGAAGAAGCCACCGAGGAGGAAGCGGCATGACCGGACCGGTTGATGGACAGAATCTCTGTGACGCCGACATCGCCATGCTCGACCGCCTCGTCGAGGCGGGGTTTGACCTTGAGGCGCTTGGCTCGCTCAGCGACGAGGAACAGGCCCGGGCCCAGCGACTACTCTCCCTGGTCGGGCTGCTGGACGGGTATCCCGTCGTAGATGCCGGCGACGCGCTGGTGGATGCCACGCTGGCGCGCATCGATCGCGAGGAAGCACGACGTAGCGAGCGCATGCGTGTCGACACGGCGCAGATCGAGGTGTCGGAGCGAGGATTCCGCATACGGGTGCCGGACTTCGTCACCGTCGCCGCGATGCTGCTGATCGTTGCCAGCGTCGTGCTGCCGATGATGCACAGCAATCGCGTCAATGCGCAGCGCAACGAGTGTGCAAACAACCTGCGACTGGTCGGTCACGGGCTTGCCAACTACGCCGCCGATCACCAGGGGGACATGCCGGTGACGGCAGCCGCCTCGCTCGGGTCGGTGTTTGGCGACCTGGTGCCACAGCGCGTCGATGCCGGCGCGCTGGCACGTGAGGGGTATTGCAGCAGCGGTCACCTCGACTGTCCCGGCCACGCCGATACGACTGCGAGCTTCAGCTGCCAAACCCAGGGTGCTCGTCGGCTCACTCTGCAGCGCATCCCCGGCGTCACGGTGGTCATGGGAGACCTCAACCCGGTGCTCGCCGCCATGCTCGCCGGGCAGAAGTTCGACCCGATGACCTCGAGCGACAACCATGGCGGCGGATACCAGAACCTACTGCAGAGCGACGGGTCGACCTTCTACCTGCTCTTCCGACCCATGCTGGGCAATGACAACATCTGGTTGCCCGACCGCCAACCACGTCTGGACATTTTCCTCTCGCACGAGCGGTGATCGCCTGATTCCCCCGCAGGGGGGTATCTGGTATCCTTCGTGGCTCGGCCTGGAGCCGCGACCAATGTCCAAGCAGAAGCCAAACAAGGGACTGTTGAAGCGTATTCGCCTGACCGCCCGCGGGAAGGTCAAGCGGGCCCGCGCCTTCGGACGCCACCTGCGAAGCCACAAGCCCGGCTCGCAATTGCGCGGCTATCGCCGTCCCACGTACACGTGTTCTGCCGACCTGAAGCGGATGTCGCACATGCTCTGCAAGCGAATCACCTCTAGCAGCAGCCAGACTGCCACGAAGGCCGATACGAACGAGACCTAACTGACGCAGGCGACACGTCTGGCGGGTTCAAGCGTCCTGCAAGGACCCCCGACCAGGCCAGTAAGGAGAAGCAGACAATGCCACGCGTACGCAAGGGTGCAGCACGAAACCGCGCGCGAAAGCGCATCCTCAAGCAGGCCCGGGGGTACTGGGGGACCAAGAGCCGCCACAAGCAGCAGGCCAAGGTTGCCCTGCTGCGCGCGGGCCGCTTTGCCTATCGCGATCGCCGCGCTCGCCGTCGCGACTTCCGTCGCATCTGGATCACTCGCATCACCGCTGCCTGCAGGATGCGCGGGACCCGCTACAGCCGCTTCATCAATGGCCTCTCCCGCAGCGGCATTGCGCTCAATCGCAAGATGCTCAGCGAGCTGGCCATCCATGACCCCAAGGCCTTCGATGTGCTCGTCGAAACCGCCGAGGCGAACACAACGGCTCAGGCCGCGGGCTGACATGGACTCCACGTGATCCGCTTCCTTGCGCAGGCGGCTCGCAACCATCGAACGACCGGCGCCATCGCCCCATCGACGCGCGCACTTGCACGCGCTATGACCGCCGTCATTCCCGCTGGCAAGCCACGCCGCATCCTGGAAGTTGGACCTGGAACCGGCGCGTTCACCGAAGCAATCCTCGAGCAACTGGAGGACGGCGATGCGCTGCACCTGGTGGAACTCAACGAGACGTTCTGCGCCGCACTTGAGCAGTCGGTACTTAGCCCGCATCGCGTTGCTAGGCCGGGAGTCGAACTCGTCCTGCACAATGCGTCCATCGCGGACGTGGATCTGGAGGGCGCCTACGACGCCATCGTCTGCGGCCTTCCCTTCAATAACTTCACACCGTCGCTTGCCGCAACGATCTTCGACTCGATGCTGCGGCGCCTGGGGCCGGGAGGCGAACTGGCCTACTTCGAGTATCTGGGCATACGTCCACTTCGGCGTCTGCTGGGGCCGCGGTCCTGGCGCGCAGTGCGCGACCACGCAGCAGCTGACGCTGCACGTAGTGATCAATGGGGCCGTTCGACAACGATCGTCTGCTGGAACCTGCCCCCGGCCCGCGTCGTGCGGCTGGGCAGTCGGCAAGTAGGCTAGGGACATGACAGTCACGCTCGCCGACGTACAGGCCGCCGCGAGGCGACTGGAAGGCCACGTGCGCCGCACGCCCGTCATGACGAGCGGTGCGATCGATGCCATGGCCGGGCGATCGCTCTACTTCAAGTGCGAGCACTTGCAGCACGTGGGAGCCTTCAAGTTCCGCGGGGCAACCAACGCCATCCTGCATCTCTCGCAGGACGATGCGGCGCGTGGCGTCGTCACCCACAGCAGCGGAAACCACGCGGCGGCCGTGGCGATGGCCGCCGCGCAGCGGGACATTTCCGCGTGGATCGTGATGCCATCCACTGCGGCGACGATCAAGCGAGACGCAGCAGTTGGCCACGGCGCGACCATCGTCGAGTGCGAGCCGACGCTCGAGGCGCGTGAGCGCACCGCCGCAGACCTGGTGGCATCGACCGGCGGTGTACTGGTGCATCCCTATGACGATCCGCGCGTCATTGCCGGGCAGGGCACAGCCACCTTGGAGTTGCTGGAGGAGATCCCGGATCTTGATCTCATCGTCACCCCCGTCGGTGGTGGCGGGCTCATCAGCGGCGCATGTGTTGCGTCGCCGCCATCGATCATGATCGTGGGCGCAGAGCCGGCGGGCGCCGATGATGCCGCCCGTTCGCTTCGCAGCGGAAAGTTGGTACCCCAAGAAGCACCGGAGACGATCTGCGATGGCCTGTTGACGAGCCTGGGCGAACACACCTGGCCGATCATTCGCGATCGCGTCAAGGCGATCGTCACACAAGATGATGCCGCGACGATCACCGCGCAGCAGTTGATCGTCGATTGCATGGAGCAGCGCGTAGAGGTGAATGCGGCCATCGCCCTGGCCGCCGTGCTCGATTGCGGGTGTCCAGACGGCGATCGGGTCGGCATTGTGCTCAGCGGCGGTAACATCCAGC
>CAZKTE010000007.1:0-43932 GCA_964555625.1 uncultured Isosphaeraceae bacterium | reverse complement strand
CGCGGGCAACAGTTGAGCATCCTGATGGCAGGAATTGGTCTTGCGGTGGTCTTCCTCTGCGCGCGGCGCGACGTAGCGCGCCTTGGAGGAGTCAGGCCCTCAGGCTGAGATTGGCGCGAGGGCCCCGGTTCCCAGCCCAAGGTGAGTCCATCGCACCACCAGTGACTCAAGGAGGACCTTGGCCGAGAGGTGGGCGGCCAGCTGTGACTCGATGTCCGAGAGAACGGCGGCGGTTGCTGCGCCAAGATCAAGTTCACCACGCGATGTTGCTGCGCGGGAGGCCTCTCCAAACACCTGCAACACCAGTGTGATGGCGTCGACATTTGCAGCCTCCTTGCTCGCGGCGCTGTTCTCTGATTGGCGCTGCTCACAGAAGCCCTGAAGGAACTCGATGAGCGACTCGGTCCACATCGGGTCATATGTTCCGCCGCCGGGCGCGCCAAGCAGTGGCCTGAGACGCGCCGCGAGTGCGGGCAATTGGGCGTCAAGGGCAGCCTGAGCGCAGCCAGGAGATCCATGGGCATGCGAGAGTGCCCATGACACGAAGGGGTCCGCCGGGTCGAGGCCCTCGCGCTGTGCCCAGGCCACCATAGCCTCCTGCGGCACCTGTCCGAACATCACACCTTGGCACCGGCTGCGCACTGTTGGCAGGAGCAAGTCGTCACGGCTGGTGACCAGGATGATCCAGGTACCCGGTGGCGGCTCTTCGAGCGTCTTGAGCAAGGCGTTCTGCGCGGTGTCGTCGAGCAACTCCGCCTCGTCGATAATGAAGACCTTGACTGAGCCGCGCACCGGCGTCTTGAAGACGGTGGCATCGTGCCACCTGTCATCACTGGTGCGGCCGCCGATGATCGCCTCGCGTACAAGGTCGATGGGAATGTTGGTCTGCTTGCGGCGCTGCAGGGCCGGGTTCTGCGACCAGGCGGCATCCTCCTTGCGCAGCACATGGAGGTCAGGATGATCATCACGGGTGGTATCGAGCAATTGCCGGGCCAGGGCAAAGGCGGCCGTGAACTTTCCAACACCGCGCGGGCCACTGAAGACCCACGCGTGTGCAGCACGGCCACCATCGAGTGCCCGCTGCAGGGTGTGAAGCGCAGCGTCTTGGCCAAGGATCTGGTCCATCACGGCGAGTGATCCTTGTCATCAACCCCGACAACGCATCGAAAGCCGATGTGCGAGAGGGTCGTATCAGCCTCCACCGGATTTCGCGCGGCTGGTCGATAGCGCCTGCAGTAGGAGGGACTGCAGAGGAAGGAACCACCGCGCAACACCTTGCGAGGCTTGACCGACTGCGGGTCGTCTACTTCTCCAGACAAAGGACCGGTCGGGTTGTGATGACCGTCGCCGCGGGCGTAGGTCGTGACCGAGTACCAGTCGCTGCACCACTCCCAGGCATTTCCAAGCATGTCATGGACGCCGCGGCTGTTGGCCTCGTAGCTGGCGACGGGCGCCAGGCCGACATGCCCGTCGGTCGCGACATTGCTCTCCGGGAAAGTTCCCTGCCACGTGTTTGCTGATGTTGACGTGGCCTCGCTGCCACGGGCTGCGCACTCCCATTGGGCCTCGGTAGGGAGGGACTTGCCGGCCCATTCCGCGTACGCGGCGGCGTCCTCATAGGCGACGTGCACGACCGGGTAGCCCATGCGTCCTTTCAGCGACGACGACGGGCCCTCGGGGTGTCGCCAATTTGCCCCGGGCACCCATTGCCACCAAGGCCCACTTGATCCAGTTGCTGGGGCGACGAATACGCCGGATCCCACGACCAACTGCTCAGGTGGCACCTGCGGGAAGTCGGCTGAATCAAGAGGGCGTTCGGCGAGGGTGACGTAGCCAGTTGCTTCGACGAAGAGCGTGAACTGGGCATTGGTCACCTCGCAGCGATCGATAAAGAAGCCGTCGACACTGACCGTGTGAGCCGGCCGCTCCTCGAGGTACTGGTTGTCATCACCCATGACGAAGGTCGCCGGTTCAATCCACACCATGTCATCGGGTGCGGGCATCGCTGCGGCTGCGAGCAGGATCACGGTGAACATTCCCCCATCGTAGGGCGAGAAAAACCGCCCACCGAGAGGGATGTGGACAGGGCCTGCGGGACGGTAGCAGGATGCAGCCACAGCCCCTGTACACAGCGACCCCACCAGTCGACTGGCCACCGCTGGCCAGTGTCGCGGTCGCCGCCTGCCTAGCCTCCGCCACCGGGCCGCTTCCAACAGCGTGGTGCCTGTGCTTTGGCTTGGCCGCTGCGATTTGTGCGCTGGGGCGACATCGGTTCCAGGTTACCTGTTGCGCCTTGGCGGCGATGGGGCTAGTAGGCGCGCGGGGAGGACCTGAACTGCCCGCGGCGTGGGTGCGGTCGCTTGACGGTGATCTCGTGCGCGTCACAGGCACGCTGATGACGACGCCTACAACGGCCCATCGCACCACCGGACCGATGGCGCCATTTGACCATCGTTCACAAGCCACTCGGTTCACACTGTTGGTAGACACGTTTCACCAGCCCGGCCAGAGACTGCGCCCGGTGGTCCCAGCGCTCCTGCATGTGCGGGTGGACGGGGATTGGACCGCGGCGCCTGGCCAGCAGGTGACTGCAACCGGGTGGTTGCGGCGCAGCCGTGACCAGCGTTGGGGGCCAATGCTCTTTGTCTCCACGCCAACGGTGGTCACGGTGTGTGGACCGGTCTTGGAATCACCGGTCAAGCACCTGCGGGACTGGACGCGGGATCGGCTGCTTGGTGGGCTCGGTGATCGCCAGAGATCCCTGGTTGCAGCAGTCGTACTCGGCGAGCGCGGCGCGGACTGGAACAACCTGGCCGATCCATTTCGGCGCTCCGGCCTTGCACACCTCCTGGCCGTCAGCGGGATGCATGTGGCGATGGTCGCGGCCGCTGCGGCCTGGGGAGTACGCCTACTGGGCCTCGGGCAGCGAGCAGGCCTGCTCGCCGGGTGCTGCGCACTCGCACTGCAGGTGATGATCGTGCCACTGCGGTCACCGGTGCTGCGCGCGGCCATCGTGGCTTCGGCGGGCATGGGGGCCGCCCTTCGTGGACGAAGCCTTGGTGGCACCGGGTTGCTTGCGTTGGCAGCCTTGTGCATCCTGGCAGTGGACCCTTCCGCAGCACAGGGGCTTGCGTTTCAACTGAGCTTCGCCGTGGTGCTCGGTCTCTGCGTGCTGCTGCCACGTGTGACTTGGCGATGGTTGGGGCAGCGGGACCTACACGCGTCACCCGTACGATGGCTTGGGCGGCATGTTGCCAGCGCGTGGATCGCCTGCCTGGTGGCATGGACGGTGGCCACCCCGATTATCCTGCTGCACTTTGGTGCAATGGCTCCAGTTGCGCTGGTGGCAAGTGTTCCTGGTACCTCAGCCCTGGGACTGGTCCTAGTCCTGTCGATGACACGCCTGGCCGTTGGGTGGACACACCCACTGGTGGACGACATGTCACGGTGGGGACTGGAGACTGCAACAAACCTACTGGACACCCTTGCTGGTGCGGGCGCTGCGATGCCACTTGGCCACAGTGACGGTCACGCAACAAGCGCATGGTGGACGGCTGGAGCACTGGTGTGGGTCACATGGTGGGCGCTGGCGACACGGCGGCGGTGGTGGGTCTGGGTCGCGCTGCCAGCCGTGTTGGTGATGATGCCCCTGCCTGCCCCCGCCGGTGGCCTGACACTTACGACACTGGATGTGGGCCACGGCACGAGCCACATCGTGCAGGTGGGCAAGACGGCGATCCTCGTCGACGGAGGATCTCGCGGTGATCTGGCGATCGGCGCACATGTGATCGTCCCGGCACTGCGAGCCCTGGGCGTTTCGCGCCTTGAGGCCGTTCTCATAACCCACGGGGACCTTGATCACTGCAGCGGGCTCATTGAAGTGCTCGACGGCATGCCTGTTGGAAGGTTGGTCACCGCGCCACAAACGCTGCAGCGGTCGCGGCGTGGGCCACTTGGTGTCGTACTCAAGCACGCCCGGGCCATGGATGTGCCAATTGAGGCAGCGTCGGCGGGTTGGATGACGACGCTTGGACCAGCCACCTTGCGCCTACTTGCGCCAAGGAGAGATTTGGAGGTGAGCACTGCAAATGCGGCGTCCCTGGTCATAGCGATCAATGTCGCCGGCCGGAGAATCCTGCTCACCGGTGACATTGACGAGACGGGCATCGCGGCCTTGCAACCAGGCGCGGTCGACATCCTAGAGCTGCCACACCACGGCCAATGGAGCAAGGAGTCGGTGGACTTGGTGGCCCGCTGTGGCGCTGCGGTGCTCGTGCAATCGACCAACATGGCCCGTCACGCACGCGATCGCTGGAAAGACATCCCGGCAGATCGCCTTGTGACCTGTGTTGATGGCACGATCACAACACACATCGATGACACAGGGGCGATTCATGTGTCAGCCCCACATCTCCCCGGGGGTACCATCCGACCATGAGCGTTCTTGCGATCACCCTCTCCTGCACCTGCGCGGCCCCACTTCCAACGGTGCGATTTGAGCGTGTGCACGAGCGGCTGTCTTTCAGCAGCCCGGTACAGGTCGTGGCCGCTCCTGATCGCGACGACGCGGTCTACGTAGTCGAGCAACGCGGCAGGGTGCGGCGCGTGTCCCTGGCGCATGATGCGCAGGAGAAGGAGCTCGTGCTCGACATCAAGGATCGGGTGCAGTTGCGGCACAGCGAGGAGGGATTGTTGTCAATCGCCTTCGCGCCGGACTTCGCCGAGTCGGGGCATCTCTATGCCTACTACGTCGCGGCCAAGCCCCGTCGCACAGTGCTCTCACGCTTTGATCGCGATGGCGACACCTTCGATCCAGCTAGCGAGGAAGTGCTGCTTGAGGTCACCCAACCCTGGGGAAACCACAACGGCGGCACGGTGGTTTTTGGTCCAGACGGATACCTGTACTTGGGAATCGGTGACGGCGGCGCAGCAAACGATCCCAAGGGCGCTGGGCAGGATCGATCAACGCTGCTGGCTACGATCATCCGCATCGACGTCTCAAGGGCCGGCGACGAGCGGCCATATGCCGTGCCCCCCGACAATCCATTCGTCGGCGAGGAAGGAGTGCGTGATGAGATCTGGGCGTGGGGTCTGCGAAACCCCTGGCGCATGTCGTTCGATCGCCAGACCGGTGAACTCTGGACCGGAGACGTCGGCCAGAACGCCTGGGAGGAGATCGACGTCATTGTCCGCGGCGGTAACTACGGTTGGAATCTCCGGGAGGGTGAGCACGACTTTGCGGGGGGCGCCGAGGGTGTGACCGTCATAGAGCCCGTGCACGAGTACGGACGCTCCAGCGGCGGCTCGATCACCGGCGGGCACGTCTACCGCGGTACCTCCATTCCCACGCTCTCTGGTGCGTACCTGTTCAACGACTACATGAGCCGTCGCACCTGGGCGATCGCCAAGGGTGAAGACGGCTGGAAGGCGACGCAGATCATCGAGGGCGCACCCCTCGCCATCAGTTCATTCGGGGAGTTGTCCAGCGGCGAGATCCTCGCCTGCGGCTTCGAGGAAGCCTACGACCGCATCGGACGCCTCTACCGGCTGGCGCCCTGAGCAGCGTGCTTGAGGATGCGACTGATGAGTACGTCGCCGGGCACGCTTTCGCTGGACCAAC
The DNA here is from genome assembly GCA_964555625.1 of uncultured Isosphaeraceae bacterium. Classification (GTDB taxonomy): domain Bacteria; phylum Planctomycetota; class Phycisphaerae; order Phycisphaerales; family SM1A02; genus CAZJKE01. The sequence continues at coordinate 38,312 of CAZKTE010000007.1, read as the reverse complement.
GTGGAACGAATCGATCGTCGATGACAAGCACAGGCATGTGCTTGTCCCAGGTGCGTCGCTTCTCAGCAATATCAACCTGGATCCGCGCGTCGATTCCCGGGCCATCCATCGCCGCCAACAGGCGCGCCGCGTCCAGGCCAGTGACCTCGGCCGCGCGGGCAGCCAGCAATGTTCGGCCCATGGGGGAGGGGTTGTCAACCAACCAGGCGTGCATGGCCCATCGCGCCGCGTCGCCGCCAAGTTCCCAAGCAGCCTCGACAACCTTGGCCATGTCGCATGAGCCCGGGTACTTGGTGTTGTACCTGGCGACCGTCGCATTACACGCCTCGTCGATGGGGAAGTGCCGCCAGGTGTACCGCAGGTTGGCGCCCTGCTCCAACAGTGTTCGCACGACGCGATCGAGACGACGAGAGGTCTCGCTTTGGTAGTCGCCCCAGGCAACGACCTCAATGGGTCCATCGCCGATCCACGACGAGGCGTCGGTGCCGGGCATGCGGCGCGGTTGGGCCAGTCGCCAGTCCTCAAAGAGTTTCTCATCAGCCACTGGTGGTGCCGTGATCGCCCCCGGCGACGCGGCCGCCAACTCGATGGTTCGGCGGAGGGTTCCAGCATCGCCGAGGTACCAGGTGTACTCAACGCCGTTGATGAAGACCATCGGGGTATAGAAGACCCCGAGCGCCGAGGCTGCATCCGTGTCACGGCGGATGAGGTCCATAGTCTGCTGGCTGGACATCGTTGTGATGAACTGTTGTGAGTCGAACCCGAGTGCCCGCAGGTCGCCAGGGAATGTGGCATCCGTGAAACTGCCGCGACGCTCAAAGAGCCAGCGGTGCATGCGCCAAAAGGCGTCCTCGCCGCCGAGAATGGCAGCGGCCTCGGAGGCGCGCGCCGCCCAGCAGGCGTTTCCATGGATAGTGCGGCCATTCATGTACTCGTTGCACGGGGCGCAGAGCGGGAAGTGCTTGATGGCCAACGACACGTCATCGCGTTCATGCAGGATCGCGTCCATCTGGCCCTCGAGGCGCCGACAGTCAGGACACTGGTAGTCGGTGAACATCACGACCTGCACGGCAGCATCCGTCGCGCCGGCGCGATGACGAGCCTCAAGGAGCGCGAGGGTCGCCCTGTCACTGGTGCCTTCGACGATCTGCTGTTGGCTCTCAACGAGCCGCTGGGCATCACGCTCAGTGATGGCAGCCTTCCGTATGGGCAGTAGAACGGCCAGGACGATGGTCACTCCCACCAGTGCGATGGCTCCACGGGCGAATCCACGCTGCCCCGGTTGGGCGCGACCGAAGACGAGGCTTTCAGCGCAGATCCACAGGGAGAAGTTGAACCCGTGTGTCCAGGCGCACCAGCGGCAGATGGCGTCTCCCTGCACCATTATGATCCCGAGGAACAACGACCCAATTACCCCAAGGCGGATGCACCAGAGGGTGTGACGCGAGGGTGGCCCGCTGACCCAGGCCAGGAACAGCCCCCAGAACCACGCCACCCCAAGGAACGACGTCGGCCAGCCGATGATGTGACCCCAGGGGCCACTGGTCGCCTTCGCGCAGCCGCTGCTTGGCCCGCAGCCGGGGAGCGACTGTACGAATCCCAGTGCGTCGGCAGCCAGGACCGAGGATGTGACCAGCGCGCCAACTACCAGGAACAGGCCGATGGTCCATGTCATTGGTCGTCGCTTCGTTGTCATGGTCACATGCGCTCCGGCGTTTCGATGCCCAGCAGGTCGAGCCCGTCGGTGATGACACGACGCGCCAGGTCCGCCAGGCGAAGCCGCGAGCGGCGCAGCGCATCCTCCGCCTTCAGCACCGGGCACGCCTGGTAGAAGCCACTGAACGACTCTGCGAGCTCGTAGAGGTAGGTGCAGAGCCGGTGGGGCTCAAGGCTGGTGGCGGTCGCCTCGACCACGTGGCCGTATTGCAGCAGCCGAAGCGCAAGATCGCGCTCTGCCGGTTCATCGAGCGAGAAGGCTGTATCGGCCCAGTCATCATTGGCCTTGGCGAGCATCGAGGTGATACGGGCACACGCATACTGCATGTAGGGTCCAGTGTTTCCCTCGAAGGCGATCATGCGGTCCATGTCAAACACGTAGTCACGCGCCAGGTCGTTCGAGAGATCCGCGTACTTGATCGCCCCGATACCGATCTGGCGGCTGATGGCACCAAGCGCTACATCGTCGAGCCCATGGGTGGGAGCGTCTGCGTCCTCGGCGCGGCTACGCACTTCGGTTTCGGCCCGCGAGATCGCCTCCTCGAGCAGCGACGCGAGTGTGACATTCTCTCCGCTGCGCGTCTTGAGTGGCCGGTTGTCCGCCCCGAGCACCGAGCCGAATGGAACGTGCTTGAACTGCACAGTCGCTCCATCGGGCGTGCGGTCCCAACCGATCAGTCGAGCAGCGTCGAAGATGTCGCGGAAGTGATCACGCTGCCGCGCATCAACGGCGTAGATCACACGGTCTGCGCCGAGATCCTGCGTTCGGTATCGCACCGCAGCGAGGTCCGTGGTCGCGTAGAGGAACCCGCCATCGGTCTTGCGAATCAACAGCGGCCGTTCGCGGTTTGCGAAGCGGACCACGAGCGCGCCATCGTCCTCCACGCCCAGGCCAGCGTCCTCGAAGGCAGCTACGGTGTCGGCGAGGCGATCTTGGTAGAAGGACTCTCCACGGTTGTGCTCGGGCCCGATCCGCGTATTGAGCAGCCGCAACGCCGCGTGCACCGACCGCATCGTGCAGTCGATCAGTGCTCGCCATCGCGCCTTCATGTCCTTGTCACCCTGCTGCAGTGCGACAAGCGCGGCCTTGGCTGTCTCCTGCGCCGCGGAGGCGCTCTCGTGCTGGGCGGCGAGCTCATCAATGCGATGTGGTCCAGCGCCGCAGCGCAAGGCGGTCTCGAGACCGGATACGTCGTCGCGGGCCGTGAGTTGGGCGTCGCGGTAGGCGTCATTGAGCGCATCAAGGGTCAGTGCGTCAAGGTCAGCGCCCGCATCATGCAGTGCGACGAGGACCATGGCGATGGGCAGGCCCCAGTCGCCGAGGTGGTTCTCGCGGTGGACGACTCGACCACGACGCTCGAGGATTCGGGCGAGGGCATCGCCGATGATCGTCGAGCGCAGGTGCCCCACGTGCATCTGCTTGGCGACGTTGACGCCGCAGAGATCAATGGCAACTGGATGCGTGTCTGGGTCTGGCACGACGCCAAGGTGTCTGTTGTCCATGGCCTCGAGCATGGCAGCGACCGAGGCCGATCGCAGTCGGATGTTAATGAACCCCGGCCCGGCGACCTCCGGAGCCTCAGCGAGGTCGCCAAGGTCCACGGCATCAATCAGCGCACCGGCCAGATCCCGCGGATCACGCCCAAGCTGTTTACCTAGGGCCATGGCACCATTGACTTGGTAGTCGCCGAAGTCAGGGTTGGCGCTGGCGCGCACCACGGGATCGGCGCCCTCGTGCTCGGGCCCGAGGACGGTCACGATCGCCGCGCTGAACGCGTCGCGCAGGGCCACCTGTGGATCACTATTCACGACGGGGGGTACGATAGCGGCATGGCCGACCCGATCCGTGTTCTCTTCCTGTGCACGGGCAACAGTGCGCGCAGCATCCTCGCTGAGGCGATCGCAAACGACCGATTTGCCAATGCCATCAGCGCGCAATCGGCTGGTTCGGCTCCCAGTTCACACCCCCACCCGGGTGCCATCGAGACCCTTGAGCGTCACGGCATTGCCACAGCGGGCTTGGAGTCCAAGTCGATCGATGCCATTGCTCCGGGCTCATTTGAACTGGCGATCACGCTTTGTGACGAGTCAGCTGGCGAGATGTGCGCAGTCGGCGACAAAGCGCGCCACCTGCACTGGGGGTTCCCTGATCCACCGGCGGCCAAGGACCCAGCAGCCATGTTTGAGGCGGTATTTTCGGGGCTGGTGGCCGCGATGGAGCAGTTCGTGACCGCGGCCGAGGCATAGTCGGCCTGCTACCATCGCCCCCCCATGGCCCACCCGACGACCGAACCCACGACCGAACTTGCCAAGGAGGATCGCTGCGCGGACCTTCCGCATCGCCCCCGCGTGCTGCTGGGGAAGATCGGCCTCGATGGCCATGATCGTGGCGTCAAGCTCATCGCCCGCGCCCTGCGAGACAGTGGCGTCCACGTGATCTACAGCGGCCTCTGGCAGACCCCACGGAGCCTTGCGATCAGCGCCCGCGACGAGGACGTAGACGTCGTAGCCTGCTCGATGATGAGCAACTCCCACCTGATCCTGGTGCCACGGCTCCTGGAGGAGATGGCGTCCCTGGGCCGCAGCGACCTGCCCATTGACGTGGGCGGCATCATCCCCCAGGAGGACGTGCAGTCGCTGCTCGATGCAGGTGTCCGCAAGGTCTTCCACACCGGCACGGGGATGCTCGAGATCGTCGAGGCGGTGCGATCGGCCGTGGCACCACTTGCGCCGCTCATCACGGATCATCCCACGGCGGCCCTGGCCAGAGACATCAGCCTGCTCGAGGCGGGCGAGGAGGTCGATGGCCCCCGGAGGCGACCAGCACGCGTGGTGGGGTTGACTGGCTCGCCGGGTGCAGGAAAGTCGACGCTCAGCGCCGCGATGGCGGCCGAGGTCGTGCGACGTGACGGACGGCTTGCGATAGTCGCCTTTGACCCAATGAGTCCCATCAGTGGCGGGGCGCTCCTGGGCGACCGCTTGAGGGTCGATTTCAATGCCGTCGACGAGTCGGTCTTCTACCGCAGCCTGGCGCGCGTCGGCGAGGACTACGGCACGCTGCCGGGGGTGCTTGATCTGATCGGCGGCGCCGGGTTCGACCACGTCATCGTCGAGACGGTCGGGGCTGGTCAGAACGACGTGGCGATTCGGGACTTCGTTGACGAGACTGTCGTAGTCGTCGTGCCTGGGATGGGCGACGCCGTGCAGATGGACAAGGCGGGCATCCTTGAGATCGCCGATCGCTTCGTCGTAAACAAGGCCGACTTTGATGGCGAGAGCGCGCTTGTTCGCGAATTGCTGGACATTGCCCGCGGCCGCCAGATCCACGAGACGATTGCCACGCAGGGCAAGGGCGTCGTCGAGTTGCTCGATGCGATCCTTGGCTGATCAATCCAGATAGGTCGGGCGATCGGCCAGCGCGCAATCCCAGATGCCCAGCACATCGCCGATCGACATGTCACCGATGCGCTCCAGGCCGGCGATGATCGAAGCAGGATCGTCGAAGGCGATGCCGCCGTGCATGGCAAACTTCGCCGCCAGGAGATCGTCGAGATCACATGTTGTGCAGCGCGCGTGGCCAGCTGGATACATCACCAGGCCACTGTCGAAGGACTGTCCGTCGCTGGTCTCGATGACCATCGAGGTCGGGATGCCATCAGGGTAGCGCTCGTCGAAGTCGCTTCCGCCGTGCGTGAAGGAGATGGTCTCCATCAGCCGCCGCGTCATCGGGTGATCGATTGCCTCAAGATTGAAGTCGTAGGGAGTAAGCATCAACTGCTTCCATGCGTCGTCACTGGAGCCCTCAAGGAATCTGGTTCCTTCAGCCTCGATCGCCTTGCGCAACATGGTCGAGACGATGTAGACCATCGAGTGGTCGGCGCTCTGGCGCGTGCGGGGATCGCGCTTTGCGTCGTCGCCGATGATCCCGAACGCTGGTTCGTAGGCGGCGATCCGAATGGCCTCAATACGATCCACGTCGCTGGCAAGCGACGTGTCCTGTTGCAGCAGGTTGATCAGGCCCTGCAGCGCGCCGGCTGACTGGTGTTCATAGAGTCCGATCTTGAAGTGCATGCCCATGACGGCGTAGTCATCGCCTCCGTTTGCCAGGTGCAGGTCGAAGGGGCTGTCGCCGCCGGTGGCCTCGAACTGGCGGAAGAGCGACTCGGGATTCCTGAAGATGTCCGGTGGGCCGCGGAACCCACGCATCGCTCGCTGCATCGAGAGCACGGCGACCTCGCTGCTGATGGCGGCCGAGGCGCCCTTCGAGTCCGAGAGTTGGTGGCCGGCCCGAATCGCACGCCACGGGATGTAGTGGGCGACCACCATGCCGATGGCCGACTCGACCTGCTGCGGCGTGGCGCCGAGCATCGCTCCATAGGTCGCCGCCGAGGCGATTGCACCATGCACGACGTGGTCGATCCTGTAGCTCTTGAGGCTGAAGACCTCCGCGAGGCGTCCGCGAATCTCATCAAGGAGCACCATGCCCCGCAGGGCTGCCTGCCCATCGAGGCCGCGTACCTGCGCAGCGGCGATTGGGACGCCGTAGAAGTCGTTGTGGCCGAATTCCCCGGCAGTGTGCCCAAGGTCGGGGTTGAAGCCGAAGTTCGTGCCATTGGAGTCCCACTCGCGGACCGCCGCATTGTTTGCCAGGACCGCTTTCTCGGGCGCTACACGCACACTCGAGGCGAAGACCGTGGCGCCGTCGTCACATGGGTACTCCAGGGCCTCCTCACGCAGGACGGTCGGTGCGTTTGTCCTGACCGCCAGAGCGGAGAGTCCACAGAGTGCCGCGTCCACAAAGAAGAGGCGGGTGCGATCGAGCACCTCCGGTGACGGATCGCCGATCGTGGCGGCCATGAAGTCGCAGGCGTACTGGCCGATCCCGAGCGCCTGGTTGGTGTCCGCCGGGAGCACGATGGAAGTGGCAGTGCTCGTCATGGTGTTAGGAGAGGTGCGACATGACGGCATCAACCTGGTCGCTTGAGCCGAGAATGACACTGGTGCGCTGGTGGAGCCCGGCGGGCTCAATGTCGAGGATGGGCGTCGTGCACGCACACGCCTTGCCGCCGGCCTGCTCGATGATCATCGCCATCGGATTGGCCTCGTACATCAGGCGCAGCTTGCCATCTGGACGGTCGCTGGTGGGCGGATAGAGGAAGACTCCGCCCTTGAGCAGGGTGCGGTGAACGTCGGCGACCATCGACCCGATGTAGCGGCTCGAGTAGCCCTCGCCGTGCGCCCAAGCCAGGTAGTCGCGGTAGGACTGGTCGAAGCGATCGATGTATGCCTCGTTGATGGAGTAGGTGTTGTTTCCCTCTGGGATCATGAGCTTGGGCTGCACGAGCACGAACGAGCCGATCGACTCGTCGAGCGCAAACATGTCAACACCGTGGCCGGTGGTCAGCACGCAGATGATCGACGAGCCATAGAGCACGTAGCCAGCGGCCACCTGCTGGCGGCCCGGCTGGAGCATGGCCTCTTCCGGGGTGCCCTCGTCGCCGAGGCGCAAGACGCTGAAGATGGTTCCCACTCCAACGGCAACGTCGAGGTTGGAGGAGCCGTCAAGGGGATCGAAGAGCACCGCGTAGCGGCCACCCTCGGCGCGTCGACGGAGGATCATGGGCTCCTCGTCCTCTTCGCTGCCGAGGACGCCGACGTTGTCGCGGTCGCCGAGACACCGCATGATGAGCTCGTTGGCGATGACATCCAACTTCTGTTGGCCCTCGCCCTGGACGTTCTGTGTGCCAGTGTCCCCGAGCACGTCGTCGAGTTGTGCCCGTCGGACCTTGTTTCCGATGGCCTTGGTAGCTAGGGAGATCGCCGAGAGGATCCAGGAGAACTCGCCCGTTGCGCCCGGGTGCTTCTGCTCCTCGGCCAGGATGTGGCTCTGGAGGCTGGTGAGGTTGTCACTGGTCCAGGTAGTGTCCATGGGGGCGTTTTCCGCCGGCGAGTACCATGCATCGCTCGCGGCTGCAGAGGACTGATTGTACCGCGGCCGCGCATCGACCCCGGACCCCCCCGGAGCCACCACATGAGCCAGCCCGTCATCCTCGCTGCCCGCCGCACACCCATCGGCCGATTCCTCGGCGGGCTCTCTCGCGTCGCGGCGCCGCAGTTGGGCGCCTGGGCCATCGGGGATGCGCTCGCAGACAGCGGCGCATCGCCCGCGGATGTCGACGAGTGCATCATGGGCTGCGTCCTGCAGGCGGGCATTGGCCAGAACCCGGCGCGACAGGCGGGTCTGAAAGCCGGGTGTCCAGACACACTCAACGCAGTCACGATCAACAAGGTCTGCGGCAGCGGCCTCCAGGCCGTCATGCAGGCATCTCAGTCGATCCGCGCCGGCGACAACTCTCTGGTCGTAGCCGGCGGCATGGAGAACATGTCCGCCTCCCCTCACTTGGCCAGCGTTCGCGGTGGCCTCAAGTTCGGGGCCGGCCAGCTGGTCGATCACATGGAGCATGATGGGCTCACGTGCGCCTTCGAGGGCTGGGGGATGGGCAGCGCGGCGGAGTGGATCGCCGAGACGTTTGACGTCAGCCGCGATGATCAGGATGCCTTCGCTGCAGCCTCCCACCAGAAGGCTGCCGCGGCCACACGGGAGGGCCGGTTTGCAAACGAGATCACGACAGTCAGCGCCGCGGACGCCAAGCAGAAGGCGGACGTGGACGCAGACGAGGGGATTCGAGGGGACTCGAGCGCCGACGGGCTCGCCAAGCTGAGACCTGTCTTTGCCAGGGAGGGCAGTGTCACGGCGGGCAACGCATCACAGATCAGCGACGGCGGCGCAGCTCTGGTGGTCGCCTCAGCTGATCGCGCCGCGGAGCTCGGCAGCGAGCCGATGGCCCGCATCGTCGATGCCCACACGCAGGGAGTACCTCCCAAGGAGATCTTCACTGCGCCGGCGCTGGGCGTGGCTGCGATGCTGGAGCGCAATGGGCTTGGTGTTGATGACGTGGATTGCTACGAGCTCAACGAGGCGTTCGCCGCGCAGGCGTTGCAGAACATGCGCGCGCTGGGCGTTGACGAGGAGCGGGTCAATGACTGGGGCGGCGCGATCGCCGTTGGACATCCCATCGGCGCAAGTGGCGCGCGAGTACTGGTGACCCTCGTCCACCGGATGCAGCATGTTGATGCGAAGCGTGGTGTTGCCAGCCTCTGCCTTGGTGGCGGCAACGCCGTGTCGATGTTGATCGAGCGCGACTAGGGATCAGGAGCGTGCTGCGACGGGTCGCTCGGCCTGCGAGCGGTTAGTCGACGGCCGACGTATGCGCAAGGCAGCACGGGTGGTGGACCTGGGCCTGCTGGTGCGAGACCGCTTTGGTGTAATTGGTCGCTTCATGGCGAACCTTCCTTCCGGTGCGCGGACGCATGTACGCGCATCAAGACATCATTCGAACAAATAATCGTTGGTGCGCCAAGAAAGTAGCGCCAGAGGGCACTCATGTGCGCAATAACGAGGTACGAAGTCCAGTTCCCGCCCATGTATTCAGTGACGGATCCCGTAAAGGTCAGTTCCAGTTGCTGGGCAGCAGCGGTCGCTGTCGAAACGCCCAGCAAGACAATGGCAAGCAGCAATCTCATGGACCGACTCTCGCCCGACCCCAGGACCGGACCGAGGCAGGACCACGAATTCCCTCACAAACCGATGTCCTCGGCCCACAGCTCAGGTTTCTGGGCCTTCAGGCGTTCCATGAGCGTCACGCATCGCTCGTCGTGGAGTACCTCGACCGCGATCCCGTGCTCAGCCATCCACGGCTCTGCGCCTTGAAATGTCTTGTGCTCGCCGACGATCACACGTGGGATGCGCAGCAGCACCGCCGCCCCGCTGCACATGGGGCAGGGGCTGAGCGTCGAGACGAGCGTGCACTGCGACCAGTCGCGGCGGCGACCGGCGTTTCGGATGCAGGTGATCTCGGCGTGCGCGGTGGGGTCACCGCGCTGTACGCGATCGTTGTGCCCACGCGCAACAATCTCGCCGGCCGCGTCGACAAGTACCGCGCCAATTGGAATTCCCCCTTCGCTCCAGGATTGCTCGGCCTGCTCGATCGCGGCATCGAGCCACGCTCGAGCGTCGCTCACGGCGCGTCCGACGTGTTCGCCGTGGCCTGGCTGTCGCTGCGCGCCGCTTCCCACGCGGCGACTGCGTCGGGGTAGTTGGGCGCCGGCCAGTCGGTTACCGGGACATTCCACGTGCGCTCACGCTCCACCGTCCAGGGCTTCAGGAGCGTCGTCGAGAGATAGATCGTCGAGCGATGCCAGGTACCGCTGCTTGTGGGATAGATGACGTCCGCCTGCGCCGAGAGGCCGCGGATCCGCAACTCCAACAACTGCGTGGCCGCCTGGCCGGTAGCCGTCATGGGCGAGGCATCGCCAAGATGCGCGACCACGCGGTCGTAGACCACCGGGACCATGCCTGCCGGCAGGTTGAACACCACCGTGTCACCACTGCCGTACTGCTCGTCGATCCACGCCAGCGTCGTCGCCATGATCTCGGGCGCCGGCTGGTACGTGGCGTTGGTGAGCGCCAGGGCAGTGTCAGTTTCGATTGAAGGGTACGTCGCGTACGAGGAACACCCCGCGACCGCGACCAGAGCAAGGAGAGACAGTCGTCGCGTCATGCCCGGAGTGTAGCACCCGGCTTCGTCGTCGCGTGGGGATCCCATCGCACCTGCAGGTCGTGTGGAACCTCCATTAGATCCAGAATCCTCGCGACCATGAAGTCAACCAGGTCGGCGATCGTCGCTGGCATGGTGTAGAAGCCCGGCGAGAGGGGCATGATGGTGGCACCGGCGATTGCCAGCTTCTCCATGTTGCCAAGATCGATGGTCGTCAGCGGCGTCTCGCGATGGGCGATGATCAGTCGGCGTCGCTCCTTGAGCGCGACGGCCGCAGCCCGCTGCAGGAGCGTCGTCGTGATGCCCGCGGCTAGCGCGCCGAGCGTGTTGCTCGAGCACGGCAGGATCAGCATTCCATCGTGCACGAAGGAACCCGAGGCGATCAGCGCGCCCATGTCATTGTCACCATGAACGCGCAAGAGGTCGGCGTGGTCCGCCGCGCCCAGCGACGAGGCGTCCAGTCGCCGCACGTCGCACTCCTCGAAGAGCAGCCGGCGGCCCAGCGGCGTGATCGCCAGGTGCACCTCGACGCCCGCGGCGAGCATCAACTGCAGGGCGCGCAGAGCGTAGGGAGCACCACTGGCGCCGCTGATGCCCAGCACGATTCTCCTGGTACTCACGATGGCTGGTCCAGGCGCGATGTGACCTGGGAAGGGGCGGGCTCTCGGAGCAGGACCTCGTCTCCGTCTGCAAGACCCGCTTCGATCACGACGTAGCGCTCGCTGAACTGACCGACCGTGACCGGGTGCTGGGCGAATCCGCCGCCATCACGTCGCCAGACCCATGCCGTATCGGCCGTGCGATGAATGGCGTGGATCGGGACAAAGAGCGCGTCGTCGACGCGGCCTACCTCGATGTCGGCGGTACAGCGCATGGAGGGTTTGAGGCCCATGTCATGCCCGTCGTCGATGTCGATCTTCATCGTGTAGTCACGTCGCGACGGGTCTCGCCAGCCGCCACCCTCGGCGAGCACACCCACGAATGAGACGGTCCCCGAGAGGGTCGAATCCGGGAACGCGTCGCAGGTGATCGAGGCCCGCTGCCCCTCCGCGATCAGGCCGCTGAGGGCCTCGTTTACCTTCACGGAGGCGACCATCTTGGACATGTCTGGGATCAAGAGGACCAGCTCGTTGCGGTAAAGCGTGCGACCGACCTTGAGTTCTTCATCGCCCTCGCGATCCCCCATGCTCGTGGCGTAGATGACCATCCCCTCGGACGGCGCGACGACGGTACAGAGCTCGAGTTGGCGACGGAGGTTATCGAGGCTTTCGGTGCGATTGGCCAACCGCTTCTCATAGTTTGCGAGGCTGGACTCCGTGCCGCGCAGTTCCGAGGCGAGCCGGGCCACGGCTCGCTCCATCTCGTCGCGGGCCTGCCGCAGATCTGACTCCTTGATCTGCTTGTCCTGCCTGTAGGTGTACTGCTCGTACACCTCGGAGTCGAGGTCGGCGCGCTTGAGCGCCGCGTCCGCATTGAGCAGCGCAATCTCGTCCTGGTCGAGTTCGTCCTTGCTGATGAACTTCTGCTCGAAGAGCCGCAGGGACGACTCGTACTTGTGCTTGAGTCGCTCGTGATTCTTCTGCGCCGTCTCGATGGCCAGTCGCAGTTTCAGGCGCTCGGCCACTACCTCTCCCTCTCGCCAGGACTGCAATGCCAAGTCCGCTAGATCGATGGCCAGCTGCTTGGTGGCCAGCTCGCTGTCGCGCTTCTTGCGGAGGATCTCGAGGTTCGTGCGGACATTCTCGAAGTCGCTCTGTGCCTGGGTGAGGTTGAACTCTGCATTTCGGATGCCGTCGAGAATCGCCTCGTCGTTGAGTCGCATGAGGATGTCGCCTTCACTGACGATCTTGCCCTCGGGCACGAGCTCTGTGATGACGGCTCCCGACTCGAGCTCGTTACGAACCATGACCTGGTTGGCGGCGCGCAGGTGGCCGCTGGCGGGCACCGTGATGTCGAAGCCACCTTGGGTGATGGCAAAGAGCTCACCAGGGGCTGCGGCGGTGGAGGATCCACCGCCCATGGTGGCCAGGCCCAGGACAATCACCGCGCCGAGGGCGACGACAATGACGAGAGCGGTCGTGGAGAGCGCGCGACGCATGGCACCCAATTGTACGCCCCTGCCCACGCCTACGATCCCCGCAATCCCGCCAGTGGCTCTAGCGTGCCGCCAGCCTGCACGCGCAGTTGTCCGGCGTGCAAGAGATAGTCGAGAATCGCAAGTTCCAGGTCCCGGCGTGCACTGTCACGTGCGTCGCGAGCGTCCTGGAGCTCCTCGATGGCTCGGGTCTGGTCGAGGACCGAGACTCGATCCGGATCGGCCATGATCGAGTCAAGGCCGAGCTGCGCGATCTGCACGTTTCGCTCTTGGAGGTCCAGCGAAAACCGGAAGACGTCGATGTCACGCAGCGCCGATCGTACGTCCACGGCGATCGTGTCGCGCAGCACCTGCTCGCTGCGACGGGCCTTCTGCAGCGTGATCTGGGCTTGCCGGACGATTATCCCCTCACGCTTGCGATCGAGGGGCACCTCCAGCGACAGTCCGGCGTCGAGATTGGTATTGCCCGCGTCAAACGAGGTGACGGTGTCGTCATCGCTGGCAACGTCGATGCCTGCCGTCAGGGTCAGGTTGGGCAGCAGGGCGTTGCGGGCGTTTTGGACGCTGCGCTCGGCGTCCTCGAGTTCGTCCGCCTCGGTCTGCAGGTCGAGGCGATTGGTCATCGCGGAGGTGACCGCCTCGCCCATGGTGACAGCCGGCGGGACCAGGCCCAGTGATGCGGACTCGATGCGGACGGGATCGTCGACCGGCCAGCCGATGCGCACCTTGAATCGATCAACCGCGAGGCGGTACTGCTCCCAGGACTGGCTGAGACTTGCGATGGAGGCAAGCGCCTGATTCTCCGCGTCGGCCGAGTCATAGAGCCGCGCGCGGCCCGCCTCGTAGAGCGCTTGCTGGCGCCGCGCAAGCTGCCGAAGTGACTCGACGCCGCGCTGGGCGTTGTCAAGCGCCTGGCGGCGCACGACGAGGTTGAGGTAGTCCCCGACGAGCTGCCGCAGGAACGAGCGGCGGAACCGCTCGAAGGTGCGCGCTGCGTAGACCATGTCGCGCTTGGCTTGGATCAGATCCTCGCGCGCGACGGCCCCGGCGCCCTTGAGCAACGGGATGGAGACGTCGAGCGTGAGGCTCGTGCCGCGATCATCGGTGACAGTTCCATGGATGTCGTCCACCACGGTTGCCAGGACGCCGGCAGACACATCACCCCCGTACGGGAGGCGATGGGTGATGTCGAAGTCGTTGACGACGGTGATGGCCGAGTCGTAGAAGCCCTCGTCCGCGTCGGCGTCGACACTCGTGGTGATCGTGTCGAAGAACCGCGGTCCCCAGAGGTGTTGCTCATAGAGCAGCGAGAGGCAGGCGGACATGTAGTCGTACTCTGCGGACTCGTACTCCTGGGAGTGCGCCGTAGCCCAGAGCAGGGCAGCGTCCAGTGGGAGCGGGGTCGTCTCTGCCTCCAGGAGGGCCGCAGCCTGATCGAGCGCATCGGCGATCGCATCGGGATCTTGTAGCGGTGCCGGCGCGAAGGCTAGGTCATCTGGTGCCGGATTGGTGGTCTCGGGTGCAGGATCGACCAGGTCGACGTCGCTGCTGGTCACCGTGGCCCATGTGTCGATCCGCGGCGCAGGCGCCTGGCCCCCCATGGCCTCGCTGGACTCGGACATCAGGGCGTCGACACGCGCGTCGATGGATGGGAAGCCGGCGTCGCAGCCGGCCAGTCCCACCAGGATGAATGCAATTTGTGCTCGCATGCGTGAACCGCTGATTCTACGGCCCGCTGGACCTAGAATCGAGGCAATCGCCATGCCAGGCCCAATAACCGAGCATGCCAACCTCGTACTGCACGACCACCCGGTCATTGCGGACAAATTGACGCGCCTGCGCGACAAGGACACGGGCGTGACGACTTTCCGGCGGCTGCTCAACGAAATCACTGGGCTGATGCTCTACGAGCTCACGCGCAGCTTCGCCGTCGAGGAAGTCGAGGTGTCGACGCCGCTCGAGACGACAAGTGGCCATCGACTATCGGCGCCCGTGACGCTCGTGCCGATCCTGCGGGCCGGCGTGGGCATGACCGACGGCATCCTCTCGATCATGCCCGACGCCCGGGTCGGGCATATCGGCGTCTACCGAGACGAGGAGACCCGAGAGCCGGTCGAGTATTACTGCAAGCTGCCCGATGACGTAGCCAACGGCCCGGTGCTGCTGGTGGACCCGATGCTGGCCACCGGCGGATCCGCCTCGCACGCCGCGAGCATCCTGCGCGATCGCGGCTGCAACGACCTGCAGATGGTGTGCCTGGTGGCTGCTCCGGAAGGTGTCGAGCGCATGGCCCGCGACCACGAGGACCTGATCGTGCACACGGCAGCGCTGGATCGCGAACTCGATGATCATGCCTACATTCGGCCAGGTCTCGGCGATGCCGGTGACCGCATCTTCGGTACCCTCTGAGATCGTGGCCCAGCCGAAACACACATCGATCGACCGTCCAGGCGGCTACGCCACCCCGCGTGGCTCCATGCAGGTGAATCGCGGCGAGGATGCCCGCGTCGGCGAGGACGAGATTCGCCTGCTTGGCGATCGCGCTGCGGCCCACGCCGCCAGCACCGGCGTGGTGACGCCTGCGTTCTCCGCAGATGACCCCGACACACGGCTCTACGTGGGCGACTGCCGCGACGTGCTGCCGTCGTTGCCGGACCGTGGCGACGTGGACTTGGTGTTTGCCGACCCGCCCTTCAACTGGGACGTGCCCTACGACGGCTGGAAGGACGGCATGCCTCGCGACGAGTACGAGCGCTTCACCTTCGACTGGCTCGACGCGTGCGTCGACGTGCTATCGGCGACCGGGGCACTCTGGGTCAACGTGCCCGACGACAGCGCAGCGGAGGTCGTCATGCACCTCAAGCGCCGCGGCCTGACCATGATCAACTGGTGCGTCTGGCACTTTCGATTTGGCCAGCACCGCGAGGGCTCGTTCATCATGAGCAAGGTGCACGCGCTCTACTTCGCGCGTGATGCCGGAAACCGCACGTTCAATGGGGACGCCGTGCTCGAGCAGAGTGACAGGGCGTCCATCTACAACGACAAGCGGACGCAGGCCAAGGACCGCAACAAAGGCATGCGGGTGCCCATGGATGTCTGGTACGGCAAGTACTGGGGCCGCGTGCAGGGGAACAACGGCGAGCGGCGCAGTGGCCACCACAACCAGATTCCCGAGGTCTACCTTGAGCGAGTCATTCTGGCCTGCTCAAACGAGGGCGACCTGGTGCTCGATCCGTTCGCCGGAAGCGGCACGACGTCCACCGTGGCACGGGCCCACGGTCGGCGATCCATCGGCGTCGAATTCTCGCAGGCCAGCGCCGAGAGCGCCTGGGAGCGCATCGCCCAGATCGGCATGGTGCGCAAGGGCAGCAGCGTCGGTCGCAGTTCGGCGATCTTCACGCCACGCTGATCATGCACCTCTCCGACGCCAACGACGTACGCGGCGTGCTCGATGCAGCCGCGGAGATCATGCAGACGCGAGCCTGCCGACGTGGCAGCTGCGACTGGCTCGGCGAGAGCGGCCAGGTCTTGGTCACCGGCGACCTTCATGACAACCCATTCCACTTCCAGAAGATCGTTGGCCTCGCGGATCTGAAGCGGAGCGAAGAGCGGCACCTGATTCTCCACGAGGTCATCCACGGTGATCGCCTCGTTGGCGGCGTGGACCTCAGTTATCGCATGCTGGTGCGCGTCGCGGCCCTGGTTGTTGCGCACCCGAAGCAGGTCCACCCCATGTTGGCCAACCACGAGCTTGCGCAGCTGACGCGGCGGCGGATCTCCAAGGGCCAGGGAAACAGCGTCGAACTTTTCGAGGCGGGCGTCGACTGGGCGTTCAACGAGGAGTCCGACGCCGTTCTGGCATCCATCGGCGAGTTCATCAAGGCCATGGCCATGGCCGTCCGCAGCAAGGGGGGACTCTTTGCAAGCCACAGCCTGCCACCTGCGGCCATGATGGAGGCGTTCGACGAGTCGGTCTTTGAGCGGGCCATGACCAGCGCTGATCGCCAGGGCAGCGACTGCCCTGCGTATCTGATGACCTGGGGCCGCCAACACACGCAGGAGCAGGTCGACGCGCTGCGCGAAGCCTGGGGCGTGCAACTTTTCTGCCTGGGCCATGTCGCGGTACCCGACGGCATCAATCGACCATTGGAGGGTGTCCTGGTGCTCAACAGCGATCATGATGGCGGGGCCGTGCTCTCCATCGACCTGGCGGACATCCCGGCCGCGGACGACGCGCTGGGCATGGCGATCCGACTCTCGGCGATTCCCCTGGAGGTCGAGGATGGCTGAGGTGATCGCCCTTGCATTGGAACTCTCGCAGCGCGATGGCGGCATCGCATTGCAAGTGGCGGACGGCACATGCAGCAGTGCCGAGGTCGCCACCGGCGATCGAGATCGCGACGTGGTCATGCCTGCCATCGACGAGCTGGTGCGCGGCGCGGGCCTTGCGCCCCGAGACCTCGAGGCGGTCATCGTCTCGGTCGGGCCAGGCGGCTTTACCGGCCTGCGCATCGCGGTGGCCACCGCCAAGGCGCTGGCCCTGGCAACCGGCGCAGCTCTGGTGGCCGTCGACTCCGCGTCGGTCGCCGCGGCAACCCACGGGGGTGAAGGGGTGACGCTGGTTGTCTCCGCGGCGAAGGGCGGGACCTTCTGGCTTTCGAAGGTCGTCGCTGGCGAGGGCACCTGGCAGAGCAGCGGTGCGCTCGCCGATGTCGATGTGCTGCGCGACATGCTCGGCGGAGTGAAGGCGGTGCTCGCAGACGAGTTCATGCCCGAGGCCGCGGCAGACGCCTGCAGCGAACTAGGGGTGACTACGCACGGGCGGCGCCAGGATCCACTGGCCCTCCTTTCCATCGGATGTACGAGGCTCGCGGCGGGGAAGACGATCGAGGCGGCGGACCTGCTGCCCCTCTATCCACGCGAGCCGGAAGCCGTCCGCCGCTGGCGCGAAGCCCGATAACCACGCCCAGGCCCCACGAGATAGCCACGGAATCACCTTCTTCCGCCGGTGTGCGTGAAGTCGCGCTGTCCTGGTGACGAGGAGAGGACAGGCAAGATGGGCAGACCACAAGGGTGGCCATGCTTGGAACTCCCACCAGGGGCACGACGCCATGACACGAAAGAACGACGACACGCTCAGCGCAAAGCAGGTCTTCACCACTGGCGAAGCGGCAAAGGTCTGCAATGTCTCGCAGCAGACGATCATCCGCTGCTTCGACTCTGGCCGTCTGCAGGGCTTCAAGGTCCCCGGATCGCGATTCCGTCGCATTCCACGGGCAGAGCTCGTGCGATTCATGCACACCAACAACATCCCGCTCGAGCGCCTCGAAGAGGGCCCGGTGCGGGTTCTGGTCGTGGGCGTGGCAGCAGGCGCCGTGGACTCGGTCATCACCACCCACGCAGTTGATCGCGAGGTCGAGATCCGCCACGCCGAGGATGCGTGGGAAGCGGGTTTCATGGCCCACGAGTTTCGTCCAAGTCTCATTCTCGTGGACCCGGCCATTCCGGGCCTCGACGAGCACGCCATTCGCGCGCGACTTGAATCGGATCCAGAGGGGTGCGCGGCACGCGTCGTTGCGATTCGCCGCGAGGCGGCGGACATGCACGGTGGCACTGGAAACGGAGAAGGCGTGCTTGAGCGCGCCGTACGAGAACTCCTGAGCGCCTAGGAGCAGGCAGGCATGCAGCACGACACAGATCAACTGGACCAGTCATTCGAGGACGCCATGCGTCCGACGCCGCCGGCCAGCAACGGCCGAGTGCTCCTTGTAAGCGAGGCGAGCGAGCATGCCACGGCGCTTCGCGCCGCGCTTGAGGTCGGCGGCCACTCCATCGCCCAGGGCGGCACGTTGCGGGCCGCGGAGGTTGCGCTCGGCCAGGAGTCCTACGACCTGGTGATGGTCGACGCCGATGATCCTGCCGCCGATTGGCGCAGCGTGGTCTCGTTGGCACGCGCCGTCGATGATGAACTGCCCGTGATCCTCTTCTGCGGCGGCCCCTGCGCTGCGACCTCGATCGAGGCGATCCGCAGCGGCATCGCCGATCTGCTGAGCATGCCCAGCGATCTGCAGGTTGCTGCCGAGCGCGCCTCGCTGGCCATTGCCGCAGCGTCGACCCGCAGCGCCGAGGCGCAGCGGCTCGGTCGCATCGAGACCACCTGCCGGGCGATCAACGAGGACCGCCATCGCGTCACACAGCAGGTGGACGCCCTCTGCAACGATCTCACCGACGCCTACGCCGACATCGATCGCCAGATGCGATGCGTCGCCACTGGCGCCGAGTTCCGAACGCTCGTGGGCCTCGAACTCGACGTCGAGTCGATGCTCCGTACCGCCCTGGAGTTCATGCTCCATCGCTTCGGTCCCACCAACGCGGTGGTGTACCTGCGCGAGAGCGCAAGTGACTGGGGTGTCGGTGCCTACGTCAACTACGACCGCCAAGGTGAGGACTTCATGGGCCTCCTTGAGTTGCTCGGGTCGGCCGCATGCAGTTCGATGGCCGCCGAGAAGGAACTCGTGCGATTCACTGACGGCGACGAGTTTTCCGCCTGGGCGCAGCTTGAAGGCGAAGCGCTGGCCGACTGCGAGGTGGTGTCCTTCTCCTGCCATGACGCGAGTCGTTGCCAGGCCATCGTCGTGCTCTTCCGAAGTTCCTCGCGTCCCTTCGACGACGAGATGGCCGAGTCCATGGACCTGCTGCGGGCAATCTTCGCCGACCAGCTCGGAAAGATCCTCAAGATCCACAGCCGTGGACAGTCCCAGCCCGCTGCCGACTACGACACCGACGACGACTGGTCGCTTGGCAACGCAGCCTGACCCCCGGAATGCACCCCGATCATGCGCCCGGCGATGTCGGGAAGAGGCGGATGTTTTCCACCCCGACCACGTCACGCAGTTGATCGAGCAGCTTGGGCTCCACCACCACCCGGCGACCCGAGTGCACGACCGCCACGTGGTCGCCGGTGTCCACGTGCACGACCACCTCGGCCGCCTTGCCCCCCCGAGACACCTTGGCACCGCCAGCCTGGCGGATGAGCCCGGATGCGACCTCCATGCGGTTTTGCATGTCGCCGTTCTGGCCGTTTCTCTTGAATGTCAACTCCAGCCGACCAGCCAGATGCCGCGGGGCGTCCTCCAGCGGCACGACGCGATCGACGATGACCTGCACGTCGCTGCGTGAGCGATCGACGCGGCCGGTGACCAGAACGATGGCGTCCTCCTGCAGGACGTCGGCGAGTTGCTGGTAGGCATCGCTGAAGACCACGCAATCAAGCGACGAGGCGCGGTCCTGGAGCGTGAGGATCGCCATCTTCCGTCCGGTGCTGCGGCCACGCTGCACGGTCGTGATCCGCACCGACGAGAGGATCCCGCCGACGGTGACCGGTCGTCCCTCACCGGCGTCGCGCAGTGCTGCGATCGGCTCGCTGCACCAGCGCTGCAGAGCCTCGGTGTGCTCCTCCAGCGGATGGCCCGAGACGTGGATGCCCAGTACCTCCTTCTCGAATGCGAGCGTCTGCGGGGCTGACCACGCTTCCACCCTCGGCAGCGTCGGCTCGGGTACGCCAGCGGCGTCCTCGCCACCTCCCCCAAAGAGTGCTCCCTGTCCGCTGCGGCGATCATCAGCCTCAGATGCCCCAGTGGCAATGGCGTCATCGAGCACCGCAAGCAACGCAGCTCGCGACTCGGCGCCGTGCAGCGAATCGAATGCCCCCGCCTTCACGAGGGCCTCGAGTGTGGCGCGGTTGACGCTGCGGCCGCTGACGCGGCCGCAGAAGTCGAAGATCGACGCGAATCGACCGCTCTCCTTGCGCTCGGTGGCAATCCGCTCCACGGCGGCGCTTCCGGCGCCCTTGATCGCGCCGAGGCCGAAGCGGATGTGGCCACTACAACTTGTCCGCTCCTCGTCCTCGTCGAAGACGACGCTGAAGGTCGCGTCGCTGCGATTGATGTCCGGTGGCCCCACCTCGATGCCCTCATGGGGCTGCTCCTCGCTGTGATCCGGAAACCGAGTGCGGCGACATTCCTCGACATATGGTGCCCAGTCGTCGACTTTCCGTGCGCTACTCTCGTAGGTGAGCACCGCAGCCATGTACTGGACGGGGAACCAGGTCTTCAGCCAGGCGGTCTGCCAGGCGATGATTGCGTAGCCGGTCGAGTGGCTCTTGTTGAAGCCGTAGCCGGCGAACTTCAGGATGAGATCAAAGAGATGATCGGCATCATGGTCGCTCATGCCCTTGGCAAGGGCGCCATCGATGAACCGGGGCCGCATCGACTTGATGACCGAGTGCTGCTTCTTGCTGATGGCCTTGATGAGGGTGTAGGCGTCGCGCAGCGGGATGTCGCCCAACTCGTGGACGATCTGCATGACCTGCTCCTGATAGACCATGATCCCATACGTATCCCTGGTGAGCGAGTCGATGACCGGGTGGATCGACGGGACGCTCTCGCGGCCATGCTTGCGATTGCAGAACTGCCCGATGAGCTCCATGGGGCCCGGACGGAAGAGCGCGTTTGCGGCGATGAGGTCCTCGATGCGATCGGGCTGAATGTCAGAGAGCAGCCGTCGCATGCCACTTGACTCGAACTGGAAAACCCCCGCAGTGTCTGCTCGTCGAAAGAGCCCGGCGACCTGCGGGTGATCAAGAGGGACCCGCTCGAGGTCCAGCGGGTGGGGCCCCTCGCCGACCTTGGCGCCGACTGCGGCCCAGATCGCTTCCTCGCCGAGCGTATCGCGGACGTGGGTCCGGCAGAGTTCGATCGTCGAGAGCGTTCGCAGTCCAAGGAAATCCATCTTCAGGAGCCCAACCTTCTCGCAGGTAGGTCCATCCCACTGGGTCACGATTTCCTCGCCGCCGGTGGCGCGGCAGAGCGGGACGATGTTCTCCAGGGGCTCGGTGGCGATCACCACGCCAGCGGCGTGTACGCCGATGTGCCGCGCGTGGTGCTCGAGGCGCTGGGCGGTATCGATGACGGTGCGAATCTCATCGGACTTCTCGTACTCGCCGCGCAGGTCGTCGCTCTTGGCCAGGGCGTCCTCGAGCGTGATGTGCAGTTCGCTGGGCACCAGGTTCGCAAGGCGCTGTCCTTCGCTCGCAGAGAGCCCGTGGACCCGTGACACGTCCTTGATTGCTGCGCGGGCCTTAAGCCGCCCGAAGGTCACGATCTGCGCCACGTGCCCGTACTTCTGGCGGACATAGTCGATGACCTCGCCGCGACCGTCCTGGCAGATGTCGATGTCGATGTCCGGGTACTCGCTGCGATCTGGATCGGTGAATCGCTCAAAGAGCAGTCCGTAGCGGACCGGGCAGGCGTTTGAGAGCCCCAGGACATACCCGACCATGGTTCCCACGCCGCTGCCGCGGGCGTTGGCAGGGATGCCTCGCTGCCGTGCCCAGTTGACGAAGTCCCAGACGATCAGAAAGTACGGGCTGATGTCCTTGCTCGAGAGGATCGATAACTCCCGCTCGAGCCGCGCGCGGACGTCGTCGCTGACGCCGTCGGCGCCGTACCTCCAGGTCAGACCCGCCTCGCAGAGGCTCCGCAGGGCGCGGTCACAATCCTCGTTGGCCTCCTGCACCGAGACCCCCTCGGCCTGAGAGTCGAACGGGTGCAGTTCGAAGCGGCGGCAGTGGGCCTTGAAGTACTCGGTGCGATCCTCACCACTCCAGGGCTCGGCCGCGTCGGGGCCAGTGACGCGCACCACCGGGAGGTGGCTGGCGGACATGTCCAGATTGACATCGCAGCGAGCGGCGATGGCCACGGAGTTGGTGACCGCCTCCGGGATGTCGGCGAACGCCTCCGCCATCTGCTGCGGTGACTTGACGTAGAGCTCCTTCGAGTAGCGGAGCCGTGCCTCGTCGTCCTTGGTCCGCTGCATCGAGATGCAGCAGAGGGTGTCGTGGGTGTCCCAGTCGTCCTGCGTGAGGTAGTGGGCGTCGTTGTCGGCGACCAGTGGGAGATCGAGTTCTCGTGCCAGGCGAACCAGATGCGGATTGATGTCCAATTGACGCTGGACGTCGTGCCGCTGTAGCTCGATGTAGAACCGAGGCTCGTCGCCATCGCCATCACAGAAGGTGGCTGCATGCCAGCGGGCCTCTTCGAGGGCCGCCTCCCAGTGGGATTCGTCCTTGCTGTCCTCGTAGCGGCAGAGGTGGTGGGCGATAGAGCTGCCCAGGTGGCCATTGATGGCGATGATGCCCGCGGACCACTGCGAGAGGGTTTCGCGGTCCATGCGTGGCTTGTAGTAGAAGCCGTTGAGGAAGGCGTCGCTGCTGAGGCGCAGCAGGTTCTGCCAACCCTCGTTGGTCTCCGCAAGCAGCACCAGATGGAAGCCGCCGTCCTGCGCGCCTGTTGCCTTGCGCTCGCGTCGATCTCCGGGCGCGATGTAGGCCTCGATGCCCAGGATCGGTCGAACACCGAGTTCTCGGGCGGTGCGGTGAAACTCGACTGCGCCGTGGAGATTCCCGTGGTCGGTGACCGCCACGGCGTCCATTCCAAGTTCCTTGACGCGCTCGATGAGCGGTCGAATCTTGTTGCCCCCGTCAAGGAGCGAGTACTCGGTATGCAGGTGCAGGTGGGCGAATCCCGCATTTCCCTGCGCTTCCTTCCCGCTCATCGAGGCCTCCCTGCGCTCATCGGGCCATCATAGCAGTGGCCTGTAGACTCCCGAAGTGATGAATCCGCCGCGCGTCATCGTGGAGCCATCTGGTCCTACGCCGGGACGCATCTTCCTGGGCGTCATCATTGCCGTCCTCTCGATATTGCTCGTGCTGCCACTGCTGGCGATCGTCGCGATGGCTGGCGTCATCGTCTTCGGGACCTGGTGGGTGGTGACGACTGCAGTGATGCGGGTGGCGGCACTGATGGGCCGTGACGGCGAGGGCCGCCGAAACGTCCGCGTGCGTCGCTAGGTGGTCTCGGACTCGACGAGCGCCTCGTAGGCGTTCCGCAACGATTGTGTCACCTCACCAACCCCCCCGCCGACGGGCCGATCGATGTGTTCCTGCTCGTCCCCATCGCTGGTGGCCGCGCGTACGCCAACGACGGGCAGGATCCCCCAGCTGGAGTTCGTGAGGAAGGCCTCGTCGCCGGCGAGCAGGTCATCGAGCGAGAGGGTGGCACGGCGCGTGCCGATGCCCGCTGCGTCGGCGACCTCGATGACCGCCGCGCGCGTGACCCCCGGAAGGGTGGCCGACGGGAGGTCCTCGGCGGTCTCCTCGCCACGGGCGAGAGGCGTGTGGAGCGAGCCGTCTTGGACGATGAAGAGATTGCTGACACAGCCGCCGGCCACATGGGCGGAGGGGGTCAGCCAGAGCGCCTCGCCACCGCCGCTTCCTGCCGAGACCTGCAGGTTCAGCAGTCGCGGCCAGTAGTTGAGGGTCTTGTGTCCGCACATCGGGTCGTAGGGGTTGACGCGACCGCTTGCAAGCGTCACCGCGACGCCCTGTTCGTACATCTGCGCAGGCCATGCCATCGCCTCCTGGCACTGGATGGCGATTGTGGGATCGACCTGTGAACCCTCGGGCGACTGCCGAAGGAGATTGAGGTTTCCGCCGGTGAGGGTCAACCTCATTCGCGCTCGATCAAGCTCGTTACTCGCAAGACAGAGGTCCACCGCCTCTACCAGTGGCTCCACCTGCAGCCGCTGTGTGAGTCGCAATTCTGCCGCGGATGCCGCGAGGCGGTCCATGTGGGCCTTGGCGCGGAAGACGCGACCGTTTCGGGCATGCATGGTCTCGAAGAGCCCAACCCCATGCTGAAAGCCCGCATCGAAGATGCTCACTCGCGCATCGGTTTCATCCACCAGGGCCCCGTTGATCCAGGCCTTCATGGGGACCAGACGCCGACGATCCGGACCGGCCCCGCCTCGCGCGTGCAGATCACACGCAGGCCCGCGACCGGGTCGCCGGCGAGCGAGATGGTCGCGACATGGGTCGCCGATCCGTCGCCGAATCCGGCGTGATCGCCGACGCGCACAATGACGGCGATGTCGTCCATGTCGCCGCTCCAGCGATCGCAGAGCACCCGAAACGACGACATGACCGGACCCGTGAGCACCGGGTCGAGAATGAACTCCTCGGCCGCCTGCGGGTTCAGGCAGCAGCGGGGCACCATGCGCACAACCTCGTCATGAACACGCTCGTCGATTGCTGAAGTGGCGCGCGACGATGTCCAGGCGAGTACCCCGGCGATAACCAAGATCAGGATGGGTGTCGCGATCCGCAGCGGTCGAGGCATCATCGATCAGCCCCTGAGGCGCCACGCAAGGATCGGGCCCGCTCGATGAGCGCAGCGTCGTCGACCTCCTCGACTGCAAGCGAGAACTCCCACCGCGGGTTGGAATGGAGGTCTCGCGGCCAAGCCTCAGCCATCAGGTCGGCGACGGGCTGGTCCCACACCGGAGCCTTGATCCAGCGCGATGTCATGATCGGCTCGTAGCCGGGCAGGTCGAGGCGCACGTCGTACTCACCGTAGTACGTGAAGGCCACGTCGACGGGGGTGCGTCCGACCTCGCGGTCGTTGACCCAGACCAGCGCGCCTGCGGGCTCGCTGGTGATCGAGATGGTGCGCTTTACGCAGCCGGTCATGGCGATGACCAGCAGCGCAGCGAGGATACGTCTTCCGGGCATGGAACCGCGGAGTGTACCAGTGCCCCTCCGTGGGCCAAGGGGCATCATCCGAACTCGTCCCCCCGAAACGTTGATGCCAGATAATGGTCGCGTACGATGGGATCGTTGATGATGGTCTTGGGATCACCGTCACTGAGGTTCTTGCCGTCGTTGATGATGTAGGCCCGATCGCAGATCCGCAGGGTCTGGTGGACGGCGTGGTCGGTGACGAGGATCGCGATGCCCGAGTCGGCGAGCTTTCGCACCTCCTGCTGGACGTCCTCGACGGTGTGTGGATCCACGGCGGCGAAGGGTTCGTCTAGCAGGATGAGCTTGGGCCGCGTGATGAGCGAGCGTGCGATCTCCAGTCGCCGCCGCTCACCACCACTGCAGGTGCGAGCAAGGTGCGACCGCTTGTGTTCAAGGTGAAACTGCCCGAGCAGCTCGTCGCATCGCTGCTGCTGGACCTTTGCGGGGATCGGGAGCGTCTCGAGAATCGCAAGGAGGTTGGCCTCGCAGGTCATTCCGCGAAAGACGCTGGGCTCCTGCGCGAGGTAGCCCATGCCCCGCCGCGCGTGCTGGAACATCGGCAGAAACGTCACATCCTCGCCGTCGAAGAGGACGCGGCCGCCCTCAGGCGAGAGCATCCCGATGATCATCCGGAAGGTCGTCGTCTTGCCGGCGCCGTTGGGACCAAGCAGCCCGACGATCTCGCCCTCGTTCACCTCCAGCGCGACTTCATCGACGACGCGACGGCCGCTGTAGGACTTCACGAGCTTGGTGGCGAAGAGCAGCGGCACTACTGGTCCTCGTCGTCGCCAGCCGAAACTCGCTTGGCCTCGACGGTCCACTCGTCGGGGTGCAGGCGATGGGCGATGGCGCCGATGACCAGATGCATGCCGGTGTAGAGGTAGTCGTCGAGCACCACGCGCTGGCCGTCGGCCGTCTCGACCTTGGCGACCCAGGTCGATCTCGCGTTTCCCGTTGGGCATGACCAGCGGTCCATGTCGATGCTGGCGATCTCCGACTCCGAGGCCGACCCGCCAGGCCAGTTGAGCGTTCCGTCGTCATCGAGGCGATAGCCTTGCGCGCGATTCCGGTGTACGGAGAGAGAACGCAGGTACCAGATCCCGAAGGGGAAGCAGAGGATGAACATGATCTGGACCGGGCGGTCGTACTTGCCGGGAGGCGTCACGCTGCCCCAGCGGTTGAGCCCGTCCTGAACGTGTCCCGTCGCGGCCTGCGTCGAAGCGAAGTCGCCCCCGGCGAGTGCCCCCTGGATCTGGGAGAGCACCGCGGCCCAGGCATCATCACCTTCACCGGCAAGGGCCGCGGCGACGCTGTCTACGGCCTGGCGATGTGCATCGGATCCGCTAGAGGACTCGAGGCCGGCCTTCGCGGTGCGCAGAACCTCTGCCCGGTCGAACCCGAGCTGCTGCGCGGGGATCGCGACCCAGTAGTCCCACGCGCCCCATACGCCCAGCACGAGGCAGACGATGGCCATGATCAGGGTCTTGAGCCAGTACCTCGTCGCAAGTGTTGTCGTGATTGCCATGGGCCGCAGTTCCCCCTCGCGGCGACACTGTAGCGTCGCCGTGCCTACTCGTCGGCGGCCGCGGCCGCGTCAACGATTGCTTCGTGCAGACCAAGGTGGTCAGGCACCGCCGTCAAGGCCGCCAGCAACGCGTCGAGACGCCGCAGTGTCGGCATCGTCTCGTCGACCATGTCGATGGCACGTTGTCCCAGCGAACTGGCGGCGGCGTCGAACCAGGGGCAGGACGGCGCGTCCGGGTCATCGGGCTCGTCGACCTGTATCCGCACCGTGACGCCCAGGCCAAGGGCCACGACGGGGCATTGGCCAAGTTGCGTGCGAGGCTCGCGGCAGAGGAAGAGCACGGGGAGGCGCCGCTGGCGGGCCGTGATGGCCATGTCCCGCGCATCGCGTCCAACCAGTGGTGGCCGCAGCATGTAGCGGCCTGGCTCATTGATCGCCTCGAGCGCCTCGGCGTCATCCAGCACCACGACGCGCTTGCCATTTCGAGCCGCCTTGCCGCGATGATCGCGGGCATCTGCGAGCAGTTCGACCGACTCGGCGAGACCCTTGAAGTCACTCTCGGCGCGCGCGCTGATCACCGCGGCTGCTGCTGCATCTTCCGCGTCGAACCAGGCTGCTGGATCAGGTTGAGTCATGCGTGGAGCCGGCGGTCAGCCGACGTGTACCTCGGCGAGTTCATCGGCGTGCACGCGGTCTCCGAACCAGAAGCGGATGGACCCCCCTGGGTGGAGGTGCATGAGCACCGGTGCACCGGCCGTGACAAGGAAGACACCCTGCTGGGCCTGGTCGCCATCGTCCATGAGCGCCCGCAAGAGACTCGTGAGCACATGGACATCGGTGCTGTCCAGCAGGAGCGGGTCCCGGGTATTGAGTTCCACGGTCGCGGCCGACTCGAACTCCTGCCAGGCTTCGTCGCCGGCGAGGCTGAATGCCACGGCGTCGAAGACCGATCGCCACTTCCCGACCGGCAGGAGCACGGACTGGCCCTGGTGCAGGCGATGTAGGGAGGCATCGATGGTGCTGGCGAGGCGATCTGGGGGAACCGCCGTGCAGGTGCAGTCCTCGTCGCACGGGCACTCGCCGCCCTCGGCGTAGTAGCAGGCGCGTGCTGCGACCCGCGCCTCGTCCATGGCAAGGAGCACGCAGTCCTCGCCGTCAGGGACGCGGCTGATGCCGAACCCATTGAGCAGGTCGGCCACTTCCTCTTCTCTGATGAAGTCCACGATGGTCTCCGGGCCCCCCGGGGGGAACCATTCAATAGGATACTGGCCGCGCCTGCAAGGGCGCCGTACCTCACATGCATACTGTGCTCTTCGTCTGTACCGGAAACACCTGCCGCAGCCCCCTTGCGGAGGGCATCGCCAGTGCATGGCTTGCGCAGCAGGGATTCGACGATTGGCTCGCTGCATCGGCCGGCACGGCCGGTTTCGAGGGCATGCCGCCCAGCAGGGAGACGGTGACGGCGCTTGCCAACCGCGGCATCAGCCTCGATGGAAACAGCACCGCGCTCAGTGAAGAAATGGTGCAGGCGGCCGACATTGTCTTCTGCATGACGCAGGGTCACCTGCGCATGTCACTTGAGTACCGCGGTAATGCCCAGGCCCCGATCATCGAGTTGCTTGACCCGGAGGGAGACATCACTGATCCCATCGGCAGCGGCGAGTCGACCTACGAGGGACTCGCTGCTCGCTTCGAGGAGCTCATCCCGCGGCGCATGGAAGAGGTCATGGCCCATGCCCAGTGAGGTCGGCGCAGTTGCAATCGGGTGCGACCATCGTGCCATCGACATCATCACGGCGCTCGCCGAGCACCTGCGAGGCGCTGGCTGGGAGGTCGCCGTCCATGCGCCAGCAAGCGGCGACGACTCGGTCGACTACCCGGAGCCTGCCTTCGCGGTGGCGTCGGCGGTGGCCAGCGGCGCCGCCGATCGCGGGGTTCTCGTCTGCGGCAGCGGCATCGGGATGTCGATGGCCGCCAACAAGGTTGATGGCGTGCGTGCTGCACTTGCGCACGAGGCGCACGCGGCGCAGATGAGCCGCCGCCACAACGATGCAAATATCCTGTGCATGGCCGCCGACGGCAAGGCGCAGATCGATCCGATAGCGATCGTTGACGCCTGGCTTGCGGCCGACTTCGAGGGCGGCCGCCACCAGCGGCGGGTAGACAAGATCACCTCGATCGAGCGTGGAGTGGATCCAGCGGGCGCCTAGCAGCGACTGGCCACCAGCTCCGTCAACAACCGAACACCCCAGCCGGTGGGACCGGCGCAGACAAGGCCCTTGTCGCTGTCAACGACGCTGACGCCGGCGATGTCGACGTGGGCCCAGGGGATGTCCTTCTCCACGAAGTAGGAGAGGAATGCTGCACCCTGGATCGGGTGCGCCTCTCGTACCGGGGCGGAGTTGAGGATGTCGGCGTGCTTGGCGCGCATCATGTCGCGGTACTCCTCCCAGAGCGGCAGGCGCCAGACACGCTCTCCGCTTGCGTCGGCGGCCTTCTCGACTTGGCGCCGCAGCGCGTTGTCCTCGCACCAGAGGCCCGCGCACGCGGATCCCAGCGCGACGACCACGCCTCCCGTGAGCGTGGCAAGGTCGATGATCGCCGAGGGCTGGTACTTCTTGCACGCGTAGGCGAGCGCATCGCCGAGGATCAGGCGGCCCTCGGCGTCGGTGTTGGTCACCTCGACGCTCACCCCGTTGAACATCGTGATGATGTCATCTGGACGGTAGGCCTCGCTGCTGACCATGTTCTCAGCGCAGGGCATCAGCGCGACGACGCGGATTGGCAGCTTGAGCGCTGCAATCGCCTGCATCGCGCCAAGGACGGCCATGCCGCCGTTCTTGTCGTACTTCATCCCCTTCATGGAGTTGTTGATCTTCAGCGAGTAGCCGCCGCTGTCATAGGTCATCGTCTTGCCCACGAGGCAGAGAACGTCGTCGCCACTGCGACCGCGCGGTGCGTGCTCGAGGATGATCATGCAGGGTTTGCTCGCCGACCCCTTGCCGACGTTGCAGATTCCGCCCATGCCCCGTTTCTGCGCCTCGGAGAACGAAATCACGGAGCACCGCAGGCCGCAGGAACGTGCGACACGGTGCGCCTCGCGAGCCATCCACGGTGGGTTGCAGATGTTGGGGGGCGTAGCGGCGATGCGGCGCGCGGTGTTGACCGCGTCACCTAGCACCAGACCTCGCTTGATGCCCGCGGCGACCTCGCCGTCGCTGCTTGCGATGCGCAGCGCACTCGCCCGCGGGGATCGCTTGGTGGCGTTGCCATCGAAGGCGTCAACGCGCCAGTTGGCGATGGACATCCCCTCGGCCAGCGCCTGGCCGAGCGTGGTCGCGTCGGCGACGCCCAGCGGCACGCTGCGCTGCAACTCGATCGTCGCTGAGTGCTGCTCCATCGACTCGAGGGTGCGCACGAGGTGCCCACCGAGGGCGCGCAAGGCGGGCGTATCAAGATCCCCCTTCTTGCCCATGCCCAGCAGGAGCACGCCGTCGCCAGCTTCCGCCTGCCCGGTCTTGCCGGAGAACCCCGCTCTCCCAAGGAGGGCGTTGGCCCCTGCCCGGTCATCGCCGAGGCTGGCAGGTGCGCGCTTCGTGCCCTCGAAGACCCCGAGGACGGTGACTGCGCGCCGGGCCGCGCCCAACTTGATCGACGCAAACATGCCGCGCAGCCTACCATGCGCGGCGATGCCGGCCGCCGCTCGACTCATCGACGCCAATGCCAATCGGGCCAGCGAGGCGATGCGCGTCCTGGAGGACCTGGGACGGCTTGTCCTCGATCGCGCTGACCTGGGCGGATCTATCAAGCGATGCCGTCACGAGCTGCGAGGCCTCGTACCCGGGGACTGGGCCACGGCATCGCGTGACGTGCGCGGTGACGTGGGCACAGGCCTCTCCACCGACAGCGAGGGGCAGCGTAGCGGCCTGTATGACGTGGCCGAGGCCGCGGCAGCCCGCCTGGGCGAGGCGCTGCGTGTCATCGAGGAGACGCTCAAGATCACAGGCGGCGAGAGCGGCAGCGTCGAGGCCCTGCGGTACGCGATGTACGACCATGCGGCGGCGGTCTGCACGGCCCTCGGCTCGCGCCGCCGCCAGCAGTGGCCACTGTGCCTGCTCCTCTCGATTCACGCCTGCAAACTCCCCTGGCAGGACGTGGTACGTGGCGCACTGGATGGTGGAACCACGTGCGTGCAGGTGCGAGAGAAGTCGATGGATGATGCAGCACTCCTGGAGCACGTGCAGTCGGTCATCGAACTCGCGCGCCCGCGTGGCGTGGCGGTCATCGTCAATGACCGCGTGGACCTGGCGCTGGCTGCCGATGCCGACGGTGCGCACCTGGGGGACACGGATCTCTCGATCGCCGACGCGAGGCGCGTCGCAGGGGGCCAGTTGCTGCTGGGCGCGACCGCCCACGACCTCGGCGCGGCGATTCTTGCCGCGGAGGCTGGCGCCGACTATCTCGGCGTGGGATCGATGTACGCGTCGGCGACAAAGGACGTACCCGTTGGCGGGCCACCGCTGCTGGCGTCCATCATCAACCGCCTTCCGGGGACACCGCACCTGGCCATCGGCGGGATTGACCGACAGCACCTGCCCGAGCTTGCCGAGGCGGGATGTCGTGGCGTGGCGGTCTGCGCGTCGATCTGCGGCGCGGATGATCCGGCAGCCGCGGCCACCGAGCTGCGCGGGGAGTTGGTCGTCTCGTGAGTTTCCTCGCATCCGTCGCCGAGCACGGGCTTGTGTCGTCGACGCTGACGACGTTCATATCGCTCCTGGCGTTCGCAGCGGTCGTCGGCGTGCTCTCGAAGTTCATCAGGGTGCCCTACACCATCGCTCTGGTGGTGGCGGGCCTGGTGGTAGCGGTGATGGGCGCGGCGCCCGAGCAGGCGGTCATCACGCAGGAGCTGGTACTGGTGCTCCTGCTGCCGCCACTGCTCTTCCAGGCCGGCCTGCATCTGGACCTGGATCTGTTGCGGCGCAAGGCGCTGCCCGTGGCGATCCTGGCGATACCCGGGGTCGTGGTGACCATGCTGCTAGTCGCGCTGGCGATGCGTCCGTTCCTGGGCGACTTCGCGTGGCCTGCGGCCCTGCTCCTTGGCGCAATGCTCGCGCCGACCGATCCGATCTCGGTGCTTGCGACGCTGCGGGGCGCCAAGGCGCCACGGCGGCTACGGACGATCATCGAGGCCGAGAGCCTCTTCAACGATGGCACCGGGGTGGTGCTGTTCCTGATCCTGCTCGCGGCGGTCTTCGGCGTCGAGGGCAGTGAGCCCCTTGGCGTGGCCGACGGCGTGCTGCAGTTCGTCAAGGTCGCCGGCCTGGGAGTCGTGTTTGGGCTGGGACTTGGCCTCTGCGCCTTCTGGCTGCTGCGACGGCTCGACGATCACGTGCTTGAGAACGCCATCACGGTGGTGCTGGCCTGGGGGGCGTTCATCGTCGCCGAGCGGGCCGGTGCATCGGGCGTCATCGCCGTGGTGGTAGCGGGCCTGATCATCGGAAACTACGGCACCCGTCTTGCAATGAGCAAACGCACGGTGACGACGATCAACACCTTCTGGGAGTCGATCGACTTCATAATCAATTCCCTCGTCTTCCTCCTCATAGGCCTTGAACTCCAGGCGATCGGTGGCCCGGCCAAGCTGGTCGCTGGCGGCGTGCTTCCGGCGGTGGGCGCAGCGTTCGCCGCGATCCTCGTGGCACGCGCGCTCTTGGTCTACCCGGTGTCGCTGACCATCGGTCGCCACTGGCCCTCGGGCTGGAAGCATGTCATCTTCTGGTCGGGCCTCAAGGGCTCGATTCCACTGGCGCTGGTGCTTGGCCTTCCCGGCGGCGAGCTGCGCGAGGCGCTGGTCCCAATCGCCTTCGGCGTGGTCCTCGTGAGCCTGCTACTGCAGGGACTGACGGTCGGCCCCCTGATTCGGGCGACCGGGGCGGCGACCGACGATGCCGCTGAGTGACTTTCGGTTCAGGTTCCTGGGGACCGGGACGTCTGCGGGCGTTCCGGCCATCGGCTGCCGCTGCGACGTCTGCACGAGCGAGGACCCATGCGACGATCGGACCCGAACCGCGGCCGCGATGCAGTGGTTGGATGACAAAGGACAGGAGCGGACGGTGCTGCTCGATGCGTCGCCGGACCTGCGACAGCAGGCTATTCGCGAAGAGCTCGATCGCTGTGATGCGATCTTCATCACGCACAACCATGTGGACCACATCTTCGGTCTCGATGAGGTGCGGCGTTTCAACGCGCTCATGCAGGCGCCGATCGATGTGCACGCCGAGCCACGGGTCCTCGAGGACCTCTCGCGGGTCTTCCGGCACATCTTCGAATCGAAGGACAACATCAACGACTCCTTCGTCGCGACGCTCCATTCCCATGCCATCGAGCCGCAGGCAGCAGTCGAGGTGCATGGCCTGCGTGTCACGCCCATCCGGCTGTTGCACGGGCGGCTGCCGATGCTGGGATTTCGGCTGGAGGCCAGCGAGGGCGAGCAGCCGCCGTGCCTGCCGCTGGCCTACTGCACGGACGTCTCGGCGGTCCCACCGGAGACCTGGCCGATGCTCGAGGGACTCTCCACGCTGGTCCTGGACATGTTGCGACCGCGACACCACCCCACACATCTCAACTGCGACCAGGCCGTGGAGATCGCCGACCAGGTCGCCGCCGACCAGACATGGTTCGTCCACATGTCCCACGACATCGGACACCGCGAGGTGGACGCGGCGCTGCCTACTGGCATGTCCCTGGCGTTCGATGGGCTCTGTATCTGAGGGGCGGCGCCTGTTACACTGCCGGATCTCATGGCCCAGATCAGGCAGATTCGAAAGCGCATGACGGCCGTCGGGACGATCCGTCGCATCACCAAGACGATGCAGATGATCGCCACGGCGAAGTTCACCGCCGCGCTGGCCCGCGCACGCGACAGCCGTCCCTACACAGAGGCGATCCGCCGGCTCGTGGGCGAAGTCTCCTCGGGGGCAAGCGACTACCAGTCGCCACTGGTCTCGAGCCCGGGCACGGCCGGCCGCGAACTGCTCCTGGTCATCTCCAGCGACCGCGGCCTCTGTGGCGCCTTCAACGGAAACACCCTGCGGCACGCCATGGCCCACGTGCGAGCGCTGCAGGAGGCGGGCATCGGCGTCGATGTCGAGGCAGCGGGCAAGAAGGCCGCCGGGTTCTTCAAGTTTCAGAAGGTGGACGTCGCAGAGCGATTCACCCTCGGCGACAAGCCCCGCTTCGAGGAGGTCGATCGCCTCGCGCAGCGCTACATGGACGGCTTTGCCGAGCGGCGATGGGACGCGGTCCGCGTGGCCTACATGCGATTCGAGTCAAACAGCAAGCAGGTGCCCGAACTCATCCAGCTGCTGCCGCTCATTTCGGACACGGAGGAAGGGACCACCGGCGCTTCGGCCGACTACGAGTTCTCGCCGTCGGCGGCCGAGATCCTCGACGAATTGCTTCCGCGAAGCGTCAAGACGGCGCTTTTCCAGGCATTCAATGACGCGGTCGTCAGCGAGCAGATCATGCGGATGATCGCCATGAAGGCCGCGACCGAGAACGCCAACGACCTTGGTCGAACGCTGAAGCGTGATTACAACCGAGCGCGACAGGCCCAGATCACGACCGAGCTGACCGAGATCATCAGCGGCGTCGCGGCACTCGAGTAACCCCATGCGACTCTACACTCGCAGCGGCGATGACGGGACCACCGGGCTCTTCGGTGGTGGTCGCGTTGCCAAGGACGATCCACGCATCGAGGCCTTCGGCGCCGTCGACGAATGCAACGCGGCTCTCGGCGTTGCCCTGGCCTGCCCTGGGGCAGACCCGCGAATCGCTGACCTGCAGGGCCTGCTCCTGCAGGTGGGCAGCGATCTCGCCACGCCGACAGGTACCCCCCACGAGGACAAGGTCATCCGCATCGGCGAAGAGGATGCTGCGACCCTTGAGGCCTGGATCGACGAGGTCGAGGCGGGCAACGGGGAGTTGAGCACCTTCATCCTGCCCGGCGGCTCTCCGGCCGCAGCGCACCTGCACATGGCACGCGCAGTCTGCCGCCGCGCCGAGCGACGCGTGGCGACCCTCGTGGAGGCAAACCTCGCCTCGCCGCAGACGCTGGTGCTGCTCAACCGCGCAAGTGACCTGCTCTTTGCGATGGCCCGCGCGGCCAACGCTGCTGCGGGCGTGGTCGACCGGCCCTGGCCCAGCGACGCCTGAGCGCCGCGGGCGCGGTACCATTCCTCCCTCGATGAGCCTCCGCATCGGCATAAACGGCTTTGGACGCATCGGCCGCCTCGTCTACCGCGCGGCCATGACCCGCGGCGACGTTGAGGTCGTGGCGATCAACGACCTCGTTGACGCTGCCAACCTCTCCTACCTGCTGGCCTGGGACACCATGCATGGCCCGCTGGGGCACGAGGTGACGTGCACCGACGACGGGTTCGCCGTCAACGGAAGCGAGACGCGCTGCCTTGCCGAGCGGGACCCGGCCGACCTTCCCTGGGGCGACCTTGGCATCGACTATGTCCTGGAGTCCACCGGCCGATTCACCGCCGGGCCCGACGCCGCCGGACACCTCTCCGGGGGCGCCAAGCGGGTGCTCATCTCGGCACCCACCAAGACGCCCGACGAAGTTCCCACGCTCGTCTACAAGGTCAACCACGAGATCTACGACCCGGCAATCCACCAGGTCGTCTCCAACGCCTCCTGCACGACCAATTGCCTTGCGCCCATCGCCAAGGTCATCGATGACAACTGGGGCCTCGAGGAGGGCCTGATGACCACGGTGCATGCGGCCACGGCGACGCAGCCCACCCAGGACGGCCCCTCGGCCAAGGACCTGCGTGGTGGTCGCAACGCCTACATGAACATCATTCCCTCGAGCACCGGAGCGGCGAAGGCCGTGGGCCTCTGCTTGCCGCAGCTTGCTGGCAAGCTCACCGGGATGGCCTTCCGCGTTCCCACGGCCGACGTCTCGGCCGTTGATCTCTCGGTGCGGACGGCGAAGGCCACGAGCCTCGCCGACATCAATGCGGCGATGGCCGCCGCGGCCGCCGGTCCCATGGAGGGCGTGCTGGGCTACAGCGAGGCGCCGCTGGTCTCAAGCGACTTCGTGGGCGATACCCGCAGCAGCATCTTCGATGCCGGCGCGGGCATCGAGCTCAACGACCGCTTCTTCAAGGTCATCAGCTGGTACGACAACGAGTGCGGCTACGCCAATCGCTGCATCGACATGTTGATGCACATGGCCGCCGCCGGCTGAACAGACCTGATCAGGCAAGTTCCGGGAAGGTGGTCTGCACGATCTCGACGAGCTCGGCGACGTGCGACGCGCTTGCATCCATGAGCTGCTGCTCACTTGCGTCAAGGTCGATCGTGACGATCTTCTCGACGCCGCCGCTACCGAGCACCGCCGGCACGCCGACGAAGTAGCCGTCGATCCCGAACTCCCCGTCGCAGTAGGCAGCGCAGGGCAGGATCCGCTTCTTGTCGCGGATGATCGCCTCGGCCATCTGCACGCTGCCGCTGGCCGGCGCGTAGTACGCACTGGTGCCCATGAGCTTGACGATCTCGCCGCCGCCCATCTTGGCGCGGTCTACGCACGCCGTGAGCGTCTCCTCGCTGAGCAATTGAGTGACGGGAATGCCATGCACCGACGTGTAGCGCGGCAGCGGGACCATGTCGTCGCCGTGGCCGCCAAGTAGGATCGCCTGGATGTCCTCGACCGAGACACCAAGTTCCATGGCGATGAATGCGCGGAAGCGGGCGACGTCAAGGCACCCGGCCTGCCCAACGATCCTGTGTGTCGGGAAGCCACTTGCCTTCCACGCGGTGTAGACCATCGCGTCAAGGGGATTGGAGACGACGATCATGATCGAGTCGGGCGCGTGCTTGGCGACCTGCTCGCTGACTGACTTGACGATCTTGACGTTGGTGGCGATCAGGTCGTCGCGGCTCATGCCCGGGGTGCGGGGAATGCCCGCGGTGACGATGACGACGTCGCTTCCGGCGACATCGGCGTAGTCAGCCGTGCCCGTGATCGAGGCATCGAAGCGCTCGATGGGGCTGGCGCAGAAGAGGTCCAGGGCCTTGCCCTGGGCGACGCCGAGCTTGTCGGGAATATCCACAAGGACGATGTCCCCGAGCTCCTTGGCCGCGGCGAAGTGGGCGCAGGTCGCTCCGACGTTTCCGGCCCCGATGACACTGATCTTCGCTCGTCGCATGTGGGATTCCTTCGCGGAGTTGCGGATTCTACCGCGATCGGATGACGGAGGTATGCTCCGGCGATGACCAAGCGAGTGATCATCAGCGGCGTCATCGGCGGCATCGTCTTCTTCATGTGGGGGTTCGTGTCCTGGGCAGTGGCCAGCTGGCACAACGACACGATCGTCAGCCACGCGGGCATCACCGCGGTCATCGACGACGCCGAGGCGCACCTGCCGGGGACCGGCGTCTACTACTTCCCTCCCATGCCCGATGACCACGAGGACCAGGCTGCGATGGATGCCTGGGAGCAGGCGCATCGCGAGGGCCCCATCGGCATGCTCTTCTGGCGTCCAGATGGCATGGAGCCCATTGCTCCATCGACGCTGGCCAAGGGTCTGCTGCTGGACGTCGCCATGGCGATGATCGCCGCCGTGCTGCTGTGCCTTGCGCTGCCGAGCCTGCCCTCCTACGGCGTGCGAGTCTGCTATGTGGCAGGCATCGGCGTGCTTGCCGCCATGGCCACGCGGTTCACGGACGCGATCTTCATGGCCTTTCCCGGCCGCTACACGATGGGCCAGGCGATCGATGGGATCGTAGGGTGGGTCCTCGTGGGGCTGGTGCTTGCGATGATCGTCAAGCCGAGGCACTGACGAACGTGGATTTGCACACGCGCCCCTGAACCGGCTGGTCCCTCCGGACAACTAGGATGTGCTAGGCATGCTGGAGCAAGCACGACTTGTACTTCGCGCGATGCGATATGCGCGACGCCATGATCCGGGGGAAATCGCGTTTATGCGGGACGTCCTGCGGCCCGGCGACACGGCCGTGGACGTCGGGGCGCACAAGGGGGCATACACGTGGTGGATGCAGCGATCGGTGGGTCGCAGTGGCCGCGTTGTTGCATTCGAGCCACAGCCGTTCCTGGCGGCCCAACTGCACAGCCTGTTTCGTGGCGACAAGGTAGAGACGGTACACGCAGCCGTCTCGTCGGCTTCCGGCACGATGCAACTCTGGATGCCGCCGGGCGAGTCCTCGCCGGGCGCACGGCTCGATCAACCGATGACAATGCCCGGTGCCAGGAGCATTGATGTTCCCGTGACTACGCTTGATTCCCATCTGGACGACTCCAAGCCTGTCGCGTTCATCAAGATCGACGTCGAGGGGCATGAGTCTGCCGTGCTGGAAGGAGCAAGGGGCGTGCTCTCGCGGCAACGCCCGTCTCTGCTGATGGAGTGCGAGACGCGACATCGTGGCGGCCCCGTATCGGAGGTCGTGGACTACCTCGCGGAGTTTGGATACGAGGCGACCTACTTCTGCGCAGATGGTCGGCTGCCGTTCTCAGAGTTTGATCCAGCTGCACACCAGGACGACCGTCGCTCACCCGGATATGTGAACAACTTCGCCTTCGTCGCGACGGACTGAGTGGGCACAGCTTCGCTGCACGTGCGGTCCCGAGCCCACGAAGAAACCCCGACGCTGTGCGTCGGGGCTCTTAATGGGCCGGAGTGGACTCGAACC
>CAZKTE010000006.1:0-44105 GCA_964555625.1 uncultured Isosphaeraceae bacterium | reverse complement strand
GGCCACCCGCAAGAAGGCGACCCGCAAGAAGGCGACTCGCAAGAAGGCGACCCGTAAGAAGGCCACTCGCAAGAAGGCCTCTGGACGCAAGAGCACCCGACGCCGCAAGTAGGCGTCGCGGGATTTTCCCGTTCGCGGATCACCAGGAGGCGGCCTCAGGGCCGCCTCCTGTCATTGGACGGAAACCTGCGAGTTGCACCTGCCGTCTGCCGATACATGGCATAATTGATCCAGCGCTGATGCTCCCCAGGGGAGGCCAGGGCTGCACGGGAGAGTCAGTAGGACATGACCCACATCATTGCTGAACCCTGCATCGGGACCAAGGACGGCGCTTGCGTAGACGTGTGTCCGGTGGATTGCATTCACCCGACCAAGGACGAGCCCGCCTTCGAGACGGCGGACATGCTCTACATCGATCCCGACACCTGCATCGACTGCGGACTCTGTGTGGACGAGTGCCCCGTACAGGCGATCTACCCGGAAGAGGATCTTCCGGGCGAGTGGAACAAGTACGTTCAACTCAACATCGTCTGGTATGAGGAAAACGGCTAAGCGAAGTGAAGATCAGACGCCGGACTCCGCATCTGGTGGCTCGGTCCAGTCCTCGGCACGCTCGCCAAGATCCAGCTCCATCGCCCGCGTCTTGCGGTACCCAAGTTTCCTGATCACCTCGAGTACGTCGGTCCAGGTCGGAAATGCCCGACCGTTCGCTTCCTTGAACGCATCAATCGCCATCAGGAAGAGAAACTGCTCGCAGTTCATCTCGCCTTCCTCGGCGCTGCGAAGGAAGTCGCTGCGCCTTCGGCCCGGACCGCGTCGACGGTCAAGTTCGACATCATCTCCTGTATCGCGACGATTGACGCCTGTGCGTCGATCCACGACTCCCTCGTGGTCTTCCTCGGTCAGCGAGGGATCAGGTTCGCTTGGTGTTGCTGGATCCGTCATCGCGGCCCCTGCCCGTTAGCATACCCCCTCGCGCAGACCGCACCGCTGGTGCGCAGCGCAGCAGCCATGCAGGCCGGCAATGGAAATTCGGTACATGTTCTGGCGGGCGTACTCGCGTGGGTACTTCCCGGGCTCGGACACATCCATCTCGGAGAACGTCGCCGGGGCCAGTTAATCATGCTGGGCGTGTTGCTGCTGGTAGCGACCGGCCTGCTGGTGGGCGGAATCGATGCGGTCGATCACCGCAGCGACGGCCTCTGGTTCGCAGCGCAGGTCATGTGTGGTCCGATCGTGATCGCCGTGGACCTGGTGAATCAGACATGGCTCAAGACGATGACGATGGACGAGCGGTCCCTGATGGTGGGGCTAGGCCACATCAACGAGATCGGGATGCTCTACATCGGCATGGCGGGGCTGCTGAACTTCGTAGCCATGCTCGACGCGCTGTCGCCGCGACAGCGGGGGGACCTGGAACGGCGCGAGTCGGAGCCGACACACTGATGCTTGCGTGGATTCCCTTCATCTCGCCTCTCAACGCCGCACAGGGCACTTGGTACCTGTTGCTTGGGCCGCTGGCCTTGGGAATCGCGATCGTCTACAGGGCACTTCGGGAGCCATCGATGGCCACCTACTGGCGGGCTGTGTTGATCATGACGACGCAGATAGTCGCTGCCATCGCAGGATTCGCTCTGGCGATCGGCATCTTCGTGCAGTGGATCATTCCACTGGTGGCACCAGGCTCCTAGACCGCCTTCAGGTGCGCAATGACGTCCGGACGATCTCCGAGTTGCACGCGCAGGCGACCGTGAATGGAGTCGAGCCGCTGGCTGATCCTCGATTCACTGCACCCGACTACCTTGCCGACCTCCCGCATCGTGAGCTGGTCGTAGTAGTACAGCGAGAGGATGAGCGTGTCGCGGTCATCGAGGAATTGGCAGACCCACCGGCGCAGGTCCATTCGATCAGGATCGGCCGTCGCCGTGGCCTTCCGGCGATCACTCAGGGATGAGAGGGCGTTCGAGTCGTCGTTCCCGTCATCGAGTCCCTGGAACGAGATGGTCCCAGGCAGGGCAGCGTCGCGCAATGCCGACTCGAACACCTGCTCGGTCATGTCCAGCCGCAACCGAAGCTCCGGCAGCGTCGGTGGCCGACCGTGCTGCGCGCAGAATTCCTCGATCGCACGTCGGATCTTCTTGGTGCGAGTGCGTGCCTGACGTGAGATGACATCCTGACGTCGAAGATAATCGTGCATCGCACCGGTGATGCGCCGTCGGCTGAATGTCTCGAATCGCACGCCTCGGTCCAGCTGGAATCGGTCGAGGCAGTCGCGGAGTCCCTCAAATGCCGCCTGAGCAAGGTCCTCGGACTCAACACATGCCGGGAGCCTGCTGCTTACCTGCCGGGCGATGGTCATGACAAGGCCGGCCATGTAGTGTGCCTCGAGTCGGCGGCGGGTGTCGACACATCCAGTCTGCTTGAAGTGAGCCATGGCGGCGGTGGCCCAGTCTCGTGTCGACGTAGATGTCTCGGCGGCGACGACCTCAATTGGGCCGCCGTGCCTGTCCTCCCCCGGGCGCTGCGCCTTGGCAGCGCCGGAAGCCGTGCGTGCGTGCGTGACCATGCCTACCGTCCCTGAATCTCTGGAGTTGTCATGGGCCCCGCGCACCTGGCGTCGCCCAACAGAATTCATCGGCCATGGGCTCCCTGCGGCTTGAACCACGCACCGATGGCCCAAAGGTTGCCCTGCAGGGGGAGATTGCGATATCGTGCCCTGTTCGCGGGCACTCGTTCGCGCATGGACCGACACAAGGAACTTCCCCCCCCGGACTCCCACCGGACCCCCACGCCCATGGCCAAGATGTTCTACACGCTCGAGGAGGCCTGCCAGAAGCTCGGACAGAGCGAGGACGGCGTCCGCTCTATGGTCGACTCGGGGGAAATCCAGGAGTTCCGCGACGGCGAGCGGTTGATGTTCAGGCGCGAGCAGGTGGACCTGATCGCAGGTGACGACGACGCCGGTGACACCGACCTTGACATCGACGCGCCACCTGAAGAGACGGCGCCTGAGCCCTTTGAAGACAGCGGCTTTGGCGGTTCCTCCATGGCAATGGGACTGGCTGACACTGGTGTTCCACCCAGCGCTCCCGTGGAGGAGTCCGGCCCGGTCGAGCCTGAGGCCACATCCGAGGACCCGGGATCCCCGGCCGTACCTGTCGACGAGGGATCGGGAAGCGGCTACGGCCTCAGCGGGACCGGCAAGGTTGGCGGCCTGGACCTTGGCGGCAGTGGCAGCGGCAGCGCGATGGACTTTGACCTTGGCGGAAGTGGCAGCGGCAGCGCAATGAACTTTGATCTTGGCGAGTCGGGCGACGACTCGGGAGTGGCCGTCGCACTGGAAGGCGGCGAGATCGACGATGCCGCGGCGGAAACTCGCGTCAGCGATGCCGTTGACGAGGAACTCAGCCTCGAGTCCGTCGGCAGCGGCAGCGGCTTGCTCGATCTGACACGCGAATCCGACGACACGTCGCTCGGCGCCGAGCTGCTCGACGAGGTCTGGGAGGGTGGCGAAGAGGACAACGAGGAATTCGGCGGGAGCGCATCGGGACTCTTCGAGTCCAGCAGCGATGAAGGGGCGGCGACCGAGGCGGTCGCGGTGCCGATGGGCCTGCAGGCCGTGCCGATGGCGGAGGCCTACGACGGATCATGGTCGGGCATGGGCATCGGGCTCATGGTCGGTGCGATGGCCGCCCTGGTGTGCATCCTGGTGATGATGGTCGTGAGTTTCATCGGCGTCACCCCGGCCTTGGCCGGCATGATCACCGAGGACCTCTGGATCTGGGCGGCTGGATTCGGCGGCGTCGCGATTCTCGCGGGGCTCGTCGGCCTCTTCCTGGGCAGGGCCAGCGAGTAACGACGTGGGCCTGGCGCGCTACGGGCGCAGCGAATGGATGACGATCATCTTGGCGGGCACGCCGTGTGTCGCGATGGCTGTCGCCGCGGGATGGTGGTCCGTGGCCATCGTGCTGGGCATCGTGTTGCTGGGCATGCTCTCGTTCTTTCGAGACCCGTGGAGATCACTTCCCACGTCGCTCCCGAAGGGCTCAATGGTGAGCCCGGCGGACGGCACGATCTCCGCCATCGACCGCGTAGATGACCACGTGGCGACGGGCGGGCCGGCGATCATCATTCGCATATTCCTGAGCGTGCTCAACGTGCATGTGAATCGCGCGCCCTGCGACTCCACGGTCGTGGGCCTTGAATATGTGCCCGGGAGATTTCTCGACGCGCGGACCGAGAAGTCGGCTCGCGTCAATGAGTCCAATCTGATCACCCTGCGGACCAGCGAGGGCGAGTGCATCGGCGTCCGGCAGGTGTCTGGGAGCCTGGCGAGGCGCATCGTCTGCCAGCCGGTGGTCGATGACGTCCTCAAGCAGGGGCAACGCATTGGCATGATCAAGTTCGGATCAACGACGGAATTGATCCTCCCACGTCCAGACGATGTTGAAGTGCTCGTGCAGGTCGGCGACGCAGTGCGTGGTGTGACTACGGCGCTGGCGGTGCTTCCGGAGGCGAGTTGACCGGCTCATCGGCTTCCTGCCAGACTGTGCGAAGCAGGCTGACGAACGCGTCGCTGGATCCGACTTGCCCCTCGAATACATCGAGCCCACGACGAATCATCTCCTCGTCGTCGAGCTGATGCCCGATGTAGGCCAGCAGGAATCCATAGGTGGCGGCGTCCCGTTCCTCGCCGAGCCGACTGGTAATCTCCACGGCGGCAGTGACCAGTTCGATGCGAGGGGGCAGGAGATGCTCGTCGTACTGCACATCGATCATCTCGGGTTGAAGGGAGAGCAGCGAATGAAGCGCGTGGCCAGCCGAGAGATGCAGGCCAGCGCCGATGCGGGCGTGCCCGAGGCCGGCAGTGGCAAGCGGATGCCCGGGCTGGAGTCGCAGCGCCCGATCAAAGCGACGTTCCGCCCAGAAGTACTCGCCTTCCTCCAGCCGCCTCTGTGCAAGCCGCACGAGCTCGTTGAATCGTCCTACGTCTGGACTTGAGAGTGCATCGATCTTCTGCCCGTGCCGCAGGATCAGGGCGATGTCAGCGATGTCCGACTCTCCTTCCGCGGCGTCCGCCGTTGCGACCACATCGAGGTCCTCGTCTTCCTCGTCATCGAAGACGGGCACGCCCGCAAGTTCGCCGCGAAGTTTCGCGTAGTGCTGGACAAGCCAGCTGGCAGCGTCCTCCATCGCCGGCAGTCCCTCGTCAGTCTCGCCGGCGGTGAGACGGTCGGCCATCGAGCCAAGGATGTCCCGGTGGGGATCTGCAAAGGGATTCGCGGGATCCAGGCGACCCTCGAGACGATCGGCCACGACGGCAAGATCCGTGCGCCACGGGTTGATGAACATGTCCTGCATCAGGCCGGCATCGAGGTCCTCTCGCATGCGAGCCGCGTCCCAGGCGCTCATGCCAAGTCGAGTGATCGGAGCTCCGGTCATCTCGAACGTGATGCCCGTGAGCGGTGACGCCATAAGGGCGCCCCGCGTCTGCCCCGCGGCGAAGTGGCCGACGGCCATTCCCGCAGGATCGACGCTGCTGGGCATTCCGCGGTCACCAATAACCTGAGTGAGTCGGTACTGATCACGCTGCCGGCTTGACCAGTGCTGCGGCAGGCCGTCTCCGGCATCGTCCGTGTCGCGTGCAGCCTCCTCGGTCCAGGCGTGGGCGA
Source organism: uncultured Isosphaeraceae bacterium (assembly GCA_964555625.1). Taxonomy (GTDB): domain Bacteria; phylum Planctomycetota; class Phycisphaerae; order Phycisphaerales; family SM1A02; genus CAZJKE01. The sequence goes on along the minus strand of CAZKTE010000006.1, from coordinate 38,433 downwards.
AGGTGCGAATTCGTCTGCCGCTGCGCATGTCCTGCGGGGAGGAGGCCCAGTTGTCGATGAACGAGGCGTTGAAGTAATTGAGGTCGCCACTTTCGACGAAGGTGACCGACTGCCGGTCCCAGTTGTCCCAGTACCACGGACTGTTGGTGAGAGTCTCCTCGAGCAGGCCCTCGCCGGTCTCGCCCGCCTCGAGGATTCGACGCAACTCCGACGCGCCGCTGTAGCCGATGCCCTCGCCGAAGGCACGGCCTCGCAGCACGCCCCGGTCGTGCAGCTCCTCGTTTCGCACGCCACGCGGAAGCTGCCTCGGCGCGTTGCGCTTTCCTTGGATGCTGAGGTTGTTGTCCAGCGCGTCTCCGCGACCAAGCGCATCCTGCGCCGATGCCGTCGCGGTCACCAAGAGCATGCAAGCAAGGAAACGGAGGATCATGCAACGACTCCTGCCCCGGGTCATCCTATCTACACTGTGCCCCATGTCGAAGGGCACGCGGTACGTCACGACGCCGATCTACTATGTCAACGATCGGCCACACATCGGGCACGTCTACACCACGACGCTCTGTGACGTGTATGCACGGGCAATGCGGCTCCTCGGGCACGAAACGTTCTTCCTGACCGGTACGGACGAACATGGACTGAAGGTCGAGCAATCCGCCAGCGAGAGAGGGATCACCCCCCAGGAACTCGCAGATGAGAACGCAGCGGCGTTCCGCCATGCCATGGAACTCTTCGGCCTGACCCACGACGACTTCATTCGGACCACGGACGAGTCACATGAGCGGCAGGTCGGAGCGTTCGTCAAACGGCTCGTTGACCAGGGCGACGTGTATCTGGGCACGTTTGAGGGCTGGTACGACGCGGGGCAGGAGGAGTACCACACGGAGACCAGCGCGGCGGCATGCGACTACACATCGCCGGTGAATGGCCAGCCGCTGACGAGGGCCAGTGAGCAGAACTACTACTTCAGGCTCTCGGCGTACCAGGAGCGACTTGAATCACTGTTCGCGAACCAGAGCGACTTCGTATTGCCCGAAGCGCGCCGAAACGAGGTGCTCGGTCGCCTGCGAGAAGGCCTGCAGGACGTACCCGTGAGCCGTACGAACTTCACCTGGGGCATCCCGATGCCCGACGACGAGGCCCACGTCATCTATGTCTGGATCGACGCCCTGTTCAACTACGTCACAGCGCTCGGGCTCGGCGATGGCGACGGCCAGCGGCACGCTGATCGCAGCCACTACTGGCCAGCCACTTTCCACGTCATCGGCAAGGAGATCCTCTGGTTCCACGCGGTGATCTGGCCGGCAGTACTCATGGCGCTGGACCTGCCGATGCCCCGGGGCATCGTCGCCCACAGCTTCTGGATCAGCGAGGGAAAGAAGATGTCCAAGTCCCTTGGAAATTTCATCGACCTCGAGACGATCGAAGAGTACGTCGGCCGCTACGGGATGGACGCGTGGCGGTACTACCTGGTCACCCAGGGCCCGCTTGGAGCGACCGATGCAAACTTCGCCTCGTCGAAGTTCCACGAGATCTACACGGCCCACCTGGTGAACACCGTCGGAAACTCCGCGAGCCGGGTCCTGGCAATGGTCGGGAAGTACTTCGACGGCATCATGCCCACCGAGGCCCCGGGTGGTTCACCTCTGGCAATCGGCGAACATGACTGGCCGGCGCGTTGCGCCGCCGCCGCCGAGCAGTGGCAGACGTCGATGGAGCGATTCGCGATCGACGCTGCCATCGGAGCGGGCCTGTCCCTCATCCGGGATGTGGATTCCTTCATCAACGAGACCGAGCCGTACAAGATCGCCAAGGATGATGACCGGCGCGACGAACTGGGGGCGATCCTCTACCAGTGCGCCGAGACGCTGCGCATCGCATCAGTTCTGCTCTCGAGCGTCATTCCCAAGGGGGCAGTTGCGCTGTGGGATGCGATGGGCTTGGAGGACGCCGGTACGTTTTCAGAGCGAGTTGCCTGGGGCGGCCTGCCACCCGGCACGGCGGTGACCAAGGTGGCGCCCTATCCGCGCATCGAGCTCGAGCCGGCCTGAGCGAGCTCAGGACACATCGAGCACGGCACAGAAGAGGGAGGGGCCGACTGCGCCAGGGGACGGTGACAGGGAACGCCGCTGTGTCACGTTGATGCCAATTCCCTTGCACCAACTCTCGACTGCGGTGTCGCTGAATCCCAGGTGTAGGTGCCCCATGGTGTGGCGGTATTCGTCGCGGTCGTGCTCCTGCATGTCGACGACGAGGATCCGTCCGCCACTGCGGGTGATGCGGGCCGCCTCAGCGATCGCGGCGGCTGGCTCCTCTACGTGGTGCAGCACGAGGAAGAACATTGCCACGTCCACGCTGTCGTTCTTGAGCGGGATGTCCAGAACGTCCCCCTCGATGTAGGTGATGTTCTCCGTGGCTACCGGGTGCCGCCTCGCCGCGTCCAGCATGGCGGCCTCGCGGTCCACGGCGATGACCTCCTTGACGCAGGGGGCCACAAGCAGTGCGGCATTCCCGATGCCGCAGCCGAGATCGGCCATTACCAGAGAGGGATCCAGCAGTGAGAGCAAGGCCTGAGCCCCGAATCCGGTGCCGAAGAGTTCGCGCCGGACGCGCTCCCACTCGCCGCCCACCTCCCCGAAGAAGCTCCGAGTGTCAATGCGCCGTTCGGCAAGGATGGCCGCAAGCCGTGGGCCGTCATCACCATCCTCGTGGTCGGAAAGGGTGGGCTGAATCGCGCCCCAGAGGTTCTGGACCTCCGGGCGCATTGCCGTTGAGAGTCGATAGAGGGCGGCCGTGCGATCGCTGCGGCGGGCCACGAGTTCCGCCTCGAGCAACAACTTCAGATGCCGCGACGCGGTCGACTGGGGCATCTGGAGCACTTGCGCGAGTTCGCCCACACTGAGTTCGTGCGCGGCAAGCAGCCGCAGCATACGCAGCCGAGCATGATCGCTGAGTGCCGCCAGAGCGGTGAGCAGATTACTACTTCCGCTGGCGGTCGCCATCACTGATCATTGACACGACCGGTCATCGTCGGGCCGGGCACTACATCTAACTCACGCAGCGCTGCGTTGATCTCGGAGTTCTCCGGATCGATGTTCCAGGCCTGTTGCAGCCGCGTGATCGCCAGGTCCGTGTCGTCGAGTCGCTGGGCCAACTCCGCTGCCACGAGGTACGGGTCGGGAGTCGACCCGTCGTGCATGGCGATCGCCGTGTCAATTGCAACCGTGGCCGTGTCCGGATCATCGAGGGCCATCGCATACTGCGCGAAGCGTTGCCAGGCGCGAGCGGTCTGCCGCATCTCGGCGCGCTGTCGCAGCCACTTGTAGAGGCGATCGACGTTTCCCTCGGCCAGCATGGCGCGGGCCAGGAGATCGGCGACGTCGGCATTGGTCGGGCGAATGGTCTCGGCGATCTCGAGCGCCTCGCGTGCGCGCGTCGCGTCACCAAGCGTCAGCAGGCTCTCGCCGAGCCGGTACTGCGCCTGCCAGTCGCCGGGGTGTGCCGCGGCAATCTGCTGGTAGTCATCGGCAGCGTCCGCCCACCGGCCTTGCCAGCGTGCGTAGTCTCCCGAACCTCTCAATGCCTCGGTGTTGTCGAACTTCTGCCCGCAGCTGGCGACGGCCAGCAGGGCGCATCCTGTCAACAAGATCGTGGTGCTCTTCATAGCGACTCCTTCCGCTGTGGCGTGCCATGATACGGTAGCCACGCCGACATGCGCACCCCTACCCCCGACAACCCGTTCCCGACCGTGGTGCTCCGCCACGAGCAGGGCGGCGGCAAGGCTCACTTCGACTGGTTCCTCGCCGAGGATCCCCATGGAAACCAGCCGCTGGCCAGCTTCCGCTGCGACCAGCGGCCCGACGGTCCGTTCGGGCCGGCCGGGATGCCCCTGTCGCGGCAGGAGCCACATCGCGGGCGATATCTGGACTACGAGGGCCCCATTGGCGAGGACCGTGGCCATGTGCGGTGCGTGGCACGAGGGTGGATCGAGGGCTGGAACCGCCTGGAGGGGCAATGGACACTGGCGGTACGCTGGTCAGAGGGCTCGATGCGGCAGATTCGGATCACCTTCGCCGACGACGGCAAGGCCCGGCTAGCCATGGACGTTGGAATTCTGCACAATGCTGGTGTGAAGAAGAGGTGATTGACCAATGGGCGATGAAGACCTCAACCCGAAGATCCAGCACAACCCCTCGGCCCTCGGCCCCACCGCGGCGGCCGAAGGCGACCCGTCGGACATGCCTGTGGCCGAGGCAGAGGGCCCGCAGGGCCTGAGCAAGAAGATCACCGCCTTTGGCCAGGAGAGTCGCCATGAGGACGAGTGGACGCGCTCGCCCAACACCACCGGCACCGGGGCGATCCATGTGCGAACATTCCACAGCAAGATGACCGACGACGCGCTGACCTACCTTGACCGCCAGGTCAACGAGTGGCTCGATGCGCATCCCCAGTACGAAGTGAAGTTCGTGTCTACGACGATTGGCACGTTCACTGGGAAGGTCAAGGAGCCACATCTGGTGTGCCAGATCTGGGTCTGAGGTCATGGAACTTGACGATCACATATGCGTCTGCCACCGCGTGTCCCTTCGAAAGTTGCGCAACTTCCTGGAGCGAGAGACGCCGAGCGTCGCTTCGCAACTCTCATCCTGCCTTGATGCCGGAACCGGGTGCGGGTGGTGCGTGCCGTTCCTTGAGCAACTTCATCGCCAGCACCAGGCCGGCGAGGAGCCTGGACTGAAGGTGGACGGCGATCGCTACGTGGATCGCCGCCGCGCCTACAAGGATCGCGGCTGCGCGCACGGCGCCCGTGAAGTAGAAGTGACCGAGCAGGAAAAGTCCTAGGCGTCGGTCATGGAGTCTCGCTGCGAAGATCGAATTCCGCCGTGGTTTCGCCATCTGCGCCGAGCGGCGGAGGCGCGGAAATGGGCTGCTCGAGTACCTCGCTGATCAACTCAAGGCGATTGGCCACGACGTCCATCGAGGCGGGGCGATCCTCCGGCATCGGCTGCACGCAGTCGAGAATCTGCTTGGAGAGAAGCCCGTGGATGCGGGGATTTCGCTCGTGTGGTGGCACCGGGAGCGCCACCTTGTCGGCGTCAAGCGCTCCGGTGAGCAGGCCGTCGCGGGCGCTCTTGGGTGGAAGCGTCGTGGGAATGCACTCGCCCACGAGCACCCAGTACATCATGGCACCGAGGTTGTAAATGTCCGTCTGCGGGGTGATCTGGCCGCGATGAGCCTGCTCGGGGGCCATGTAGCCAGGCGTTCCCTGGATGCGCTTCTTGACCGTGCCGATCGTGCAGGCCTGTCCGAGATCGATGATCTTGACATCCCCCTCCTCGGTGATCAGGACGTTGTTGGGCTTCATGTCGGCATGCACGAATCCCTTGGTGTGCATGTGGGCGAGCCCCTCGGCGACCTGCCGGAAGATATCTACCGCCTGGCCGTGGTTGCGAGGCAGTTGCTCGTCGAGCGTCTGGGCATCGACAAGTTCCATCAGCAGCGAGATCGCCCTGATCTTGAAGAGCTTGCGATGGCGCAGGAGCTTCCGGACGCCGCGGACGCGATTGTGATCAAGCTTCGAGCCGATCGCGTACTCCTTCTCCACCTGGTCAAGGAAGCGCTGGGACTTCTCGTCACCCTTCTCCACGTGCTTGAGCGCCCAGACCTGCTTGGACTTCGCGTCCTGCACGGCGTAGATCTGCGACGCGGCGCCGTCGCCAAGTTTGGCAAGCACCGTGAAGTTGGCGATCTTCCGAGGAGTCGCGAGGGATGTTTCGAGCGTCGTCATCGGGGAGTGCACTTCAAGCTCGCGGTGGCTGCGCGCCCGAGGCGGGACCCTAGCCTATCCCCTGCAGTTTGATGGATCAACGAGGCGCCGGAAGATCGACGAGTTGTCCGCGGAAGCGGCCCTCCTCGAAGAGTTCGCCAGGCGATGACTGGTCGATTGCGATCTCCCGGCACAAGTAGACGTGCTGAGCGGGAATGGAGAGTTCCTGCTGGAGTCGCTGCACGAGGCGGATCAGCTGCCGAACCTGCACGTCGGAGAATCGGTGACGGTCGCCGTTTCCCACGAGGCAGATGCCGATGGCATGTTCATTCCAAGCTGCTGCTCCATCGCCGGGCACGTGGGCACCTGGCTTCTGATCCAGCCATCGATAGCCGGCAAACACGACGCCGTCATCGAGGCCGTTCCCATTCCCGATCAGGAAGTGGTAGCCGAGCCCGTCGAGACCGGCTGCGCGATGGGACCTGCCGATCGACACCCCCGATCCCGCCGGTGCGCCAAGATGATGCACGACGATGGAGGTCCAACGAGCGCGATCGAGTTCAGCGCGCGTTCGGAAGACGGGGTCGTCATCTGGGCGTTCGTCGATGCCCACCAAGTAGGTGAGCCGCAGGCCATCATCGTCGGAGGAGTGATTGCCCAGGCCAAGCAGTCCCAGGACGATCGTCATGGATGCAAAGAAGGCGGCCCAGACAAGCTGGGTTCGCCGAGAGAGCATCCGTGCCGGTTGGTTGGTCATCGATGGCGCATCCGTGGCCGCGTCGCGGTGATCGCACCACACTCATCGGGCAGGAGATACCTCTTGACTTGACAATCGGTTGCGCCGCCATGTTCATATCGGACGCTCAGCGCCTGTGTTGGCCGAGTCGATTGCGCAGCGCCGGCTGGGGATGCCCGAAGGCATCAGGCTCCTGTGTCGGGAGCACGCCGTGTCGCACCGTGTCATAGGCCTCAAACTGCGTGCGCGGCGCCGATTCTGGAAACAAGGTCCGGTGGCAGCCACCGAGCACCATCAGGCACGCCCCAAGAAGCAGGATGCGACGCGAGCGGCGCATTACTGCGGGAGGTGCGTGAGCACCTCGTCCACGAGGCCGTAGCTCTTCATCTCTTCGGGATCGAGCCACTTGTTTCGGTCGCAGTCGGCGGCGATCCGCGAGGCCTCGCATCCGGTCTGGGTAGCGTAGATCTCAAAGAGCAGATCCCTCAGCCGCAACATCTCCCTGGCCTCAATCTCAAGGTCAGTCGCCTGACCCTCCAGGACGCCGGCAAGCAGCGGCTGGTGCATCAGGTTCTTGGAATGGGGCAGGGAGAAGCGCTTGCCCGCGGCTCCGCTGGCGGCGATCACCGACCCCATGGATGCGGCCTGACCAATGATGTAGGTCGCCACGTCGCAGGGCACGAAGTTCATCGTGTCCACGATTCCCAACCCAGAGGTCACCGAGCCGCCCGGCGAGTTGATGTAGAGGCTGATGTCGGCCTTCGGATCCTCGTTTGCGAGGAAGAGCAGCTGGGCGACGATGAGGTTCGCCGTCTCGTCGTCGATGGGTCCGCCGAGGAAGACAATGCGGTCCGTCAGCAGGCGTGAGAAGATGTCGTAGGCGCGTTCACCGCGGCCAGTCTTCTCAATGACAATTGGTACGAGCGGGGGCATGGTGTGCTGCGTCAATCCTTCTTCTTGTCGTCCGTGAACGCGAAGACTTCATCCACGAGGCCATATGCCTTCGCTTCCTCCGCGTCGAAGTACTTGTCACGTTCGCCGTCTGCAGCCACCTGGTCGAAGGGCTGCCCGGTGTGCTCGGCGAGGATCTCGTTGAGCGTCTTCTTCGCCTTGATGATCTGGTTGGCCTGGATCTGAACATCGGTCGTCTGCCCGGTGACGCCACCATAGGGCTGGTGGATCATCACCTTCGCGTGCGGCAAAATGTGACGCCGCCCTGTGACACCGGCGCTCAGCAGCACAGCGGCGCCGCTGTAGGCGCGACCGATGCAATAGGTGGCCACGTCCGAGGAGATGAAGCGCATCGTGTCGTAGATGGCCAATGTGTCGTCCACGCCGCCGCCGGGACTGTTGATGTAGAGGTTGATGTCCTGGCTGCGCTTCTGGTCCTCCAAGTAGAGCATCTGCATCATCACTCGTGCCGACGAGGCGTGATTGATCTCGCCGATGAGAAAGATGACGCGGTTTTCGAGCAGCAGCTCGTCAAGCGTCATCTCCCGGGTGCGCTGGTAACTCGGTGAGGCTGCCGCAGGACCGATCATCGTGCCATTGGAAACGGCGCGAACGAGGTCTATGTTGCGGTACTCGTCGGGTATGTCGATGTCCATGACGTGCAGGAGTCCTTCCGTGGTCGCGGCATGATAGCACTGGCCATCGCCGACCTCGGTCATTCCTCGATGTCGTAGATGCCCTCGATTCCCTCAGCGTCCGGGGCCTCAGCTTCGTTGAAGTCTTCGTCGACCATGAGGGTGTCGATCGCACGAGGCGCCTTGGTGTCGCCGGGGTCCTCGTCGCGACCCATGGGCAGGCTGATCACGAAGCGGGTGCCTCCCGCGGAGACGTCCTCAGCCCGCACGGTTCCGCCATGCTCGGTGATGATCTTGCGCGTCACGGCGAGTCCCAGGCCGGTTCCACGGTGGCCCTTCGTGGAGTGAAAGGCTCGGAAGACGGCCTCCTGGTACCCAGGCTCGATGCCAGGGCCGTTGTCCTGAACCATCACCACCGCCTGCTCGCCTCCCTCGGGAATGTGGGCCGAGAGCTTGATGTGCCCGGTCTTCGATTCGACTACTTCAGTGGCGTTGTTGAGGAGGTTCAGGAGGACCTGAAGGATGGCCTGCTCGTCGAGGGGGATCGGCGGCATGTCCGCCTCGACGTCGATCTCGAGTTCGATCTTGCGGCGTCGGCACGCGCCCTCCACGAGCGTCGCCGCTTCTCGTACGAGCGATTCGAGCTGCACCAGCGCGAATTCCGGATGGCTGGCGCGCGACCAGGCGAGCATGTTGAACGTCAGGGCGTACACGCGGTCGAGGTTTCGCATGAGGATCGGCCAACCCTCCTGGGCAAGCTCGATGTTTCCCTTGCCCAGCGCCAACTCGATGGCGCCTGCGCCGCTGCGCAGTCCCTGCAGGATGTTCTTCACGCTGTGGCTGATCGACGCGAGAATCTGCCCGGTCGCCGCCAGTCGTTCGTTGTGCAGACGAGATCGCATGAGCTCCGCGGTCAACAGCGCGAGCCCGGCATGCTCTGCGGCGGCGGTCACCAGGTGCAGCTGATCGTCGTGCCAGCGGTGAGTGACGCGGTGCGACTCGAGCAGGATCGCGCCGAGTACGCGGCCATGCGCCGTCAGCGGCGCGCAGAGTGCCGTACGCACACCGCTGGCCAGCACTCCCTGGTCGCGACTGAACCGCACGTCCTCGTCCGCGTCCTCGACAAGGAGTCCAGTCTTCTCGTTGCAGGCGTGCTGCACGATGACCGTGCTCCACTCGGTGGGCTCGGTGGAAATTTCACCATCCATCGACTGGATCGCGTTCGTGACGAGTCCGTCGTCGTCCATCAGAAGTCCGACGACGCGGTCGGGCCGGAACTCCTCCACGACCAGTGCGACGAGGCTGTGCAGGATGGTTTCGGCGCTGAGCAGGCCCGCCGTCGCCGACGTCAGGCGATAGACCAGGCGCAGGTGGTCTCGCGCCGCCTCCAGGGAGTGCGGCGAGGGGAGGATGACCGACTCAGCGCTCGTGTCATGGCTGCGGGATGGCAGGACCGGTTCGACAGCGGTCTCCTGGCGAACACTGAAGAGCGTGGTGCCACAGGAGAACTCGTCGCCAGGATGCAGGGCAATCCGGTCCTGCAGCGGCCGGCCGTTGAGAAACGTTCCGTTGGACGACTTCAGATCGCGCAGGAACCACTGGTCGCCGTCGGGTGTGAGTTCCGCGTGTCGCCGACTGACCGAGGGGTCGGTGATCGACAGCGCCTCGGACGAACGCCCGATCAACTGCGGCTCGCCCGGCGGCAGCGGGAAGATGCTGCCGGTGTCGGGACCCTGTACGACCTCGAGCACGATCATCACCATGATCCTAGCGGCCATAGAATGGGGAGATGGCGCGACGGCCATCCTTCGATGCCACGATGCGATTCGTCGTACTGCACGGCAAGGACGGGTTCCTGCTGCAGCACTACGCCGATGAACTCCAGACCACGCTCCAGGCCGAGCATGGTGAGGTGGATCGCATCCACCTAGCCGGCAGCGAGGTCGACGTGGCGACCGTGCTTGACGAGCTTCGCACGCTCGACCTGCTCAGCCAGTACAAGCTTGTCGTCGTCGACGATGCGGACGTCCTCGTCACCGCAGGCCGTGACGGAAAGGCGACTGCGCGGCGCGCGCTGGAGCGATACGCCCAGGCGCCGGTGGACTCCGCCACGCTCCTGCTGCGGGCGACGACTTGGCGAGCAGGAAAACTTGACAAGGCAGTCAATGGAGTCGGCCTGGTCCACAAGATCGAGCCCCCCAGCGACGCAGACGCCGCCCGCTGGTGCCGCGGTCGCGCCACCAAGGAGCATGGTTGCGAGATTGCAGAGGACGCCGCGCACCTGCTGGTGCAGCGCATCGGTGCGACACTTACGCGGCTCGATGGTGAACTCGGAAAACTCGCGGCGCATGTTGCACCGGCCACGATGATCAGTCGCGACGACGTCATTGAGATGGTGGGCCTCAGCCGCCAGGAGCAGGCCTGGGAGATCCAGTCCGTGCTGCTCGGCGGCGACTCCGCGGCCACGCTGGCGAAGGTCGCCGAACTGACGGACGTGTCGCGGCAGCCGCGAGAACTCCTGGCATGGTCGATTGTCGACCTGTCGAGGCGACTCAACGCAGCATGCTCCATGCTCTCCGCTGGCCGCTCACCGGGCGAGATCCGCAAGGCGCTGCGGCTCTTCGGGGCAGGAGGCGATCAGGTGCTCTCTGCTGCGCGTCGTCGCCAACCCCGGGAGTTCGCGGCCCTCTTCAGCGAGGCGATCGCGATTGATGCCCGGGTACGCCAGGGGCTGCTTGAGAGTCGTCGCGGCTTGGAGCTGCTGGCACTGAAGGTCAGCGGCGTGCTGCACTAGGCGATCAACGACGTCCCGGTCATGGTTACAGGCACCGTAATGCCGCGCATGGCAAGCAGCGTGGGCGCTATGTCGGCCAGGCGACCTCCCTCCCTCAGCGTGCCGCCTCGCCATGCCTCGCCTACCACGTGCAGCGGAACGTTGAAGGTGGTGTGCGCGGTGTCAGGACCGCCGGTGACCGGGTCGATCATTCGCTCGGCGTTTCCGTGGTCCGCCGTCACGATCAGGCTCCCTCCACGCGCCAACGTTGCATCAATGATGCGTCTGCAGCACTCGTCAACCGCCTCCGCTGCGGCAATTGCCGCCTCCAGATTCCCCGTGTGGCCCACCATGTCGCAGTTGGCGAGGTTGACTACGAGGAAGGCCTCGCAGTCATCGCTCTCCAGGCGAGCGACGACCGCATCGGTTACCGCGTCGGCCGACATGCGAGGCGCCTGGTCGTAGGTGGTCACGTCCACAGGGCTGGGGATCAGCGTTCGCTGCTCGCCGGCGAAGGGGCCCTCGCGGTAGTCGTTGAAGAAGAAGGTCACGTGGGGAAACTTCTCCGTTTCGGCGCACCTGAATTGAGTCAGCCCAGCCTCTTCGATGACCGATCCGAGGATCCCCTTCATGGGCTCGGGCCGGTCGAACGCCACGGCGGTCACGGGCAGTCCATCCTCGTATCCGGTCATCGTGATCCATCGCAGGGCGTTCATGCAGGCGCCGCGTTCAAATGGGCCCCGTGGCACAGCGTCCCATGCCGCGTCATCGAGCACGAACGCGCGGGTGATCTGCCTTGGCCGATCGCCTCGGAAGTTGAAGAAGAGAACCGTGTCGCCGTCTGCGATGCGTGCGCCACCCTCGATGCGGGCCGGGACGATGAACTCGTCGCCGCGGCGATTGGCGTCACTCGGGGCGTCGTAGTACCCCTGCACGGCCTCGGTCGCCGAAGGCGATTCTGACACCTGCGGCATCGTGTCGCGCAGCGGGTGCGCGCCGCCGATGCCAGTCATCGCCTCAAAGGCAATCGCCGTTCGTTCCCAGCGATGGTCGCGGTCCATGGCGTAGTAGCGACCCATCACCGTGGCGATGCGGCCACAGCCGGCCGCAGCCAAGTGCGACTCGACCGCCTTGACGAAGCCAAGGCCGGAGTCGGGACGACAGTCGCGACCGTCGGTGATGACGTGCACATACAGGCGGCTTGTGTCCAGGTCGGACGCTGCGATGAGATCGATCAGCGCGAGGAGATGGGCGAGGCTGCTGTGAACGCAACCGTCGCTGACGAGACCAACGAGATGGAGGTTTCCTTCCGAGGTGAGCGCCGAGGCAAACACCTCGTTGGCCGCGAATGACCCATCCGCGATGGCTGCATCGAGCCGCGCAAGATCTTGGGGCACGATGCGTCCGGCGCCAATGTTCTGGTGTCCGACCTCGCTGTTTCCCATGGTGTCCCCCGGCAGCCCCACGTCCTGGCCGCTGGTTGCAATGAGCGTCGTGGGCCACTGCGCGTGCAGGTCGTCGGCAACCGGCGTGCGCGCCTGGAGCAGCGCGTTTCCCCCATCAAACGACGGATCGGGGTTGTGTCCCCATCCGTCTCGAATCAGCAGCACGATCGGAGCATCGCTCATCGAGGCGACATTGTAGGAGTCAGGTGCCGTATGTCCGCAGCAGTCGTTCGAGGCCACGCTTGGTCCGGCCGGTGGTCCGCCCCAGGACGGCGTCGATCAATGATCGGACACGGCTGTTGCCCCAGCGGGCCCGCACAAGCGGTGCGATCAACTCGAGGTCATCGAGCGCGCTGGACACACGGATGGATTCGGCCAGGACGTCGATTGCGGAGGCTGGATCCATCGCCGTGGCTGCCCAGAGCATGTCCTTGTGGACTGTGGAGGGATGGACGACCAGTCGGTATGCGCCGACAAATCCCGTGACGTCGCCTCCACGAAAGAGCGAGCCAAGGGAGGCTTCCGCTGACGCTGCTCCCGCGACGCGACTGGCCTGCGCTGCACCCCACATTCCGCGGGCCAGGTCGTCGCGGCCCAGCAGGGCCAGCAGCCGGATCGCGGCCGCGAAACGCAGGTCCGATGGATCTGCCGCTGCGGCTTCCATCGCCGCCTTTGCAGCGGAGGCCAGGTCCTCGGCGTCGCCGCGATCCTGCGGGGGCAGGTGCGTTCGCGGAAGCTGCGCCGGAGTACAGGCGAGCATCAGCGGGTCGCCGAGCGTGTTGATGCGCCACGGTCCTGACATGCCGCCCTGCCCGGTGAACCATCGTGATGCCGGCAACAGCGGCATGAGGCTCATGGTTCGCCGCACCAGTTCAGTAGGCGGTACGAAGGCCTGCAACATCGGCTCGTGGCTGGATCCGACATATGCATACACCCCGCGGTCGAGCCAGATGCCGCCGGCGGTTCGGCGATCGCCGGGGTTCTTCAGGGACCAGCTGTGGATGAAGAAGAGCGCAGCGGGCGTATCGAGCATCGGCAGCCACGCCGGGGAGATGCGAGCGTCTGCAAGATCGAGGAAGTCCGGGTTCCCCTTGCTGGTGATCCATGCGAAGTCGGCCGAGAGACCGGCTGTGCCGGTAGCACGAAGTGCGCCAAGCGTACCCGTCACGGGGACAATGCTGATGCCTGTCTCCTGCAGCATCGACGGGAGCTCCGACAGACCGTACTGGGCCCAACCACCCTCCTGTGGGTATGTGTCGAACGCCCACCACAGGTTGCGCTCGAGAAAGAGGCTGCACATCGCCGTGTACGCGCAGCGGACCTTGCCTCCCAGAATCCATCCCGACCAGGCGTATCGGCGGCCCGAGGCATCGCGACCGATGACGTCCGTGACCGCCACGGGGTTGTCGCGAGCGCTGGCAAGGGCAACGCGCGACGGCAGTGATCGACAGACGGTGATCGCATCCACCATGTCGCCGATCTCCGCCCAGGGCGCGGTCGTCAGCTCAAGAATCGCCTCGACGCGTGCCTGGAGTCTGGCGGTACCGGGCTCATCGAGGATCTCGCGGGGTGCGCCGAAGTCCCCGTCAAGCACCCGAAGCAACTGCCCGCGACCTGCCGCCAGGGCGACGGCCGCCGGCCAGGCATCGTCGCTCATTGAGGTGAGCACGACGCCCGTGGGCGCTTGCCGCCGTCGCATGTAGACGACTTCGGGAATCTCTCCCTCCTCGCCTCCCCAGGCCATCGCGATGGCACGTTCGGCAGCCGCCAGACGGCCGGGAGCGTCCTTCGGGAGCGGTTCGCCGGCCGTTCGGCGCCAGATGCGCTTCGGCGCGAATCGTCGGATGAACATCGGGGCGTACCGCTCGTCCTCGATCAGGACCGGCCAGCGGGCCTCGGGGGTCCAGCGACTGATCTCGTCGAGGAATGTCGCCGCATTCGGCACGAGCACGACCTGGTCGATCACCGCGATTGATCGGGTCATCTCCGCTGACCGCACGCCCATGGTGATGAGCGCCTCCACGTCCCGCTGCGCCGGGGAGGGAGCGTCCTGGGCGATGACGGTTGCCAGCAGGAGCGGGAGCATCATGATCGGATCGGGTTGAGGACGACGTTGTCGCGACCGGGCACCAGCACGTCGGAAATCTCAACCGCCTCCTTGAAGGACTCCATCGCCGCCTCGAGGTCGACGCTCCCACTGAGCACCTGCCCGCGATCAAGGTGCTCGCTCGTCGCGATCGCATCGCCACAGATCAGGACCGTCAGTGTCGGCAGCGCCAGCAGCAGCCCGCAGGTGCCGGGCGTGACGCCCGGAATCGGAAACAGGTCGACGCCGCCGACAAGCGAGTCGGCCGCGGGCGCGAACCGCTCAAGTCCGACGCAATGGGCGCGAAGCTCATCTGCAAGGGCCATATCAGCGGCTTCATCGGCGCGGTCAAGTTCCTCGGACATGGCCTCCTGGGCCCAGACAAGCTCCGGCGCGTGCATGTGCCAGGCGGCGTGTTCAAGCGCGGCCAGCGTGCGGCGGCGATCTGGATGGAAGTTCGTGAGGAAGACATCCGTTACGGCCGAGAGATCCAGGCCGCTGCGCTCCTCGAGACGGGCAGCCATGGCCGCCGGCGGAAGTGATGGGTCCACCAGCAGCAGGCGATCCCCGCTGCGCACGAGCGTCGTCGTTGCATGGCCGCTTCGTGGTTGACCGGAAGGATCCCAGAGCGGGTGCAGCGGCAGTGTTCCGATGGAGACGACTCTCCAGTCCACTACTGCTCCATCTGGGCGTCGGCGGCAATCGACGCAAGCGGGGAGTTGGGATCCGACTGCAGCGACTGGAGTCGCCGGATCACCAGTGTTGGCACGATGCCACCAAGGCGATCGAGATCGCCGCCGAGCGCAGCAACCTGCCGGATCAGGCTCGAGGAGGTGAATGCGTACGCTTCGCCGGTGACCACGAACACAGTCTCGATGTCGGCGACCTGTCGGTTCGTGATGGCCAGTTGGCACTCGGCGGCCAGGTCTGTGACGTTTCGGATGCCGCGGACGAGGGCCGTCGCGCTCAGGGATCGGGCGAAGTCGACCGTCAGGCCCGTGTAGGACTCCACCGTGACGTCGCCGCTGTCGGCGTCGGCGGGGAGCTCGGCTACCAGAGTTCGGGTCATGCCCACACGATCCTCCAGCGAGAGCAGGGAGGGCTTGTCGGGATTCTGGCCCACGCCTACTACGAGGCGATCGAAGAGCCGCCGGGCACGGCACACGACGTCGAGGTGCCCACAGGTAATCGGATCGAACGATCCGGCATAGATGGCAAGGCGGCTGTCACTCATCGCATGGATTGTAGTTGGACTCGCTCAGGCCTCGACCAGGTCGCCGAGACCAGCATCGTTGATGACCTGCCGGAAGGTCGGCCCGAAGACGAAGTTCTCCTCAGGGAAGTCGATGCCGGCCATGTTCTGGTCGACGTGGCTGAACATCAAGTCCACTTGGCCGACCCGCTCCCAACCGCCGCCTTCGCCTCGCCGGCGCTCAAGCGTGCCGGAGGTGGACGCACCGGCGTCTTCGATGCGATCGAGCACCGCGTCGAATCGCACGCTGTCCCCGGCGACGATGTCCGTCTCGAGCGCAGCGCGCGAGATCTTGGCGAGGATCACCTTTTCCTTGAATCCCGTGAGCGTGCCCACGAGGATGCCCGCGGTCTGCGCCATCCCCTCGATGAGCAGAGAAAGGCGCATCACGCCATCGACCAGGTGCGGCCCCTGCGAGGGGATCTCCTTGATCGCCACGAGCCGCGTGCGTGGTTCGTGCTCGATGATGCGGTCGATCCAGAGCCAGCGCACGATGTCAACCCGCCGCGGCAGCCTGAAGCTTGCGATCGACGAAGTCCACGAGCGACTCGACGGTGATCGCATCAGCGATCGTGGCCACTGATCGATTCTGCTCGATGGGCGCGAAATCAACGTGGGGCATGCGCTCCTTGAGCATGGCCAGGCCAGCGCCGGTGAGTTCGCCGTCGGCGACCCACTCCGGGTTCTCGGTGAGGTTCTCCGGGAAGAGCTCGCCCTGCGAGATCTTGAACCCAAACGACTTCTCCAGCCTGAAGACGATGTCGAGGAAGTCGATGGACTCGGCGCCCAGATCGGCCGTCAGGCTCGCACCACTGGTCACCTCGTCATCGTCCACCCCGAGGGCGTCATCAAGGACCTCACGAATCTTCTCGAAGATCTCGTCGCGACTCATTGCATCTCCTGCCTTGCGGCTTCACGTCAGTCGTGCAGGCCGCATGGTAAAGCGGCCCGAGACTGCTGTCTGCTCCTGTGCATCGCTGCCGGCTACGGCGACTCCCGTGCCGCGACAGCGCACCGATCCATCCTCATCACGCCTGTCTATGTCGACCTCGACGCGAAGCGAGTCACCTGGCTTGACCATGGCGCCGTACTTGAGCGCCCGCACCTCCCCCAGGACCATCGAATCACCGGAGTCTTCCAGCAGGTCCACGGCCGCCTGCACCATCGTCTCAAGCATCAGAACACCGGGCATGATGGGAAAGGTGGGAAAGTGGTCAGCCAGCCAGGGCTCGTCACCGACGACCTCCTTGATGGCCACGATGCGGTCCTGGTCTCTCTCGAGCACGCGATCAACGAGGTCGAATTCCATCGAATCGGGGAGCATATCGCCTATCCACTTCCGAGGCGACAGGCACGCTCGCGGGGCGTGTGCAGCCTTGGCAAGGAACCTGTCGGCAGGTATCCTGCTCGGTCCTGCGGGGCCAGCGAGGCCCCCTTTTTCGCAACCCCAGCACGGAATTGGACATGGCCACCAAGGGCACGATTATCCAGGTCATCGGCTCGACGTTCGACGCGCAGTTTCCCGAGGATCAACTCCCGGAGATCTACAACGCCGTCAAGGTTGAGATTACCAGCGCGGGCGAGACCAGCACGCTCGTGGGCGAGGTCAACAAGCACCTCGGCGGCGGACAAGTCCGCTGCGTGGCGTTGGGCAGCACTGATGGCCTGACGCGCAGCCAGGAGTGCATCGACACCGGCAGCCCGGTGAAGGTGCCCGTGGGCGAGTGCGTCCTCGGACGCGTCTTCAACCTCCTCGGCGAGCCGGTGGACGGTCGCGGTCCCGTTGAGGCCACCGAGTACCGGCCTATCCACGCGTCGCCGCCCAAGCTCGTCGACCTCAATCCCAAGACCGAGATCCTTGAGACGGGCATCAAGGTCGTGGACATGCTCTGCCCGTTCGTCCGTGGCGGCAAGATCGGCCTCTTCGGCGGTGCCGGCGTGGGCAAGACCGTGATCATCCAGGAGATGATCGCCCGTGTCGCGCGTGAGTTTGGCGGCTACAGCGTGTTCGCCGGTGTCGGGGAACGCACCCGCGAGGGCAACGACCTCTGGCTTGAGATGCAGGAGGCCGAGTACACCGACGAGCACGGCAAGACCTCGCACGTCATTGACAAGGTCGCCATGGTGTTCGGCCAGATGAACGAGCCGCCTGGCGCGCGCCTGCGTGTGGGACTCTCGGCCCTGACCATGGCCGAGGACTTTCGTGACTCCTCGGGCAAGGAGACCCTCATCTTCGTTGATAACGTCTTCCGCTTCACCCAGGCCGGCTCGGAGGTCTCCGCGCTACTGGGCCGCATGCCCTCGGCGGTGGGCTACCAGCCGACGCTCTCGACCGAGATGGGCGAGATGCAGGAGCGGATCACCTCGACCAGCCGCGGCGCCATCACCTCGGTGCAGGCGATCTATGTGCCGGCCGATGACCTGACCGATCCGGCCCCCGCGACGACCTTCAGTCACCTCGACGCATTCGTGGTGCTGGAGCGAAGCATCACCGAGAAGGGCATCTACCCCGCGGTGGATCCACTGGCCTCCTCGTCCCGAATCCTCGATCCGCAGATCGTCGGCGAGCACCACTATGAGGTGGCGCGCCGAGTGCAGCAGATCCTGCAGCGCTATCGCGACCTCCAGGACATCATCGCCATCCTCGGCGTCGACGAACTCAGCGAGGACGACAAGCAGGCCGTGTCCCGTGCACGCCGCATCGAGCGATTCCTCAGCCAGCCCTTCTTCGTCGCCGAGCAGTTCACCGGCATCGTGGGCGTCACCACACCGCTTGAGGAGACGATCGAATCGTTCGAGCGCCTCTGCGACGGCGAGGGCGACGACATGCCCGAGTCGGCCTTCATGTATGTCGGCTCGCTTGATGACGCGAAGGCGAAGGCCGAGGAAATGGCGGCCGCTGCCGTCTGACTCGCATCAAGGTTCTCATCCGCAGGGGCCGCGGTGATGCCGCGGGCCCTGCTGTACACTCCGGGGCCGAAGAGAAGGAGCCGTCCGTGAAGAGAATCCTGCTAGTACTTGCGCTGCTGCCTGCGGCACTGACGTTCGCCGATCGCACCATTCCGGCCACGCCCGGGGAGTTGGTGCAGCGCGTTGACGCGGCGATTTCGGACGCCAACGCCGCCATCGACGCGATCATCGCTGTGCCCGACGACCACAGGACCTACCAGAACACCCTTGGCGCGCTCGATGACCTGGCCGCTCGCCTCGACGAGGCGACCAACCTCTCGCTCTTTCTGGCGTACGTGCATCCTGACGCACCGATTCGCGATGCGGCGCAGGCCAGCGAGCAGGCCTGGTCCAACTGGGCGATCGATGTGGGCAAGAACGAACCGCTCTACAGGGCGATCCGCTCCTGGGCGGATACGCAGCCCACGCTCGAGGGCGAGCAGGCGCGGCTGTTGGCCTTCACGCTCCGCGACTATCGCCGCAGCGGCATGGAACTGGACCGCGAGATCCGCGACGAGCTCAAGGCGGTCCAGCAGGAGCTCAGCGCGCTGTCCATCGAATTCGAGGCCAACATTCGAAACGACGAGACGATGGTGCCACTGACCCGTGAGGAACTGGCGGGTGTCCCCGAGGACGTGCTTTCAAATCTCAAGGAGATCAGCGGCGTACTCATCGTCGGGATGGACAACCCGACCTTCAGCCCGATCCTCGACTACTGCACCAACGCAACAACCCGCCAGAAGGTGTGGGTGGCCTACAAGCGCCGCGGTGGAGAGGCCAACGTGGCGGTGCTCGAGAAGATCATCGCGCTGCGCGCCACGGAGGCGCGGCTGCTTGGCTACGCGACGCCTGCCCACTACGAGATAGAGGTACGCATGGCACGCTCGCCTGAGCGCGTCGCGGAGTTCTACGCGACCCTGCAGCCGCTTCTGCGAGAAAAGGCGCTCCAGGACTGGGACGAGTTGCTCGCCGCCAAGCGTGCAGACACCGGTGACGCCGAGGCGACCTTCTACCCCTGGGACTGGGGGTACTACATGGACAAGCTCAAGCGAGACACGTACGCGGTGGACTCGCAGATCGTGCAGGAGTACCTGCCACTGCAGTCGGTGATGGACGGGCTCTTCGCGATCACGCAACAGCTCTACGGCATCGAGTATCGCGATGTGACCGACGCGGCCGAGGCGAGAGGCACGCCGCTCTGGCACGAGGACGCGCGGGTCTTCGAGGTGTGGGACACGACAGGCGGCGAGCAGCTCGGCGAGTTCTACCTCGACCTGCATCCGCGACCAAACAAGTACTCGCACGCTGCGCAATGGGGCCTCATGCAGCACAAGGTGTGGTCGGACGGGAGCGTTCGACGCCCGGTCGCCGCCCTCGTCTGTAACTTCACCAAGCCCACCGAGACCAAGCCCTCGCTGCTGACCCATAGGGAGACGGAGACCTTCTTCCACGAGTTCGGCCACTGCCTGCACACCATCCTCAGCGAGGCGACCACGACGCGCTTTGCCGGAACGGGCGTGGAGCGCGACTTCGTCGAGGCCCCGTCGCAGATGTTTGAGGAGTGGGTCTGGACGCCCGACACCCTGCAGCTCTTCGCTCGCCACTACGAGACCGGCGAGCCCATGCCCGATGCCCTGATCGAGGGCATGCTTGCTGCGCGGAACCTCGGCAGCGGCATGATGGCCGAGCACCAGGTCTTCTACGGTCGCTGCGACCAGGCGTACCACAGCGTGCCCAGCGGCGAGGTGGATACCACGGCGGTGGGCCTTGACGTCTTCGCCGAGACCGAACTCTTCGAGGCGGTGCCGGGCACCTGGTTTCAGGCTGGATTCGGCCACCTCACCGGCTACCAGGCCGGCTACTACGGCTACCTCTGGTCGGAAGTGTTTGCCAAGGACATGTTCCAGCGCTTCGAGGAGTTGGGCATGCTCAGCCCCGAGGCAGGCGCGTACTACCGACGGACGATCCTCTCCAAGGGTGGCACGCTCGATGGCCTTGACCTCGTGAAGGGGTACCTGGGCCGCGAGCCGAGCATGGACGCCTACCTTGCGTCCCTGGGCCTGTCCCTCGACGCTAGCGGCGAGCAGTCCACGGCCGTGGACCTGCCTGGCGCCCCGTGCACGGGGTCGCCAAGTTCCGCCGAGGACGGGCTGCGATGGTGGGACCTCTTCGCAGGCAGCGGTGACACTGCCGCGGCCAACAGCACCTACCTGAGCCTGCACTTCGAGGCCTGGCTCGATGATGGAACCCCCCTGGGCAGCACGCGCGAGCAGGGCGGGCCCCAGTACGTGCCGCTTGCGGTCATGCCCGAGGCTTGGCGGGCGGGCATCGCATCGATGCGCGAGCAGGGCCGTCGCAAGCTCGTCATCCCGGCCGCCCTGGCCTTCTCGCGCGGTACGCCCGCGGAGGTCGCAAGTGATGCGTTCGTCGTCTACGACATCGAGTTGATCGGAATCGATCCCTACGCAAAGGTACCCCCAATGAGCGAACTCCCCGGCGATCCGGCCTCTGGAGAGGCAAGCACAAGTGAAAGCGGCCTCACGTGGTACGACCTGATTGACGGTGACGGTGCGCAGCCTGCTGGCGCCACCAGCACCGTGAAGGTGCACTACACAGGGTGGCTGGTCGATGGCACGAAGTTCGACTCGAGCGTCGATCGCGGCGAGGCGATTTCGTTTCCGCTCAACGGCGTCATCCGCGGGTGGACCGAGGGTGTCGGCTCCATGCGTGTCGGCGGCAAGCGCAAGCTCGTGATCCCCGCTGAACTCGGCTACGGCGAGCGCGGCAGCGGCGGCACGATTCCGCCCGGCGCGACGCTCGTCTTCGACGTCGAACTGCTCAGCGTCACCGACTAGGCACCGTGCCGTACGAGCCCTACGATCGCGAGGTCATGCGTCGGGCAGCGTTCCTGCATGGCGCGCTCATCATGGGCGTGGTCGCCTATGGCGTCACCGCGGCCATTATTGGGCCTCTCGGCGGCACGCCGCCTGCACTGCAGGTGGCGGCGGCGCCTGTGGCCGCCGTGGCCGCGGTTGTTGCGTTGATGATTCGAGCGGTGCTGCGACGCAGGGCCGTGACGCCCGATGGCGTAATGGCGTGGGTCGTTGTCCCATCCGCGGTGCTTGAGAGCGCCGCGTGTGTGGGCATCACCTCCTTCCTGCTCAGCGGCAGCCCCACGGATGTCATTGGCCCTGCGGTACTGGTGCTGTTGATGCTCGCGACGTGGCCCACTGCCAGCAGAGTCGCCACCGCCCTCGGGGTCGAGGACGGCGGCGAGGATGTCTTTCGCGCACCGGACTGAAGTCGTTTGCGCCGATGGTCCGCTTCGCCACCCCTCGATCCGTGACGGCGTAGAATTTCCGCGCCATGCGCCGCTGGTACCGCTGGAGTTTCGCCTGCTTCGCAACGATCTCGCTGCTTGCGATCGTTGCATGGTGGCTGACGTGGCAATCCCCGGGCTGGTACCAGCTGCCTGACACATCAAGTGATGCGGTTACGCGCATGGCGGACCGCGCGGAATTTCGGCTCATCGAGGAGTTCCAGAAGGTGCGCGATGCCGAGGACGACTGGCACGTGCGAATCGGCGACGAGGCGATCAATGCCTGGCTCGCCACCCGGCTTGAGGCCTGGCTGAGCCATCAGCACGATGCCCAGATGCCAGAGGGCGTGCATGGTCTGCAGGTCCACTGCACGCCCGAGGGTATCTGGCTTGCCGCCCACGTGACCATGGACGAGGAGCGACCTCGGCCGCTGGCCCTGCGGTTCACGCTGTCGTTGTCGGGCGATGACCTGCAGGTTCATGCCAACGGCCTACGGGTGGGGCGACTGCCGGTCCCGGTGGACCTCCTCGGCGACCAGCCTTCGCGGCTGACCGACGCGATTCCCGATGACGCGGCCATCGTGGAGCTCATGGACGAGCGGCACGTGCTGATCACGGGCATCGTGCTCGAGGAGGGGGCGGTCGTGCTCTCATGCCGCACGAACCCACCCTGACACCTGTTAGCATGCTTCGCCGCGCTCACCGCGACAGCGCCCGGCAGAGTTGCAGCAATGCCCACGATTTCAATCGACGGACGATCGCTCGAATTCGAGGATGGCCAGACCATCCTCGAGGTCGCGCTGGCCAATGGCATCGAGATTCCCCACTACTGCTACCACCCCTCCATGAGCGTGGTGGCAAGCTGCCGCATCTGCCTGGCGGAAGTGTGGGCACCGAATCCACGAAACGACAACGCGCTTGAGCCCATCGAGAAGCTCCTGCCCACATGCCAGGCACTCGCAGCCGACGGCCAGGAGGTCCATACGAATTCGCCCAAGGCGATCGCCAACCAGAAGTCGGTCATGGAGTACCTGCTGATCAACCACCCGGTTGACTGCCCCGTCTGCGACCAGGCCGGCGAGTGCACCCTGCAGGACTACGCCTACGAGTACGGCCGGGGCAGCTCTCGCTTCGAGGAGGACAAGGTCAAGCAGTCCAAGAAGGACATCGGCGAGCACGTGCTGCTCTACGGCGACCGCTGCATCATGTGCACCCGCTGCGTTCGATTCACGACCGAGGTCACTGGCACAAGCGAGTTGACCGTCAGCGGCCGCGGCGTCCGAGAGGAGATCGACGTCTTCCCCGGGGTAGGCATCGACAACGAGCTCAGCGCGAACGTCATCGATCTCTGCCCGGTGGGTGCGCTGCTCGACAAGGACTTCCTCTTCAAGCAACGCGTGTGGTACCTGAAGCGGACCCCCTCGATCGATCCGCTGACCGCCAGCGGCGACAACCTCACCATCGAGCACAATGACGGGTCCATTTACCGCATCAAGCCACGCACGAACCTCGAGGTGAACCAGTGGTGGATCACTGACGAAGTGCGATAC
This sequence comes from uncultured Isosphaeraceae bacterium, assembly GCA_964555625.1. Taxonomy (GTDB): domain Bacteria; phylum Planctomycetota; class Phycisphaerae; order Phycisphaerales; family SM1A02; genus CAZJKE01. The sequence continues at coordinate 14,973 of CAZKTE010000006.1, read as the reverse complement.
GGCTGGAAGTTCGTGCACGACGAGCATCGACTGCGCATGCCCAGTGTTCGCGGCGCAGCGACACATGGAGACGACCAGGCACGCCAAGCGTGGACCGACGCGACTGCTGCGGCCATCGACGGGCTCCGCGGCGCAGGACGCCTCGCGCTGCTGGCCAGCCCCATGCTCTCCTGCGAGGACGCGTGGCTGCTTGGCAAGTTCCTTCGATCGATCGACGAGCAGGCGATCCTAGCCGTCGGCGAGGTACCAATCGAGGGCGAGGACAAGACCTTCCCGGGAGGCTTCCGCGTGCGCAGCGAGAAGGCCCCCAACGCGCGGGGCGTGCGGCATGCGCTCGAGGCGTTGGGTGGCAAGGTGCATGACGCCAAGGGATTTCGGCGGGCCACAGCCAAGGCCGGTGGCATCGTCATCACCGGAAACTACCCGGGCCCCTGGGAGACGCCGTCGCTGCGCGACGAACCATTCGTGGTGCTGATCGACACGTTCGGCGGGGAATTGGTCGACCGCGCCGATGTCGTGCTGCCTGCGGCCACCTGGGCGGAGAAGGCCGGGACCTTCGAGAACGACGAAGGCCGCATTCAGGCCTTCGAACAGGCCATCGAGCCACGCGACTTCTCGCTCGCCGAGGGCCAGATCGCACTCGATCTGCAGGCGGTGATGTCCGGGGAGGATCGACGCCTCTTCAATGCCGCCGACGTGCGCGGCGAGATGGCTGACGGGGGACTCACGGCGATGCTGGATGTGGCGATGCCCGAGCCGATCGCCCATGTCGAGTCCGACATGCCGCTTGTGGAGATCTGACTCCCGGGGAGTGGTTCGCGCGGGGTAGGATCGGCGCATGCTCGTACACGCCCTGTGCCTGTTGGCGACCGTTCAATCACCGCGTGGTGTGGTCGGTGAGACGGCCCCGTCTCTCGATGGAGTGCAATGGGTGGCGGGCGTGGGCGAGGAGGAGCCCTTTATTGGCGGCGGTGACGTGACCTGCCTGTTCTTCTTTCAGTCCTGGTGTCCAGGCTGCCACAGCCACGGGTTTCCCACGCTCTCGCAGCTGCACGCCCAGTACAAGGACGAAGTCACCTTCTTGGCGATCCAGACGGTCTTCGAGGGCTACGCGTCCAACACGCCGCAGCGCGGAGTGGAGGCCGTGGAGTCATTTGACCTGGACATTCCCGTCGGGCACGACGGGAGTCGCCAGCAGCGGTCGCAGGTGATGGGTCGCTACCGCAGCGGCGGCACACCCTGGACGGTGCTCATCGATCGTCGCGGAATCGTACGTTTCAACGGGTTTCGCCTCGACGTGAAGAACGGGCGTGCGATCATTGACACGATGCTGGCCGAACAAGCGTATGAGACACTGGATCCAAAGCGTGGCGGACAGGACCTGCTGGGCACTCGGCTCGATCCGCCATCGTTTGGCGCGTCTGATGCGCCCCTGACCCTCTACCGCTGGTGGACCGACACCTGCCCCTATTGCGATGCGAGCCTACCTGCGATTGACACGCTCAGGGAACGCTACGCGGCGAGGGGCTTGCAGGTCGTCGCCGTCTACCACCCAAAGCCTCCATCAAAGTCCATCTCGGAAGATGAGGTTCGGGCCGGGGCTCGCGATCGCGACTTCCATGGGGATGTCGCCATCGATGGTGACTGGGCGCAGCTTCGCAGTTGGTACCTCTCAAGCGGGGAGCGGCAAGCGACCAGCGTGTCAATCCTGGTGGACGCGGGGGGAACTGTTCGCTTCGTACACCCAGGGCCCGTGCTCTTTCCCAGCGAGGACAAGGAGCACGCGCAGGAGAACCGCGACTTCGAGTTGCTCGAGGCGGCGATAGTCTCGTTACTGGGCGGCGAGGAAACTGACGCCGACGATCCAGATGACGCCAAGGACCAGCAGCAGCAGGAACGCCCCGAGGACGATCAGGGCGACTGACTCGACATTCCGGCGAGTCTTCTTTCGCGTCATGACCGCACGACCTCGAAGTGCGCCGTGAAGTGTCGCAGTGACTTCGGCTGCTGCGTGATCGCCACGCCGTGCACGTCGTCCTTCATGCCCGCCACGTGCTCAAGCACCTCCACGACGTAGTCGACGTGGCTCTGCGTGTAGACGCGACGCGGGAATGCGAGCCGAACCAGATCCTGGTCGGGCAGGAGTTCACTGCCATCGGCCTGTCGGCCGAACATCACGCCGCCGATCTCGCTGGCGCGGATGCCTCCTTCCACGTAGAGCGCCATGGCCAGCGCCCACCCGGGGTATTGGTCGGGCGGGATGTGATCGAGCCAGGCCCGGGCATCAATGTAGATGGCGTGGCCACCAGGCGGCTGAAGGATTGGAATGCCCGCGGCGGTGAGCCGCTCACCGACGTACTCGATCGTCCGGATTCGGTAGCGCAGGTACTCCTCGTCGAGAGCTTCGTAGAGCCCCACGGCGATGGCCTCGAGGTCGTAGCCGGCGAGCCCGCCGTACGTCGGAAACCCCTCGGTGAGTATGAGCATGCCGCGGCATCGCTCGGCCAGCGCGTCGTCGTTGAGGGCGAGAAACCCACCCATGTTTGCGAGCCCGTCCTTCTTGGCGCTCATCGTCGCCCCGTCAGCGAGCGAGAAGATCTCCTGGGCGATCGAGAGAACGGACCGATCGTCGTACCCGTCCTCGCGGAGCTTGATGAAGATGCTGTTCTCGGCGAAGCGGCAGGCGTCGATGAAGAACGGAACGCCGCGGCCCCGGCAGAGGTCGCTTGCTGCTCGAAGGTTCGACATGCTCGCCGGCTGGCCACCACCGGTGTTGTTCGTGATGGTCATCATCACCATGGGAACCGCGTCACCGCGATCATCGAGCAGTGCCTCGAGCGCCGAGAGGTCGATGTTTCCCTTGAAGGGGTGCGGCTGCTGGCGATCCCTGGCCTCGGGGATCGAGAGGTCCTGCGCGATGGCGTCGCGGACCTCGATGTTCGCCCGGGTCGTGTCGAAGTGCGCGTTGTTTGGCACGATCTGGCCCGCCTCCACGGCGGCGCCGAAGAGGATGCGCTCAGCGGCACGGCCCTGGTGGGTGGGGATGATGTGCTTGAAGCCGGTGATGTCGCGCACGGCCGCCTCGAAGCGATAGAACGACTCGGCGCCGGCGTAACTCTCGTCTCCGCGCATCATGCCAGCCCACTGCTCGCTGGACATCGCGCCCGTGCCCGAGTCTGTCAGCAGGTCGATGAGCACGTCAGTGGCATGGAGCAGGAACGGATTGTTTCCGGCACGCTGCAGGGCTGCGACCCGCTCATCTCTGGTCGTTCGCCGAATCGGCTGTACCTGCTTGATGCGAAACGGTTCGATGATCGTGCGAAAAGTCATGAGAGGAGCCGCTCGAGCACGGCCATGCGCATCGCCACGCCGCAGGCGACCTGCTCGACCACGATACTCCGCGGTCCGTCTGCCACGTCATCGTCGATCTCGAACCCGCGGTTCATCGGGCCGGGGTGCATGACCGGCGCGTGCGCCGGCAGCAGCGACGCACGCTGCGTGGTGAGGCCGTAGCGATCGGCGTAGTTGTCGCCGACGCTTGCATCGCGCTCAAACTGTACGCGCAGCATCATGACGGCGTCCACACCTGGAAGCGTGCCGTCGAGATCCTCGGTTACGTCGATGCCGTCAGCGGCCATGTCGGCGGGCGCGAGCTCCGGGGGGCCAACCAGCGCGACCGATGCGCCCAGGGTCACCAGAGACTGGATGTTCGAACGGGCGACGCGGCTGTGGGCGACGTCGCCGACGATGGCGATCCGGCGGCCGTCGAGATCCTCGCCCCCCAGGTGTCGCGTGAGGGCCATGGCATCCAGCCGCCCCGCCGTCGGGTGGCCGCTGGTGCCGTCGCCGGCGTTGACCACCGGTATATCCAGCGCAGCGGCTGCTGCCGCCGGGCCACCGTCCTCGCCGCAGCGAATCACCAAGACGTGGACACCCATTGCAGCGACGGTTCGGGCAGTGTCGAGGAGAGTCTCTCCCTTGGAGGTGCTGGAGAAGGCCCCGATGAGGTTCAGGGATCCCCCGCCAAGGCGGCGGGAGGCGATGACGAAGCTCAGACGGGTTCGGGTGGAGTTCTCAAGGAAGAGGTTGCCGACGACCTGGCCGGCCAGTGGGCCGCCTTTGTCGATGTACTCATCTCGATCACGAAATACCGAGGCGCGCTGGATGAGGCCGAGGATGTCGTCTCGATCCAGCGTGTCCAGATCGACAAGATGCCGTCCGTCCCACGCCATCGGGGGCGAGAGTGTATCAGCCCCAGTTGGCGATCGTGATCAACAGGTCCGTGACGTTGACCAATCCATCGCCGTTGACGTCCGCAGGGCAGCCAGGGCAGGGCCCCCACGCGGCAATGATCGCCAGCAGATCCACCACGTCCACGTCGCCATCGCCATCCACGTCGCCCGGAATGGGTTCCACGGGCTCGAGATCTAGGAACGCACTGTCCATGACGACCGGGGCACTCATGCCCTGGGCCACCCACTGGTCGTAGGCGATCTGCCCGCTGTCATTGGTGACGTTCGCGTCCCGAAGGAACTCGATGTACTCCTTGCTGGTCGTCTGGTGGTAGACCGTGACCACCGCCTGCACGGCGTCGATGGGAATGGCATACGTCGTGTCGTCCCAGTGCTGGCCATCGCTGTAGGCATAGCCGATGGGCTGCGCGTTGATCTCGGTGAAGCCGTCATTGGTGAAGCCGACCGGCGGAATCCGGTTGTCCAGGTAGATCTGGTCGAAGAGCACAAGGTGCATGCTGGGGCCAGCAGGCACGCCGGTCTTCTTCGACAGCGAGTCGCTGATGCCAAGCTGCATCTCGTAGACCTTGGTGTCGGCGGTCGTGAGCTCGGCCGTCGCCCAGTCGTAGTGACCACGCTCTGCGAGCAGGGTTCCGTCGGCGTCGAGGAACTGGGCGCTGAGCCAGATGCGTCGACCCTCTGGGTACCCGGTGGGCAACTTGTGACCAGTCCAATTGGTGACCCTCGCCACGAGGTCGCCTCCGTCCTGCCAGAGGTCCAGGTCGGACGCGGCCTGCAGGAAGTCCTGCGTGCGAGCTTCGGCGAGATTGAGCGCCTCCTCGCTGAGCCCGGTCTCCGACGGCTCGTAGAGCGCGTTGACGGCGCGCAGTACCCAGGTGCTTACGCCGATGAACTCGTGGCCGGCGACATCCTTGTGCGGCTGGACGTCAGGCATGCCGACGAAGACGCAGGTCGCGCCGTAGCGGCGAGGCATGTGGCAATCCTGGCAGGACTGCATGTTTCCGGTGGGGTGATCGCCGCCGAAGCGACCGTCGTTGAACTGCACGCCGCCGCTTGCGAACTGGCTCTGTTTCCATTCGCCGAAGGTGCGCTGCTCGGGGATCATCTCGTACATGTTCTGGGTCGGGTGAGCCGCGTCGTAGGCGTTTGGTGCCCACGTGCCGTCGCTCTGGAGCGAGAAGGCCGGGTTGCTCAACTCGTGGCACGTGCCGCACATCTCCGACTCGCGGTGGAAGGGCGAGATCAGGATCGGCACGCCGTGCATGTTGTAGAGATCCTCGCGCGGCCCACGCCGGACGTCGAGTGGATCGACGATGTAGCGGCCATTGCCCGGCTGCTCGGGAAGCACACCGTCATCGACGAGCTGCTGCAGTATGTCATCGTCTTCCACCGGGTTGGCCGCATCCCAGATCGGGTCCACCATGCGATGGCAGAAGTTGCAGTTGACGCCGTCGAAGTCGTCCTCGATCAGGGCACTTCCGTCTGCTGGCTCGCTGCGGCTCTGGATCCACCCACCCGGCGCGTGGCAGCGCAGGCAGAACTCACCGACGTCGTCGGCATCCTGGTTAGCGATCGCGAAGGCCGCGTGGAAGACTGGGTCCCGCATCGACTGGGCCATCAGGCTCGTTACCCAGTTGTCGTAGGGCGGGACGACCTCGTCGTCGTTGAGGTCGTTATCGAACTCGTGGCAATTGATGCAGTTCCACGAGCTGACGATGATGTAGTCGTAGTCGGTGGGCGAGGGCTGCGAGCCGGGCTGCATGTAGTCCTCGATGGTCGTCGGCAGCGGGGTCTGCCCGCGCGGGCCATCGCCGCTACGCGACGGCGGCGCAGCGACCGCCGCGGTCGTAACCGCCACGGCGCAAAGCAGGATGCACAGCCTGATCATCTCGGGTCTCCGTTGCATTCTTCGCGGTCTCTATGGCATCGGATGCCCAGATACCCCGCGTGACCCAAACATATCGGCCGTTGTGTCGCGGTCCAAGGGCATTCCCGCCCTCCCCCGGGACAGGCGCGTGCGCGGTGTTGTTACCGGTACGTTACGCGGTCCAAATGTAGCTGAGAGGTCCGTCAGCCCCAGTTGTCGATGACCAACAATATCTCGATGACTGACACCACATGGTCCCCGTCGATGTCGGTACGGCACCCATCACAGGGGCCCCAGGTGCCGATCACCATCAGCAGATCGCTGACATTGACTACGCCGTCGCAGTTGAGATCGCCATCTCGAATCACCGGTACGTTCGGCACCAAGTGCATCACTTCGCCGCTCCATCCACCGATCCAGACCTCGCCACGATTGTCATGCCCGAAGGCCGTCGGTGCCGGGAAGAACGAGATATCGCTATTGGCCAGAATCTCCTGCTTGTGATTAACGGCCTCTCCCACGCCGCCATCCAGGGTCCACTCGACCGACCAGACCTCTCTCGTACAGAAGTCGGACGTCATGATGCGGCCGTCTAGGAACGGGATTGCGCAACCCCGGTACATCTCCGCGCCGATGATGGAACACCAATTCCCGCCAGCGGATCCATGCGCACGCTCCCAGATCGGAAGCTGCAGGTCCTTGCTGTTGCAGGTACACACGTCAACACCAGTGCACTGGGAGCCCTCCATGCACCGCCATCCGAAGTTCTCGCCGGCGCCACCGCCGACGATCACGTTGATCTCCTCGAGGGTCTCATGACCGACGTCTGCCAGGAAGATGTCGCCAGTTTGCGGATCGATGCTTCCGGTCCAAGGATTACGCAGCCCATAGGCCAGGATCTCGTCATCGCCCTCGATTCCAACGAACGGGTTGTCCGGCGGGATCGCGTAGTTGCGCTCCGGGTCCTTCGGGAAGTCATCTCCGTTCACGTCGATGCGAAGCAGCTTTCCGAGCAGCCGTCCGTCGGTAATGTCCTGCGCTCTGGCTGGTCCCGTGAACAGATTGGTGCTGCCGTCTCCGAGGGCGATCAGGAGGTAGCCGTCGACACTGAACTGCATCCAGCCACCTTGGTGGAACCGCATTGGTTGCTCGATCTTTAGGATGCGTACGAGGTCCTCCTCGGCCAGGTTGGGGTCATCCCCGTCGCGTGCGCCCTCGAAGAGCACGCTGTCTCCAAGTATCGGTCCCTCGGGCACGGTGCCATAGATGAAGAACCTGCCGTTGGCCTGGTAGTCCGGGTGGAAGGCAAAGCCGCACAGGCCCTGCTCGGAGGTGATCGGGGTCAGAATGTCGCTGATGTCCAGAAACGGCTCGTCGTTGAACTGGCCGGTCTTCCAGTTGAGGATCTTGACAAGACCACCCCGCGTGCAGATGAAGAGTCTCGTGTCGTCACCGGGTGCGGCAACAATGCGCGTGACGACGTCATTGACGCTACCGAGCAGATCGACCGCCAACTCATTTGGCCCGGCCTCGACGCGGGTGGCACCGCAGGCCACAACCATCGCAGCCATGGCCAATCGTTTCAAGAAATCAAGCACGCAACCCTCCTTCCCAAAGTGGATTAAGTTTACTTTCGCGAGCCTCCAAGGCGAATCGGATTATCCGAATTCCTCGCGGCGGGGCCCTACACTGCCCCGCATGTACGCGCGGCGCATGGTTCCGGTGATCCTCTGTACTGCCCTTGCCTCCTGCGCGACCCGCAGCGGACCGGGGGTGGTCTCGGTGGCAGCCGGGGACTATGCGCGTGCGTTTGACGCGGCGATGGCCTCAGCCGCGGATGCGGGGATGCGGCCAGCCCTGATCGACAGGCGGAGTGGCGTGATTGAGACCGACCCGGCGAACTCTGGCAGCGTGGTCGAGCCCTGGAGGCCTCTCTCTGGCTCTGCGCGCGATGGCTTGGAGAACACCATTGCGTTCAATCGTCGCGCGGCGCGGCTCGAGTTTCGTCCGACCGAGGTCAAAGGAGCATCGGAAGGCGACCGATCGGATCTTCGGGGGCCGGACTTGCTGTCCCTGCCAACACTGGGCGGCGATCTGACGTCCTGGAGTGGACCGCTGGAATTGCGGGCGTGGGTCTATGTGCACCGGCGCCAGACTCGCGGCATGCGACACGGCACGTGGAGCCGCCGCAGCGGCTCGGTCACCAAGATTCTCCCGGCCGACGCGAAGTGGGAGCAGGCACCGTCGCGGTTCTGGCAGCCCATTGCGCGCGACAGGATCGCCGAGCAGCGTCTCCTCGCGGACATTGCACGCAGGCTGGAGCCCTGAGAAGTCCGATCATGCAGGCCCTATGGGGTTCGTAGGACTCTCGTGGATGCGCCGGGCTTGTACGCGATGAACCCGGTGCTAGGCTTGTGGAGGAACGGAAGAGACGATGGTCATGATGCACAGCACGGTGCTCGGAGCGTGCGCGGCGACGATGCTTGCGTCGGCTGCGCACGGTGGTGGTGTTGCCTCGGACACGGGTCTCGAGGACCTCATCGCACGCCTCGGCGCCGAGAACACCCCCACTGGTGCCGGGGTCGAAGTCGGCCACGTTGAGGTCGAGACCAGTGGCAACTACGGGCCGGACACCTCGCATGTGGAACTGGCGGACAAGAACTACACGTTCATGAGCGGCACGACCGGCGTCTCGGGACACGCGACGCAGGTGGCACGCCGCGCCTACGGCACGGGTGTTCCGGGAATCGCCCCCGGGGTGGATACGATCTGGTGCTACGACACGCTTGACTGGCTGCTTGATGGGTTCCTGCGGTCGAGCGCATCGTCCTCGACGGTGCCGCTGGAACCGCCAGGCGGATGCGCGATCTTCAACAACAGCTGGATCGCCAGCTTCGGGAACACCACCAATGATCGCGTCACCCTGCGGCGGGCCGACTGGTCCGTGGACAGCGACGATGTGATGATCATCAACGGCGTCGCAAACACCGGCGACCACGCGGCCCTCATGGCCTTCATGTTCAACGGGATCAGCGTGGGCCTGCAGAACGGCAACCACGTCGCGGACCCGGTTCCGAGTGGATTCGACTTGCCCGGTCGTCAGGTGCCGCTGATCGTCGCGCCCCAGTCGACGACGAGCAATGCCACGGGTGTCGTCACGGCGGCAACCGCGCTCATCATCGAGACGGCACGCACGCATCCCAACACCAGCGGAAACTTCTTCGCGACGCTCAGCGAGACGATCAAGGTGGCGCTGCTCTGCGGCGGTCGCCACGAGGCGGGGTGGTCGAACGGCGCCGTGGCCAGTGGACCCGAACGCGGTCGCACAAGCGTGCCGATCGACGAGGTCTTCGGTGTTGGAACTGTCAATGTCGATCGTTCGTGGCAGGTCATGACCGGCGGCCAGCACGACGGCGGAAGTTCGCCGGTGGGATTGCCTCTTGCCGGCGACGCCGGCTGGGACGTGGCAACAATGTTCGGCGGCGGATCGGACTACTGGCGATTCGATGTGCCGGTGCTCGCCGACGAGGTCTCGATCCTGCTCACCTGGCACCAGAAGGCGAACACGGGGTTTGGAAGCTACCGCCTCGCGAACCACGACCTTCGGCTCTGGGGACGCGGCAAGGGCGATGTCCTTGTGGATCTCACCGGTGACGCGGGCCTAGGCGTCTTCGGCGCCGGCAACGTGGTCAGCGAGAGCGACGTCGACAACATCGAGCACCTCTACATCAACGACCTGGCGCCCGGCGAGTACTTCCTGGAGGTGACCCGCGTCGATGGCGCAGGCGGCGTGAGCATCTACGCAGTGGCGTGGCTCTTCCCGGAGATCACGGGCGTGGCCGGCGACGCCAACGGCGACGGGATCGTCAACATCCTCGACATCGTGGCGGTCCTTGCCGTGTGGGGTCCGTGTGAGGGCTGCGTCGAGGATCTCAACGGCGACGATGTCGTGAACGTCCTCGACCTGCTGGAAGTCATCGGCGCCTGGTAGTCCTACACTGCGGCCCATGCGCCGCCGCGCCCTTCCCGGCCGATGCGTCATGGGCGCCCTCCTGGCGTTCTTCGCGCTCTTTCTGATCTACCCGATCTGGCTGACAGTGGCCGGCGGCTTCGAGTCGCGCCATGGCGGCTTCACCCTGTATCACATCTGGACGGTCTTCGAGGACCCGGTGCTGCGGAGCGGGCTGCTTAACGCCACGGGCATCGCCGTGGCCACGACCCTGCTGTGCATGGTGATCGCCCTGCCACTGGCGACGCTCGCGGCCCGCCACACGTTTCCGGGCAAGACGATCTTCTCCGCGCTGGTACTGGTCCCGCTGATCCTGCCTCCCTTTGTGGGGGCCATCGGGCTCCATCACCTGCTCGGTCGCTACGGCGCGCTCAACACGCTGTTGGTTGACTGGGGGGTGATCAACGGCGGCATCGACTTCATCGGGGAAGGGGGATTCTGGGCGATCGTCATCATCGAGGCCCTGCACCTGTATCCCATCCTCTACCTCAACGCGACGGCGGCCCTGGCGAACCTCGATCCGGCGCTCGAGGAGGCGGCGGAGAACCTCGGCGCCAGTCCATGGCAACGCTTTCGCCAGATCGTGCTGCCATTGATTCGACCCGGGCTCTTCGCTGGCGCGACGATCGTCTTCATCTGGTCGTTCACCGAGCTGGGCACGCCGTTGATGTTTGACTACCAGGTCGTGACCCCTGTCCAGATCTTCAATGGCATCAAGGAGATGGACACGTCGCAGCAGCCCTACGCTCTGACGGCGGTCATGCTCGCGGCGGCCATCCTCTTCTACGTACTCGGCAAGTGGGCCTTCGGCGGTCGCGCCTACGCGATGTACTCCAAGGCCAGCGTGCAGTCTGTGCCCACGCCGCTCTCCGGGTGGCGCGGGCTAGGGGCCTGCGCGGTGTTCGGCGTAGTCATTATCGCGGCGATGCTCCCTCACTTCTCCGTCGTGCTCTCGAGCCTCGCCGTGGAGGGCAGCTGGTACAAGTCGGTGCTGCCCTCGCAGTGGACCCTGTCACACTTTGACCAGGCGCTTTCGCACCCGATGGCCGTCGGGTCGATTAGAAACAGCCTGCTCTACTCGTCCCTTGCGGTGGTACTGGACCTGGGCGTGGGGATCCTCGTGGGCTACGTGGTAGTTCGCACCACCCTGCGTGGCCGCGGCCTGCTCGATGCCCTGTCGATGCTGCCCTTGGCAGTACCGGGCCTGGTCATGGCCTTCGGCTATGTGGCAATGACGCTGCGATGGCCCTTCGGCGAGGGCGATCCTCTGGCCGGGTCGCTTGACGTGCTGGGCGCCGATCCGAACCCGATGTTTCTCTTGGTGATCGCCTACGGGGTGCGACGCTTGCCGTACGTCGTGCGTGCAACAGTCGCCGGGCTCGAGCAGACCAGCGGCGAGCTCGAAGAGGCGGCGATGAACCTCGGCGCATCGCGCGTGCACGCGGTGCGTACGATCATCGTCCCGCTGATCATGGCCAACCTCATCGCAGGCGGGCTCCTTGCTTTCAGCTTCGCGATGCTCGAGGTGAGCGATTCGCTGATCCTGGCGCAGCGCGCGTCGGACTACCCGATCACCAAGGCCATCTACACGCTCTTTGAGCGGCTCGGTGACGGGCCGGGCATCGCAAGCGCAATGGGCGTCTGGGGCATGGCGTTGCTGGGGGTGACGCTGATCGGCGCAAGCGCGATCATGGGCAAGAAGATGGGGGCGATCTTCAGGGTGTGAGGGGTATACTCCGCGGCCCGCCATGCCGTACTCGGTACAGCCCATCAGCGATACTTGGGACCTCGACATCGAGACCCTCGACTGGCTCGACGATCGCGCGGAGGTCCCGGATCGCTGGATCCTCAACTTCGGTCCACAGCACCCGGCGACCCACACGACGCTGCGACTTGTCCTCGAACTCGACGGCGAGCGGGTCGTGCGTGCCGTGCCCCACATCGGCTACCTGCACAGCGGTTTCGAGAAGCTCGGCGAACACCACGACTACAACCAGTACGTCTGCACGGTCAGCCGGATGGACTACGTCAGTCCAATCGTCAATAACATCGCCTGGCACCACGTCGTGGAGAAGCTCCTGGACATCGACCTGACGCCCCGTTGCAAGGTGATCCGGACGATCCTGGCTGAACTTGGCCGTATCCAGAATCACCTCCTCTGTGTAGGGGCTGCAGCGCTGGATCTCGGGGCCTTCACGGGCTTCCTCTACGGCTTCAACGAGCGCGAGCACATCTACGACATCATGGACTTCGTCAGCGGCCAGCGCTTTCACCCGGACTACACCCGGGTGGGCGGGCTGATGAATGATCTCCCCTGCGAGAAGACGTTCAGGGAGATGGTCCGAAACTTCATCGACGTACGCATGCCCAAGGCGATCGGGGACCTCGAGACGCTGCTCAATCGCAACCGGATCTTCATCGATCGCGTCGTCGACGTGGGCGTGATCAGCGGCGAGGAGGCGACCGCGTGGTCATTGACGGGTCCCATGGCCCGCGCCTCGGGTGTTCGCTGCGACCTGCGCAAGGACAATCCCTACCTCTGCTACGCGGACAACTGGGACGGCCAGGGTGCCGAGGCGGTGGAGTTCGACGTGGCCATCGCCACCGGCGGCGACTGTCTCTGCCGCTACCTGGTGCGACTCGAGGAAATCAAACAGTCCTGCCGGATCATCGATCAGTTGATCGACCACCTTCCCGGCGGCGAGGTGGACGCGCTGCCCGAGGGCAAATCGACGATTCCCGCCAAGGGCGATGTCTACGGCTCGATCGAGAGCATGATCCAGCAGTTCGAGATCTTCATGACCAACCGCGGGTGGGAGACCCCGGTGGGCGAGTGTTACGGCGCCATCGAAGGCCCAAACGGCGAACTGGGATTTTACATCGTCGCCGACGGAGGTCCGCGTCCCTGGCGCGCATCGACGCGACCGCCCTCCTTCATCAACTTCCAGGTGTTGCCTCTCCTCTTCGAGGGACACATGCTCGCCGACCTCGTCGCCGTGCTTGGGTCACTAAACATCATCGCCGCGGAACTGGATCGCTAGCGCCATGGCCTGGACGATCACGGACAGGGCATCGGTCGACATCGGCACACCAGCTACGCCGTACATCGACGATGCGCTGCGCACCCACGTCATCGACGTGCTCATGCCCCGCTACGAGACGCCGCTTGGCGCGCTGATGGAGACGCTGCACGAGGTGCAGCATCGCCATGGCCACGTGCCTTACCAGGCGATGGTCGAGGTCGCCGACCTGCTGGGCATCGCGCCCTCGCAGGTACTGGACGTCGTGAGCTTCTACGAGGAGTACCACGCCGAGCCCGTCGGTGAGCACGTCATCGCCGTCTGCCAGTCGATTGCCTGCGAGGTCTGCGGCCACCAGGCGATTCTCGATCACCTCAAGTCGCGATTGGGCATTGGCGTGCATGAGACGAGCGAGGATGGGAAGTTCACGCTGCTCGCGCTGGAGTGCCTTGGGTCCTGCGACACGGCGCCCTGCGCGCTGGTGGGCGATCGGCGATGCGACAACCTCACGATCTCGGCGCTCGACGAGATCATCGACGAACTGGAAGCGCAATGATGGTCAGTGAGCAACGCAAGCCGCTGATGCAGTGCCTCGGCGAGTTCTTCGGCCACATCGTGGGCGCCGTGCGCAGCAAGGACGACCGCATTGAGATCTCCAGAAAGGTCGAGGAACGAACCGAGGGGGACCTGACGCTGCGGCGTACCACGATCGACGAGATCGAGGTGAAACGAGAGCAGGTCGATGACGATGCATGAGCCGGTCCTGACGCGAGGCATACCCACGGCGCCCTGGGGAAACCCTGCCGAGCGCCGTCTGCGATCGTGTAAGGAATACCTCAAGGGCGGCGGCTACAAGGCCCTCAAGAAGGCCCTGTCGATGGAACCGTCGGCGGTGGTCGAGCTCATCAAGACCGCCGAGCTGCGCGGCCGCGGCGGCGCGGGCTTCCCCTGCGGCATGAAGTGGTCGTTCCTGCCCGAGCCTGACGGTGGACGCCGCTACCTCTGCATCAATTGCGACGAAGCGGAGCCAGGGACCTTCAAGGACCGGTTGCTCGTTGACTTCGACCCGCACCTGGTGCTCGAGGGCATCGCCATCGCTTGCTGGGCGTGCCAATTGGACACGGCGTACTTCTACATCCGAAGCGAGTTTCGCCAGCAGATCCCAATCATGCAGCAGGCCATCGACGAGGCCTACGAGGCGGGGATCTTCGGTGGCAAGGGGCTGCTCAAGGGCAAGGTGAAGTTCAAGGTCGAGTGCTACCTGCACCGCAATGCCGGTGCGTACATCTGTGGTGAGGAGACGGCGCTGCTCGAGTCGATCGAGGGCAAGCGAGGCTGGCCGCGAGTCAAGCCCCCCTTCCCGGCCGTCAAGGGACTCTTCGGGCGACCGACCATCATCAACAACGTCGAGACGCTCGCCGCGGTCGTGCCGATCGTCGAGCACGGCAGCGACTGGTGGCAGGCGATGGGGTGCGAGTCATCCATCGGTGGTCCGGCCAGTTACGGCCCAAAGCTCATGGGTGTCAGTGGCCACGTCAACCTTCCTGGCGTCTACGAGTGCGATCTAGGGATTCCACTGAGGACGCTGGTCGAGGACTACTGCGGCGGCATGCGCGGCGGCAAGGCATTCAAGGGTGCTATCGCTGGCGGCGTGAGTACGGGCATCCTGGGACCTGACCAGTACGAGGCGGAGATGGACTTTGACATCGGCCGCTACGACGTCATGGGCCTGGGCACGGCGTGCCCGACGGTCTTCGACGAGGACACGGACATGGTTGCTGTGGCGCGCAACATCGCGAGGTTCTTCAAGATCGAGTCCTGCGG
>CAZKTE010000005.1:0-46959 GCA_964555625.1 uncultured Isosphaeraceae bacterium | reverse complement strand
ACGCCATCACGCTGCACCCGCTGGTGTGCACGGGCTACAACGCCGACTTCGACGGCGATCAGATGGCCGTCCACCTGCCGCTCTCGGTCGAGGCGCAGGCCGAGGCGCACGTCCTGATGCTCTCGACGCACAACATCTTCTCGCCGGCCAACGGCGCGCCTCTGGTGTCGCCCAGCCAGGACATCGTCATGGGCGTCTACTTCCTGACGTTCATGGACCCCGAGGATACGCGGCCGGAGACGGAGTTGAAGAAGTTCCGAAACGCGCAGGACGCGCTGCTGGCCTACGACTTCAAGCAGATCGGGCTGCATGAGCGCATCCTCGTTCGACTCCCACGCTACCCACAGTTCGTCGCAGATGAGCGGGGCACGATCGAGGACATGCCCGAGAACGGCCGCATCATCACGACGATCGGGCGCATTCGCTTCTGCGAGCTGCTCCCCGAGGGCATGCCCTTCTACAACTGCACGCTCGGCAAGAAGGGTTGCAGCCGCGTCATCGACGACACCTATGAGATCATGGGTCGCGCAGACACCCTCACGCTCCTCGATGACATGAAGGAGACCGGGTTCAGGGCGTCCACATGGTCGGGCATCTCCATCGCCATCACGGACCTGCGCATCCCCTCGACCAAGCAGGAACTCATCGACTCCACGCAGGTGAAGGTCGATCGCGTCGAGGCGGCCTACGCCGCCGGTGCCATCACCGACCGCGAGCGGCACAACCAGTTGCTTGACCTCTGGTCGCATTGCCGCGAGTCCCTCACCAAGGACCTCCTGACCACCCTGGAACTGGATCGCCGAGACCCGGAGACCGGCGGGCAGTTGCCCATCGACTCCACCGAGGGCCACCGCCATCTGAACCCGGTCTACCTGATGTCCACGTCGGGCGCCCGGGGCAACATCAGCCAGATGCAGCAGCTGGCGGGCATGCGTGGCCTCATGGCCAAGCCCAGCGGCGAGATCATCGAGACGCCCATCCGCGCCAACTTCCGCGAGGGCCTCAATGTGCTCGAGTATTTCAGCTCCACGCACGGCGCCCGCAAGGGACTGGCCGACACGGCCCTCAAGACCGCAGACAGCGGCTACCTAACCCGCAAGCTCTACGACGTCGCCCAGAGCGTCGTCGTCACGCAGCACGACTGCGGCACCAAGCGTGGCATCGCCAAGCGCGCCATCTACAAGGGCGATGAGGTCCACGTGCCGCTCTCGGAACTGATCGTCGGACGCACCAGCGTCCAGTTGATCGTCGACCCAGTAACCGACGAGCGAATCGTCGCCGCCGGGGAGATCATCGACGAGACAATCGCCGAGCGCCTGCAGTCGCGCAACTACCCGGAGATCACCGTCCGAAGCGGACTGACCTGTGAGACGCCCGGTGGGTGCTGCGCACTCTGCTACGGCAATGATCTCTCGACCGGGCAGCTGGTCGAGGAGGGCATGGCCGCGGGAACGATCGCGGCCCAGTCGATCGGCGAACCCGGCACGCAGTTGACGATGCGGACGTTCCATACCGGCGGCGTCGCATCGCGCGAATTCGTCGAGACCAACTACAAGGCGCCCTCCGCGGGCACTGTGATACTCCGCGACTGCAACGAGGTACCGCTCCCCGACAACAACGAGGGGCACTTCGTTTCGCTCAAGCGCACTGGCGAACTGGTCCTCGTGGATGACAAGAAGCGCGAGGTCGACAAGTCCTTTAAGGTGCCCTACGGCGCGGTGATCCGCATCACCGACGGGACCAAGGTCCGCAAGGGCCAGATCCTCGTCGAGTGGGATCCCCACCGCATCCCGATCCTCGCGGAGAAGTCGGGAGCCGTTCGCTTCCAGGACATCGAGATCGGATCGACGGTCCGCGAGGAAGAGGCTTCCGGTGGCGTGATCGAACGCATCGTCACCGAGCACACCGGCGAGAAGCACCCACAGATCCTCGTCCAGGACGGCGAGGGCCGGACGTTGGATTTCCACCACCTGCCGGCCAAGGCCAGAATCGAAGTCGAGGAAGGCGAGCAAGTCATGACAGGCCAGATGCTTGCGCGTCGACCACGAGAGGTCAAGGGTTCGGCCGACATCGTCGGCGGCCTGCCGCGCGTCACGGAGATCTTCGAGGCCCGCGAGCCAAAGGACCCGGCGATCCTCGCCGAGATCAGCGGCCGCATCGAGCTCGATCCCGACCGCAAGCGCGGCAAGATGATCGTCCGCGTGATTCCGATCCGAGACGGCGAGGCGGCCGTCGAGGACTCCGTCGAGCACGCCGTTCCGCAGAGTAAGCACTTGCTCGTGCACACCGGCGACATGGTCGTCTCCGGCGAGACGCTGACCGACGGTTCGCGTGACCCGCGCAAGATCCTCGAGATCCGCGGCGAGGAGGAGCTCTACCAGTACATGATCAGCGAGGTGCAGAACGTCTACCGCGCGCAGGGCGTGCCCATCAGCGACAAGCACATCGAGATGATCCTCTCGCGGATGCTCAGCAAGGTGCAGGTGGAGAAGTCCGGCGACACGGGCCTGCTGCCTCTGGACATCATTGAGCGTTACCACTTCCGTGACGCAAACGCACATCTCGACGCCTCGGTCATGATCAAGAGTCCCGGGGACAGCTCCTTCGAGGCCGAGCAGATCGTCACGAAGGCGCAGTTCAAGGAGGCCAACGCGATCCTCGACGCCGAAGGCAAGGCCAAGGCCACCAAGAGCGTGCCCAAGAAGGCGACAGGCAAGCCCTTGCTGCTTGGCATCACGAAGGCATCGCTGCAGAGCGAGTCCTTCCTCAGCGGTGCGAGCTTCCAGGAAACCACCAAGGTCCTCACCGAGGCCGCCCTTCGAGGCGCCATCGACGAGCTGCGGGGCCTCAAGGAGAACGTCCTGCTTGGCCACCTCATCCCCGCTGGTACCGGCTTCGACCGCTACCACGGCCTGCGCGTTGAGCACCTCGACGTACCGCCCGTCACCGAGGAGGAGGAGGAGGCCCTGATGCTCGCGGAGGCCACCGCCCGAGCCGAAGCCCTTGGCGCCCAGCCCGGAGGCCCCACCGTGAAGGTGGAGACGCCAGCGGTGGAGATCCTCGAACAGCTCACCGACCCTGGTTGACAGGCCACGAGGGCCCGTTTTTGATCCCGAATCTGCCGTCCCACTGGGTCCCATGCGGGACCCGGTGCTATCATTGCCGTGGACAGGGATACTGGGGGGTACGCGCCTGCAACCCATGGCGGCATGGGCATTTCGTGCAGGGGAGTACGGTCCTTGCGGTCAGGATGACCGCAATCTTGGAGAGACCCCTCGCAGGAGACGGATCGAGATCATGTCACGCCCCACCCTCGCCCTGCTCGCGACACTAATCGCGGCAACGATCAACGGACACCTCTGCGCAAATGCGATTGCTGCCGAGCGCGGTCTGCATGGCCTTGACCCGGCGGTCGTGCGCGTGCTCTCCAACCTGGAATCTCGGCGACTGGGCCTGAGCCCGGCCGTCGTGACCGGCAAGCAACTTGCGCCTCGATCTCCGTTGAAAAAGGTCCGCCCGACGCACAAGCCCGGGACGCGGCTGAAGGTCAAGTTCCGCGACGACCTGCAGGTGCGCGTTGACCAAGGCGGGCTGTTGACCAGCCGCAGTGGCCGCAGCGTCTCCGCCGTGCAACAGATCATCGATGAACTCGGTGTCACGCTGCGACCGACGGTGACGACCCCGGAGGCCGACGTAGACGTCCTGCTGGCGCGCGCCAGCGCCCAGAGCGGCCGCGCCCAGCCCGACATCAAGGGCCTGTACTGGCTGGATGGCCCTGCAGGCGCGGTAGCCCTGGCCGCCGAATACCTGTGGCAACTGCCCGAGGCGGAGTGGATCGACTGGGTCGGCGTCTACAGCCCCGAGCGTTCCCATGGCCAACTGGCCGACGCAGCCCTACCCCCGCGGGCAGTCACCCGCAGCGGGCAGGTGCGACCGGCGGCGGCGTGGGTCAAGGAATTCCGCGGCGCATGCATGCTCTCGCGCGACGCGTGCGTGGCCGACCAGACGCGCAGCGAATGCGACGATCTGGGCGGCACCTTCCTTGGACCTGGCTCACCGTGCGCAGGCGGCACGCGCTCGGGCTCGGGCGGCAGCCGTGGCGGTATCGAAGACACGGGTGCCTGCTGCGTCCCTTCATCAAACGCATCCTTCCCCTGCATTGATGGAGTCAACGAGGACTTCTGCGAGAACGCCCTCGGCGGCGTGTTCCTTGGCATCGACAGTGCGTGCGGTGGCGGCAACACCCTCTGCGGCTTGGCTGGCGCCTGCTGCCTCGGCGGCACCTGCACCACCGACGACGAAACCGAGTCGCTGTGCACGGACGTGATCGGCGGCGAGTTCCAGGGCGAGGGCACGACCTGCGGCGGCACCGACTGCCTCAACACCGGAACCTGCTGCACGCTCGGCACGTGCGTCGACAACACCAGCGAGCTCAACTGCATCAACGTACTCAACGGCATCTTCTTCGGCTTTGAGGACACGTGCGAGGACATCGAGGACGAGTGTCCGATCGGCGGCGGGGCCGACTCGGACCAATTCGGCATCTGCGTCGATGACTGTGATGAACTGATCGCCTGGTTCTCCGGCTGGTGCTGCGTGGACCAGCACCTCCAGTACGATGACATAACCACGTTCGGTTTGAGCTCGACCCCCGGTTGCGTCGACACCTCCTTTGCGCACCCGCTGGGCGGCAGCTGCGACGAATTGACGCCCTGCTGCGGGTCCATTGTCGAAGTCATCAGCTCCTGTGATCCACTCACCGGCAACATTTGGGGGGCGGAGTGTGCCTCCCTTGCCCAACTTGGTGGTCCAGACGCCGAGTGCGAGTGCGCAGCCAGTGCAACGTCGATCGGCCCCTGCGGCGCTCCGTTCGGGGGGATGCACCGTCCCCAGTTGGTGCAGCCGATCGTGGTCGTGGATCCCGACACCTGCCTCATTAGCGACGACCAAACCATCTGCTCGGAGACGGTGCCGACGTTCGTCACCACCGGCAACACCCCCGACTACTTTGCGATGGGCCTCCAGCCGTGGATGACCAACGAGCCGATCAACGAGGCCGACTGGAACATCGCGGCGCCAAACGATCTCGTCGCGCTGCTGCCCTGGCCCATGGGTGGTTCCGTCATCGGCGACAGCAACGGGAGCGGCGTCGGGTACACCATCGAGGACTACACCGGGCCTCAGCTTGGCACCATCAGCGACGTCGAATACCTCAACGTGCCGGGATTGGGCCTGGCCCCGGGGGGGCTCTGGGCCGGGGAGGGCCTGGACCTGTATCCCGACAACCGTGATCCCGGGGGCATCACCGCAGCCCTCGAGTACACCGGCCTCTACGGCCTCGGTGACTTCTGGGAAGACCTCACGGCCCGGCCCAACGGCGCCTACGGCAGCGGCGTGAAGGTCGGCGTGCTCGGCTGGTCCGCCTATGTCCAGCAGTACACGACGCAGGACGGCAGCGGCAACGTCTTCACCTGGGGCGGCGTGCACGAGGAACTGACCGACATCGGGCTCGAGGGCCGCGAGACGACCCACCCGGAGTTGCAACTGCTCTTTGACCCCTCCATCCAGCCCGCGCAGTGGGAGTTCTCTGCGGACCATGGAACCGGCGTCCTTGGCATCCTGGCCGGCGCGTGGGATCCCGAGGACCCCTCGGCTACATCCACGACGACGGGCATTCGGGGCATCGCCCCACAGGCCGAGTACATCTTCTTCCCGCTGGTGGACCTCGAGACCCTCGACAGCGGCGGCCGCGAGGACACGGCGTGGACCAACGCCATCAGCGAGTTGGATGTCGGTGACGTCCTCGTTGCCGCCTATCGCAGCGCAGGGCAGGGTGATCGAAGCAAGCAGTACCAAGCCGACACCTTCGTGTTCATGCGCTTGGCGACCGATCTGGGAATCTCCGTCGTGACCGGGGCAGGCAATGGCGGGGCCGACGCGACCGAGTTCGAGTTCCCCGGCGAAGAGGGGCAGAACTCCGGGGCCATCGTGGCTGGCGCCGTGACCCCCGGTGAGCCCTACAAGCGCTGGGTGACCGGTAACCAAGGCTCCAACTTCTACACCGGTGCCCAGAGCGAGGACACCGTCGCCCGGCTCACCACAGCCACGTGGGGTACCGGCATCACCACCTGCGGCTTGGGTCCCAACCGCGACAACTGGCTGGGCTTCAAGACGGTCACCTACACGAGCAACTGCGACATCAACGAGATCGCAGCCCGCTCATACACCAACAACTTCCGGGGCATGGGGGCGGCGGCGGCCATCCTCGCCGGCTGCACGATCTCGCTCCAGGGCATCGCGCAGCAGGTCTTCCAGTCCCCGGTTAGCCCGGAGTTCGCCCGCGTACTCCTCGCCGGCGGTGCGATCACGGGCGTCATTCCCGACACCGGCCAGCCGATCATCGAGTTCCCCGGGGCGGACTCGTTCCGGACCGAGAACAACATGACCAACGGCAACGACGACACGGACGCCCTGTGGGACTGGATAGATGCCGCCGACGGTGGTGGCAACATCACCGGGGAGCTGCTGGACCCGCGGCGTTCCTGCGACCGGCTGATCGTGTCGTCGATCTATGACACGCCCCACATCACCAACATGCTCATCATTCGCGGCGAACTGCTCAGCGGTGACGAGCACGCCATCGCGTCCATCGACGGCTACACGCTCGGCGTCCTGAGCGAGTGGACCCCCCGCGGGTGGTACACGGTCCCGGACGGCGTGCCGGGCAACCGGGTCTTCTACGGCGCCAATGGAAACATCACCGACATCTACCTCACCGGCGTGATCCGCGGCGGGCTGTTCGACACGAACTCCATCAACGTCTCGGTCACCGTGCTCCCCACCCAGGCCGACATCACGTTCATGGTCATCCAACTCTGGAACTTCGACATCGGACGCTGGGACTTCGGCGGCATCGGCGTGCTCGCACAGGGCGAAACCGACCTGGACGTCGAGGTGAACTTCGCCAGTCGGTACTTCGATACCGACGGGACCTACCACATGCGGGTCATCACGACCTCGTCGCTGCCGGGTCCCAACTACTACGACCAGATCCGCATTCTGGCCAACCCGATGCCTGGACAGCCGCACCTGCCCTGAGGGCGGGCGTGGTGGCAGTCAGCCTCGCCGAGCGCGGCACATGATGAGGCGGTTGCCAGGCGCGATCACCTCGACCTCATCCATGAAGGCGCGGATCATCGCAAGCCCCCGTCCCGAGGGCAGCGTCAGGTTCTCATCGGCGGTGGGATCGGGGATGGCGTCCGGGTCGAAGCCGCGTCCCTCATCAGCCACCTCGAGGCGCACCTCGTCCTGTGTCACGCACCAGGCCGCCTCGATGGGCTGTGACTCATCTCCGCGGTGACCGTGAAGGACCGCGTTTGCGAGCGCTTCCTCCAGCGCGATGCGCACTGCGAAGCACGCATCCTCGTCCCAGCCGAATTGCTGCATCTGCGCCAGTACCGCGTGCTGGATGCCGTCCATGGACGCTCGCGTCCCGGGCACGACCACCCGCTGCTCATCGGCGCTGTCGGGCTGGGAGTCCATGTCGGTCCCCTCCGGCGGGCGAGGTCGCTCAACGCACGGCGGTGAGCGCAGCGCCCATCGAGTCGTGAATCTGGAAGGCCTTGTCTAACTTCGTGATCCGGAAGACCTCGAGGATCGGACCCTTGATGCAGGCCAGGGCGAGCTTGCCGTGCTTCTCGCAGACCCGCGTGTTGACGGTGATCAGCATGCCCAGCGCGGAACTGGAGAGCGCGTCCACGTTCTGGAAGTTCAGGACGATCTTCGGCAGGCCCTTGCAATCAATGACCGCCTGAAGCTGATCGCCGATGGTCTTGATGCTCAACTCGTCGAGAATGTTCCGCTCGGCGAACTCGACGTTCGTGATTCCGTCGCGCTCGAATATCTGCAACAAATCTGACATCGGATCCTCACGGCCAATTCTACCGCAGGAAGGAGTCACCCGCACCCGCATCGAGGATGCGACGACTGAAGAGCATGCCCTCGTTCTCCTGCTGGATGATGATCTCCGGTCGCAACAGGATCAGGAGTGTCTTCTCCTCTCGTGACGTCGAACGATTCGTGAAGAACCGATTCAGATACGGCACCTTCGAGAGCACCGGGACGCCGACCTCGGTCTCATACTCCTTGACGCTTCGCTGACCGCCCAGCAGCGCCGAGCCCTTGTCAGGTATCGACACGGTGGTGCGAATGCGGTGGGAGAGCGTGATCGGAAGCTCGACTGTCGCGCCGGCAAGGCCGCCGGTACCGCCCTGGCCGCTGCCACCGGCGACGGCGGAGAACGAGGCTGTCTTCTCGGTCTGCAGCTTGTCGCCGATGTCGAAGATGACCTCGAGCGTGACATAGCGGCGATCAGCGGAGATGACGCCGCGGACCATGAAGGAGAATCCCGTGTTGATGGTGCCCAGGACCGGCGTGAAGCCGATCGCGCCGGCATTCGTGCTCAACTGCAGGTTCTGCACGTAGGTCTCCTGCGTGGCAACCGAGATCCAGGCCATCTGGCCGTTGTGCATTGTCAGTCGCGGCGCAGTGAGGATCGTGTTTCGACTGTCTGCCTGCGTGGCCTCGATGAGCAGATCCACCTGCACATCGTCGAGGAACTGGAGGCCCATGCCCAGCGCGGGGTTCGAGTTGACCAGGGCATTTCCGAAGGACGAGAACTGCCCGACGTTTCGCAGCAACTGGTTGTGGTTCTGGATCAGGCCGATGGGGCTCAACCCCTCGTGGTGTCGGATCGGTGAGATCGGCGTTCCGCTCTGGCCGAGGGTCGAGAAGTAGTCGAAGCCCCCTGCACCATCGGGTACGCCCTGGAAGAGCCCCCAGGGAATGGTGTTCCCTGAGTCGGGAATGGGGTTCCCATTCTCGTCAAAGATGAACCCGGTGTAGAGCACCGGGTCCTTCAACTGCCCCGTCGGCAGGAAGAAGTCGCTGAGACGGGCGTTGGGATCCGTGCCCTGCAGATCGTCGAAGAGCCCCTTGTTCGTGTTGAAGTAGAGGTCCAGGTCGAAGCCGATCTGTTCGAACCAGTCGGTCGAGATGCTCAGGAAGCGGCCCTCGACATTGATCTGCAGCGCTCGCACCTCTCGGAGCTTGCCCAGCAGCGACATGATTCGCCGGTGGTTGGCAGGTGTCTGGCTGATGATGAGGTTGCCATTGAGTTCCGTGATGCTGTGGGGGTGGGCAGACTGCGTGCCGTCGTTCCAGCCGGTGGTATCCACGTTGTCTCGGATGATGTCCTCGATGCGATCCACGAGTTCGTCGCGCGTCATTCGGTCGGGGTCTTCCCCCGGTTCGCCGAAGTCGAATCCGCCGCCGAAGCCGCCGCCACCGCTGCCGCCACCGCTGCCGCCGCCGCCACCGCCGAAGCCGCCACCGCCACCGCCGCGTCCGCCGCCACCACCACCACCGCCACCAGCACCACCACCCTGGTTCTGGCCCATTTCAGGGGCGTTGTCGAAGTCGCGAATCTCAAACAGCAGGTCGGTGATGTTGTAGACCTCGAGGACCGTGCGATCCGCCAGCGCGGAATGCGTGGCAATCTCGAGGATCCCATCCTGGATGTCGTACTCGACCGGATCGAAGTCGTCGCTGACCTGCTCGAGCACGCGGTCGAAGGCGACCTCGATGGGCACATCGCCGAGGTTCAACGTGACCGGTGACGTGCGATCCACGCCGGACGCCTCAAGGGCGCGCCAGTCGACGTAGAACGTCAACCCCGTCATGTCCTGGAATGCACGCAGAACCTCCTCGAAGGGACTGTCGCGGAAGTTGTATTCGCCACCGGTGGTCTGCTGGAGGGCAACCTTGATGCGACGGTTCTCGACGCTGTCGCGGTACCCGTCCACGACGCCGAAGCGCCTGTTGGTCAAGTCCTCCCAGTCCTCCGGGTAGGTCACCAAGGCATTGGTGGATCGGTCGCCAGGGCCGCGAAGGTTCACGGTAGGCGGCTGCATGGCGCCCTCGTTCTGGACATCCTGCTCGGCGTACCCGAACTGCCGTGATCGCTGGTACCCGGTGAACTGGCGATACAACTGCGTGGCCCGCAGGGCGTCCCTGAGGGCCAGAGCAGCGGGGTTGTGCTCGTCAATGAACAGAATCTCGCTGATGACATCCAGCGCCTCGGCGTACTTCTGCTCCTGCTGCAACTGGTTCACACGGCGCAGGTTCGCGATGATCAGGCGATCGCGCTTGCTGGACTCGTCGCGCTCGCGGGTGGCACGATCGAGGTCCTTCTCGGAGGCCTCGGCAGCCAGGCGGCCCTGATCCCACGTCTCTCGCTGGCGCACGATATCATCAAGCAGCCCGACGGCAAGCGCGCGTCGCTGCGCGTAATCCTCTTCGCTGTATAGGCTTCGGTCGTCCCTGTCGAGCCGTCCTAGTGCCGCCTGGACCTTCCGCTCAGCCCCATCGAAGTCCTCGCGGGCCAGCCGGTCGCCAGACTCGGCGAGCAGCGCATCGAACCGGGCCACGGCCGCTTGGCGCATCATGCGTCGCTCCGCCTGCACCCGATCGAGCATGGGCCCCTGGTCGAGCATCGCGTAGGCACGTTGCAGCCCCTGGATGACCGCAGGATGGTTGGGCAGATAGGTGTTGGCCTCGAGATACGCGGCCGCTGCCTCTCGCCACTTGCCAGCTGCAGAAGCCGCCTCGGCCTGATCGAGCAGCGCCCGACCCATGGCCTCTTCAAGCAGGCGAGCCTGCGTGGCGGCCTCGGCTGCCCGCTCGGCATCCGTCGGTTCGGCAGGAGCCGGCACGGGCTTCGGTTGCGGTGCGGGATCTGGTACCGGCTCGGGCTTGGGTGCCGGCTCAGGCTCCGGTGTTGGCTCAGGCTTGGGTGCCGGCTCGGGATCCGGAGCGGGCTCGGGCTTCTCCGGTGGCGGACTCCCACACACATCGCAGCCGGTCCCCTGGCCCTTGCACTTCCAGCACTCCACGCCGCCGACGGGCTCGTCATCGTCAATGACCACGCCATCCTCGCCAGAGCCCGGTTCGATCACCGGGGGTTCGGTCTCCTGCGCGGCGGCAGGAGTCGCATTCAGCGCGAGGCAGCAACAGCCAACGGCCAATGCCAGTGCAAGGCGATACAACGCGTCCGATCGTTCAGCGAAGCGGAACATGGAGCACTCCATTGCGCACCGCATGGAGAAATGATGATGCCGCGAACCTGCGGCGGCTACCCGGGATGCGGTGCTGCTCCCGGGTGGCGAACCCCTTCCCACTGCTTCGATTTCACGACGTGCGAACCGCCGCGCCCCCAACCAAGAGACATGATCCCCCGAAATCCAACCGCGGTAGCGTACCCCTCGCCGTCCCCTGCGCCAAGGCTCCTGGAGGCGGCGAAACCCCCCTCAGCAGGTCCCTTGTCGAGCCGTAGCCATCAGGCCCGTGAAGCGTCGAAACAGGTGAGCAGCGTCATGGGGTCCAGGAGACGCCTCGGGGTGGTATTGAACGGCGAATATCGGCTTCGAAGCGTGCCTGAAGCCCGCCACGGTGTCGTCATTGAGATGGCGATGGGTGACTACGCAGCCGGCCGCCTCAAGGGAGGCCTCGTCGACGCAGAATCCGTGGTTCTGGCTGGTGATCTCCACCTGCCCGGTCTCGAGGTCGCGGACGGGCTGGTTTGTTCCACGGTGGCCAAACTTGAGCTTGTAGGTTGTCGCCCCCAGCGACAGGGCCAGCAATTGGTGGCCGAGGCAGATCCCAAACGTGGGAATCTCGCCGGCGAATGCCCGCAGCGTCTCGATCGTTGCCTCGACCGCCGATGGGTCCCCTGGCCCGTTGGAAATGAACAGGCCATCGGGGTCATGCGAGCGAATTGCCTCCGCGTCGCTGTCGTAGGGAACGACCACAACCTCGCAGCCGACGCTGATCAAGTGGCGATAGATGTTTGCCTTGGCCCCGCAGTCGATGGCGACGACCTTGAAGCGCATGTCACTGTCATGGTGGGTGTTCCACTCACCCAGATCATCCTCCCAGGTGCCGACTTCTGCAGCGGTCACCCCCTCGGCGAGATTCTGGCCGGACATCGGCACTGCGGAGCGCGCCAGTTCGACCAACTGTGCATCTGACAGGCTTGCATCGTGGCTGATGACCGCCGACATGGCACCCTGCTGGCGAATGATCCGCACGAGGGCCCGCGTGTCTACCCCGGAGATCGCAGGAACCTCGTGCGATGCGAGCCATGCGCCCAGGGCTCCGACTGCTCGGTGGCTGGAGACCACCCGGGACTCCTCGCGGACGATCAACCCGGCGACCTGTGGCCGCAGCGACTCGATGTCCTCGTCGCAGACGCCGTAGTTTCCGATCATTGGCGCGGTCATGATGAGGATCTGGCCGGCGTAGCTGGGGTCGCTGAGGGCCTCCTGGTATCCGCATAACGCGGTGTTGAACACCACCTCGCCCGTCACCGAATCACTCGGGAGAGCTGCGAAACTGCGACCGCGAACGACGGTGCCGTCCTCAAGGGCCAATCTCGCCATTGGAGTCTCCGGCGTGGTCATCGCGGGGCCAATTGTACTGTGGGGGAAGTCCGCCTCCCAGTGCCGATCAGGGGCCGCTGGTGTCCTAGACTCCGCTCGTGATCGGTCTCTTTGATGAACCGTCCGTCGCCTGGGTGCGCGTCGCCGTGGAACGCGGCGTGGACCGCTATCCCGACGGACTCTCCTACGGTGTTCCCAGCCGCCTGCTCCCCTTGGATGTTGGAAGCAGGGTCACGGTGCCCCTCGGCCGCGGTGACACGCCAACACCTGGCTGGGTCATCGACGTCGAGGACGATCCGCCGACATTGCCCGGCGGGGATGTCAAGCAGGTTCACGACCGCGACGAAGCGTCCATCGCGCTGCCGGAAGACCTCGTGGAACTGGCGCGCTGGATGAGTCGCTACTACGTGGCGCCCATTGGCCTGACACTGGCGTCGATGCTCCCGGCGCCCGTGCGTCGCCAGACCGGGCTCGTCACGCGGACGCTGGTGGACCTTGCGCCGCAGCCACCTCCCGACGTGCACTTGACGACCAAGCAGCAGCACGTGCGTGACACGCTGGCAGCACTGGACGAGATCGATCGGCCAATTGAGATTCCACGACTCATGCGCCTCAGTGATCTGGGCAGCCGCGGCCCCATCGACCGGCTGGTGGCCGCCGGCGTGCTGCTGCGCCATCGCGTCACCCGCATCGAAGCCGACTGGTTTCATCGTGGCGTCGACGACACTGCGGCCCCGTCCCTGACGGCTCAGCAAGAGACGATTACTACAGCCATCGGCGCCCAGCTGGGCAAGGGGTACTCTTGCCACCTTCTGCATGGTGTGACCGGCGCGGGCAAGACCGAGGTGTACCTGCGGCTCATCGAGGCCGCGATTGCAGATGGAGGAGCTGCGCTGGTGCTCGTGCCGGAGATCTCACTGACGCCCCAGACGGCGGCGCGCCTGATGGGTCGATTCCCCGGCAAGCGCATCGCCATCCTGCACTCGGCGCTCACCGCCGCCCAACGCCACCACCAGTGGTCCATGGTCGCACGTGGCGAGGCGGACATCGTTCTCGGGGCGCGCAGCGCCGTCTTCGCGCCGTTTCCCCCCGACGCGCTGCGACTGGTCATCGTCGACGAGGAACACGACTACTCCTACAAACAGGACCAAGCGCCCCGCTACCACGGGCGAGACGTGGCAATCCGCCGAGCGTGGGCCCTGGCGTGCCCCGTCGTGCTGGGATCCGCCACGCCCGCGCTGGAGTCGTGGTGCAACGCAACGCTGCGAGGACGATCGACGCTGCATGAGCTTCCCGTGCGTGCACCGGGTCTCGTTGCGCCACGCGTCGAACTCGTGGACATGCGCCGCGAGAGAAGCGCGCACGAGGGCATGCTTTCGCGTCGACTCGAGTCGGCGATGCACGACGTGCTCGCCGATGAGGGCCAGGTGCTGCTGCTGCTCAATCGGCGCGGGTTTGCGCCCTACATCGCCTGCGCCAGCATCGCCTGCGGTTGGATGCTCCGTTGCGAGCACTGCGATGCATCCATGGTGCACCATCGCAGAGGCCATGGAGATGTGCGCGGGTTTGTTCGATGCCACCACTGCCAGCAGGAACAGCGCATGCCGACGGCATGCCCGGACTGCCAGCAGCAGGTCGTCCGCCTCGGCGCCGGCACGCAGCGAGTCGAGGCGGTTCTTCGAGACACGCTGGCAATCGAGCCACAACGTATCGCCCGGTTGGACGCCGACACGCGCCGCAGTGCCCGCGACCTGCACGGCGTGCTCGATCGATTCCACCGCGGCGAGATTCGCGTCCTGCTGGGCACCCAGATGATCTCGAAGGGACTGGACTGTCCGGGCGTGCGGCTCGTGGGCGTGCTCGATGCGGACACGGCCATCGACCTGCCCGACTTCCGTGCAAGCGAGCGTACATTTCAGCTCGTCTCGCAGGTCTGCGGCCGCTGCGGCCGCAGCGAAGGTGCAGCAACGGCGATCGTGCAGACCTGGAATCCTCACGCTCCAGCCATCGCCCTTGCAGCCGCCGGCGACTTCACCGCCTTCGCGTCGCGAGAGCTGGAACTTCGAACTGCATCGCAGCTTCCACCCATGCGGCGAATGACGCGACTGGTCGTACGCGACGATGACGCCGCGACCGCCGCCCACCGCGCATCCGTGCTGGCCGATCGCCTGCGAAGCATGGCTGGTGCGGGAGTGGAGATCAGCGACCCGGGCCCCTGCGCCCTTGCGCGCATCGGCGGACGGCATCGATACGACCTGCACGTGCTTGCACCTCAGGCGGCATCGATCGGCGAATTGCTCGACCAGGGCCGCGCATCGGGGGCGATTCGCCCCGGCCGCGACCTGGTGGTCGACGTGGATCCCATGTCGCTCCTCTGATTCCTCGGCACCCCCGGGCGCGGTAGAATACGTGGCTCTCGTCGGGGCACGAATGGACTCTCAATGACCGAGCAATCCAGCAACGAATCGCCGTCGATGGCACCGGCGACGCACCTGTCGATCAATGGCTGGAACGGGGCGTTCATCGAGCAGATGTACGCGGACTGGCTGCGCGCTCCGGACGCCCTCGACGACTCCTGGAAGGAGTTCTTCCGAGGATTCGACCTGGCGAGGCAGGGTGAAGGGACACCGACAGTCAAGGTCGCCAACACCCTGCAGGGACGTGTCGACTCGCTGATCTACCACTATCGGGCCACCGGACACTACGCCGCGGAACTTGATCCGCTGGGTACGCAGCGGCCCCTCCCTGCCCAGTTGGAGCTGGAGTCCTTCGACCTCACCGAGCGCGACCTCGACGAGGAGATCGACCCGGGGCACATGCCGCTGGCGAGTCCCTCGCAGCTGCGGGACGTCGTCGACCACCTGCAGCGGACCTACTGCCGCCACGTCGGCGTCGAGTACCTGCACATCGAGGATCGCAACCAGCGCAGATGGCTCCAGGACCGCATGGAACCCTGCGCGAATCGCCCGACGTTCGAGCCACAGGTACGCCGTCGCATCCTGAAGCACCTGGTCGAGGCGACCACCCTTGAGCACTTCTGCAATGCCCGCTACGTGGGGAAGAAGCGATTCAGCCTCGAGGGTGCCGAGTCGCTGATCCCGATGCTCCGGGAGTTCATGGAGTGCGCCGGCGAACACGACATCGAGGTCGTGACGATCGGCATGGCGCACCGCGGTCGAATCAACGTGCTCGTAAATGTGCTGCGCAAGAGCTACGCGCAGCTCTTCACCGAGTTCGAGGAGAGCTGGGTCGAGGACTTCCTTGAGGGCGGCGGCGATGTCAAGTTCCACCAGGGCTACAGCAACGACGTCACGACGGACGCGGGCAAGTCGCTGCACGTGACACTGGCGGCCAATCCATCGCACCTGGAATTCGGCCACTCGGTCGTGCTCGGAAAGGCGCGCGCGCGGCAGCGCGTGCAGCACGCAGAGGACCGCGGCCAGTGCGTTCCGCTGCTGATCCACGGCGATGCGTCATTTCCAGCGCAGGGCATCGTCTCTGAGATGTTCAACATGGCGCATCTCGACGGCTACACCGTCGGCGGCAGCGTGCACGTGGTCGTCAACAACCAGATCGGATTCACCACCGATCCGGT
The DNA here is from genome assembly GCA_964555625.1 of uncultured Isosphaeraceae bacterium. Taxonomy (GTDB): domain Bacteria; phylum Planctomycetota; class Phycisphaerae; order Phycisphaerales; family SM1A02; genus CAZJKE01. The sequence continues at coordinate 30,867 of CAZKTE010000005.1, read as the reverse complement.
CGACGGACACAGCGGCTCCTACTGCACCGACATCGCGCGGATGATTCAGGCACCCATCTTCCACGTCAACGGCGACGACCCGGAGGCATGCGTCCACGCCATGCGACTGGCGCTGGAGTTCCGCCAGGAGTTTCACAACGACGCGGTCGTCGATCTCTGGTGCTATCGCCGACACGGTCACAACGAGTCTGACGAGCCCGCCTACACGCAGCCGGTCATGTACGAGCGCATCGCCACCAAGCAGCCGGTCACCGACACCTACGGCCAGCGCCTGATCGACGACGAGGTCCTTGCCGCAGAGGATCGCGACGCGATGGTCACCGCGGTGCGCGATGCCCTCGACCGATCCCAGTCCGACACGCTCGAGCAACCCGTGGCCCCGCGCGACATGCCCTTCAGCACTCGAAGTGCCTGGGCCGGTCTCACGCAGGCCTACGACGATCGACCAGTGGATACGAGCGTCGACCGCACACGCCTCGAGGCCATCTGCGCAGCGCTGGGCTCGACGCCCCAGGGTTTCTCGCCGCACCGAAAGCTGGAGAAGCTCTTGGCCTACCGCGGCAGTTGCATGGCCGACGGGCAGCCATTGGACTGGGCCATGGGAGAACTCCTCTCGTGGGGATCGCTGCTCCAGGAGGACACGCCGGTGCGGCTGACCGGGCAGGACGTGCAGCGTGGAACCATCAGCCACCGCCACGGGGTCCTCTTTGACGCCAAGGATGGAACGGCACATGAGTCGCTCAATGCAATTGACGGAGCGTCGGCGCGCATCTGCATTCACAACAGCCCCCTGACCGAGAGCGCCTGCCTCGGATTCGAGTACGGCTACTCGCAGGGCGATCCCAACATGCTCATCATCTGGGAGGCGCAGTTCGGCGACTTCGCCAACGGCGCGCAGGTCATCATCGACCAGTTCATCGCGTCCGCGGAGGCAAAGTGGAAGCGATCCAGCGGGCTGGTGCTGCTGCTGCCACACGGCTACGAGGGGCAGGGACCCGAGCACTCCTCGGCGAGGCTGGGACGATTTCTGAGCCTCTGCGCGAACCGGAACATGATTGTGATCAACCCGACCACGCCCGCCCAACTCTTCCATGCCATGCGTCGCCAGATTCACCGTTCCTTCCGCAAGCCGCTGGTCGTCATGTCCCCCAAGAGCCTCTTGAGGCACCCGCAGGCAACCAGTTCCATGGAAGATCTGACCTCGGGCACGTTTCAACCGGTCATCGACGATGGGAACGCGGCGCCGGGCGGCGTTTCTCGCGTCGTGCTCTGTTCCGGGAAGATCTACTACGACCTGATCGCCCATCGCCAACTCGTGTCCGATGGACAAGCCACGGCAATTGTGCGAATCGAGGAACTCTACCCGCTGCCCCGAGCAGCCCTCGCAGACGTTCTGGCACGCTACGGTGATGCCGAGCTCACCTGGGTGCAGGAGGAGCCGGAGAACATGGGCGCCTGGCAATTCATCTCGGCGGCACTCCGCGACGAGTTCGGTCGGAATCCGACGCAGGTCTGTCGCCGCGCCGCCTGCACCCCCGCCGTCGCCTCGGCGAAGATGCACGCTCGGGAGCAGCACGCGATACTAATCAAGGCCGTCGGCCTTCCCGTCGATACGGATGACGCGGAGCCAGAAGAGCGAGGACTGTTCGAGTCATGAGCCATCAGGTTACCGTGCCCAGTCTTGGCGAGTCCATTACCGAGGTCGTCCTCGGCGCGTGGCTGGTGGCCGACGGCGCACGGGTCGAACGTGACTCCCCGCTGGTGGAACTCGAGTCGGACAAGGTCACCCAGGAGTTGCCTTCTCCCGCAGCCGGTCGTCTTCGCATTGCCTGCCAGACCGGCGACACGATTGCCATTGGCGATTGCATCGCCTCCATTGAGGAGGTTCCAGCGGACGCTGCCGAGGACTCCCCCGAGCCCCAGGTCGACCCACCTGCTGAGGAGCCGAGTCCTGAGAGCCGCATCGAGGTGGCGACCGAAACAGCATCCGCTGCAACGGAACTGCCTTTGGCAACGCCACTTGCGAAGAAGATGGCCGACGACATGGGTGTACCGCTCACGAACGTGGATGGGTCCGGCCCGCGCGGGCGGATCACCAAGGCCGACGTCTTGGCAGCCGGCGACGAGCCGGCGGCGGATCTCGCGGGCCCGCCGAACTCCCCAGCCCCCCCGGACACCCCGGCACTCGTCGAAGAGCATCCCATAGAGCGACGCGGTGTGCGGCGCGAGCGCATGACGACGATACGCCGCCACATCGCGCGGCGCCTCGTGGCCGCCCAACGCGAAGCGGCGATGCTGACGACGTTCAACGAGGCGGACCTGTCTCGCGTCATAGAACTGCGCAAGATGCACAAGGAGGAGTTCAATGACCGACACGGCGTGAATCTCGGGTTCATGTCGTTCTTCGCCCGCGCGTGCGTCTCGGCACTGCGCGCCTTCCCGGCGGTCAACTCCTACATCGTCGGCGACGAGATCGAGTACCACGACTACGTCGACATCTCGATCGCAGTCGGCACGGACCGCGGGCTCGTCGTACCGGTCATTCGCGGCGCCGATCGCATGTCATTCGCGGAGATCGAGGTTGCTGTCAAGGACTACGCAACGCGGGCGCGGGCAGGCGAGGTCAGCGTGGACGAGATGACCGGTGGCACGTTCACCATCACGAACGGCGGCGTCTACGGGTCGATGCTCTCGACGCCCATCCTGAACCCACCGCAGTCTGGAATCATCGGGCTGCATCGCATCTCAAATAGGCCCGTCGAGGATCCGGACAACCCTGGATCGATTGTGCTGCGACCGATGATGTACCTGGCACTGAGCTACGACCACCGCATCGTCGACGGCGCCGACGCCGTCGGGTTTCTCGTACACGTGAGGCAGTGCATCGAGGCGCCCGACCGGTTGCTGCTGGGGCTCTGATCATGGCCAACGACGGACACGTACCCGTCCTGCGCGACGAGGTGCTCGAGGTACTCGACCCGAGGCCAGGCGACGTCGTCGCCGATCTCACCGCCGGGGGTGGCGGACACGCGGCGGCCCTTGCCCAGCGGATTGGCCCGGGCGGCACTCTGGTGCTCATGGACCTCGATGCCGGGAACCTGGAGCAGGCCGCGAAGCGCGTCGTGACGATCGGACCGACCGTCATCGAACTCCACGGAAACTTCGCCACGGCCGCCGCAGCGGTACGCGCGCGGCACCTGCAGGTCAATTGCGTGCTTGCTGATCTGGGATTCGCCTCCACCCAGATGAGCGATCCGAACCGGGGCTTCAGCTTCGCCGCAGATGGCCCCCTGGACATGCGAATGGACCCTTCCGGGGCCGTCACGGCCGCTAATCTGGTCAATGACCTGCCCGAAGGCGAGTTGGCGCGAGTCCTGCGTGAGGTCGGCGAGGAGCCCCTGGGAGCCAGGATTGCACGGAAAATTGCACTGGCGCGGCAGGGAGAGCCGATTCGAACCACGGCACGTCTCGCTTCACTGGTCCGCGACGCCTATGGCTCCCGGGCGCACCGAAGCAGGAATGACCCAGCGACAAGGACCTTCATGGCCCTGCGAATCGCGGTCAACGATGAGCTCGCCTCGCTTGAGGCGCTGTTGTCGGACGTGGAGACGGGCGCCCGCGCAGGTGGGCAGGACTGGCTGGCAACGGCGGCACGAATTGCCGTCATCGCCTTTCACAGCCTCGAGGACCGGCGCGTGAAGCGGTCCTTCTCGGCGATGGAGGATGCTGGCCTAGCGTCGAGGACCTCCCGGCGTCCCGTTCGGCCCTCCGAGGCCGAGGTCGACGCGAACCCCCGGTCGCGGTCGGCGAAGTTGCGAGGAGTCCGCCTGGCCTGAGTGCCGTCGGCGGCACCTGGGGAGACCCCCCGGCATGGATGCCGGGTCGGAACACGGATCGCGGCCGGAGGCTGCACGGACGCACGAATGACGCGCGAACAAAGACTGTCCATCGTCGTCGCCTTTGGCCTGATGCTCTTCGTGGGCATTCTGGTCTCGGATCACTTCTCAGCCGCCACGAGCCGTGAGGCCGCTGACCTCTCATCCTTGACGGTTCCCCCCCTTCCGCAGACTGTCGACATCGTCGACACCGAGCCACCGCCGCTTCCAGTGCAAGACCCGCGCGATGACGTGAGCAGGATCCATCGCGTCCGCGCCGGCGAGACGCTGCGGTCCATCTGCGCCGACGCCTACGGCGACTCCGTGTGGGCCTCACCCGTGGCAGTCGTCAACGATCTGGGATCGATCGATCACGTCGAGGTCGGCCAAGAACTCCTGCTGCCCTCCCGGGAGGAACTGCTGGTAGTCACCCTGGACGAGACGGCCGATGCACCTGAGACGACACCGCAACAGCCGACGGCCGCGCCACGCTCCTACGTGGTGGTACCCGGAGACACCCTCTCCCAGATCGCCCAGCGATTGCTGGGCTCGGCACGGCGCACCGACCAGCTCTGGAATCTCAACCGCGAGCAGTTGCCAAGCCGCGATGACCTCAAGGTAGGCATGACGCTCCAACTCCCCCCGGCCGGAGACTGACTGGACCATGGCGGCCAAGTGCCTGATCACGATTCTGGCCGCCGGCCTTGCCGCCCTGCACCTGCTCTCCATTCGCCAGGCACAGATCAACACGGTCCACGCAATGGCTCAAGTACACGCGGAGATTGCATTGCAGGAGTCTCACCTCGAGCGATTCCGAGTCGAGATCGAGCAGCGATGCTCCCCGGTATTGACCGCGCATGATCAACTGCAGGCGGAACTCGATGATGCCCCCGGCACGCACTGAACGGTCGCGCATAGCCGCCGCCGGCACGGTCGTCTCGGTGGTAGTCGTGATCTGCATGGGGGCCGCACTTGCGAGGGTCGCGTCACTCAAGACACAACCACCAGCGCGATTGGCCACTGTTGCCGGGGCCGTCAACAGCGAGGCGACCCAGATCTCACGTCGCGGCCAGCTGCTCGATCGTCGCGGTCGCATTCTGGCGCTGACCACGCTCGGTTGGAGGCTCTTCGTCGACCCGTCGCTCATCGAGGATCCGGCGTCCATGGCCGCGACGCTCGCAGAGTGCATCGGGATCGCACCGGCGCACATCGAGCGGCTCCTGCGTCGCCGGCCAGGGAGCCGCTACGAGGTCGTCTCGCCCCTGCTGGAGGAGTGGCAGGTTGAGCGGATCCGCGCCGCAGCCTTGCCGGGCGTCGCGCTCGAACAGATTCCCGTTCGCCACTACCCGCACGGCCAGGTGGCGGCCGCCATTCTCGGGCTCGTTGGCAGCGAGCACACCGGGCTTTCGGGAATCGAGTACGCCTTGGACGAGGACCTCGCAGGCGACAATGGCCGCATGGTCTGGCTGCGTGATGCGCGCCGCAGGACCCTCTGGATTCGTCCAGACGATCACATCCGCCGCGCCGACGGCCAGTCACGCCGCCTGAGCATCGATCTTGCGATCCAGCAACTGGCAACCAGTCGCCTCCGGGAGGAGATCGAGCGCCGCAATGCGGGGGGTGGACGCATCGTCGTTGCTGATCCGCGCACCGGAGAGATCCTGGCGATGGCCGACATCATCAACGACCGTGACGGGTGGGACGAGGCCGCGGAGGACAGCGTTCGCAGCATCGACCCGCGACTCGGGCGAAACCGCTGCCTGTCGGATCCCTATGAGCCAGGCTCGACCTTCAAGCCCTTCATCTGGTCGGTCGCAACCGAGCACGGACTCGCGGAGCTCGACGAGGTGCTTCCCACGCCAGGATCCTTGCCACATCGAACGACCTTCGGCCGCACGATTCGTGATGCGCACTACTACGGACCCTCCACATGGCGGCGCGTGCTCGTGAAGTCGATGAACAGTGGCATGGCCATCGTGGCTGAGCGCATGAGCCATACGCAAATGCAGAATGCGCTGCGGCGGTTCGGATTCGGTGAGCGTACCGCATGCGGCCTTGGCGGCGAGACGGGCGGCATCGTCACCGACGATGACGCCTGGACGTCCTACACGCAGACCTCCGTGTCGATGGGCCATGAGATCGCCGTCACTCCCTTGCAGATGGTTCGGGCGTTCTCCGCCTTCGCGCGTGACGGCACCCTGCCGGCACTGCGCCTGACCGCTGCGCGCAGCGGCGATGTGAACGTGCTACGACGAGCCGTGGACATCGACACCGCAACACTGACCCGAAGCGTCCTGGGAGACGTCATGACCGAGGGTACGGGGCGTCGAGCAGAGAGCGACCGCTACGTGCTCTTTGGAAAGTCCGGCACCGCGCAACTGCCGCGTCGCGACGGCAAGGGGTACCACGAGGACCGCTACATCTCGAGCTTCATCGCCGGAGCGCCGATCGAGTCCCCGGCCATCGTCGTCCTCTGCGTCATCGATGATCCGGACAAGTCCCGCGGACACTATGGAGGCGAGATCGCCGGCCCGGTCGTGCGGGACGTCATCGAGCAGACGCTTTCGTACCTGGGCGTCCAGCCAACTGTCGCCACCCGCTAGGCCGCAGGTTCATCCTGGCAAAAACACAACGACTCGCTGCCAGTGGCCTCTCCTCCAAGACCACGGGAACGAGTCGTCGTGAATCCGCAGCGTACCGCATCGACAACGCAGGTACAGCGCAACATCAACATTCCATTGACCTTGCGCCGCGGAATTGTGAATCTGGGTAACCTGCGCTAGCGCACGCGCCAGGCCATCGGCTCCCCGCGGGCGCCCAGAGCCTCCTTCAGGAGCGTCACCGTCGCAAACCCCAACGCCGCGAAGGCGAGCATGCCGACGGCGGTCATCGTCATCCCCAGCGCCGCCAGCCACGCGGCGGCGTAAAGGCACTCCCAGAGCGCGCCGTAGCGGCGCACCTTTTCCGCCGCCACCAGCCGCGAACGACTGCGTGCGACCTTCCACCGCATGGTGAGGGCGAAGGCAACGACCGCACCAAGCGGCCAGGTCAGGTCGACCATCGACACGCCCTCGGGTAGCAGCGTTCCCGTGCGAAGCCACGGGCCGCCAAGGAAAACCAGCGACCAGAAGCACCACCCCAGCAGCAGACCACCCCAGCCACGCAGCGACATGCGCGGTCGCTTGTCCTCGAGCAGGTAGATGGCCGTCGCGCATGCCATGGCATGCGTCATCACCAGCCAGATGGGGAGCGTGAAGGTCAGCTCAACATTCGGAATCAGCATGTGGCAGGCGTAAATGAGGCCCACTGCCACGAGCCCTATGGCAGGAACGTGCTTTCCGACGGCGTTGTAGAAGAGGATGGCGGCTGAGGTAAGCAGGGCGATCCGAACGGGCCAGGTTCCCAGGGCTGATGCGGCCGCCAAGGCGATCACCAGCGAGCCGACGATGAGCGCAATGGTCTGAGAGGGTGGCATCCATCCGCTGGGGATGGGCCGTCCCGGGTGAAATGCCGCATCGTGCCGCGCATCGAGGGCGTCGTTGAGGGCGGCGGCGAACCCACAGAGCCCGAGCGCTACGACCGCGCAGGCGGCCATCGCACCCCAGGCGGGCATGGCATGCAGCCCGGTCATGACGTACCCGCTGTCGTCACGGGTCAGCAGCGTCACCAGCCAGATGTCGGCGATCGCGCCAAGCGCAATGCTGAAGCGGGTGAGGTGAAACGCGGCCTTGATGCTGCGTGCAGGGGGCACCACGGCCCCATGGTAGGGCGGGACCGTTGAATGCAGTCGCCGTCGTCCATACCATGCCCGGTCCGATGCGTGACTTGACCGACAAACCCGCCAACGCCGAGGGCCGCCTCATCGGCATCGCCGTGAGCACGTACCACGAGGGCATCACGTCTTCGCTCCTCGAGGGTGCGCGGACCGCGTTTCTCGAGCATGGAGGCAGTGAAGAGAACCTGATCGTGTCCAAGGTGCCAGGTGCCTGGGAGTTGCCGCTGGCGTGCTCGGCGCTGGCGCATCGCGGCGTGGACGCTGCAGTCGCCATCGGCTGCATCATCGCCGGCGAGACGACGCACGATCAGGTCCTTGCCGCGGCCGTGTCCAACGGCCTCATGCAGATCTCCATCGATCGCAAACTGCCGATTGGGTTCGGGGTACTCACCTGCCAGTCTCGCGGACAGGGAGCGGCACGGGCCGGTGGTGACCGCGGGAACAAAGGCAGCGAAGCCATGCTTGCGGCATTGGGCGCACTTGATGCCGCCCTCGAGCGGGCGATCTGACCATGCACGCCAACCGCGGCATTCGACGCCAAGCCCTGCAGTTGCTTTGTCAGTTCGATGCGGGCAACGAGGAGTCCGCCGACATCGCCCTGCAGGCCATCGAGGAGGGCGACGCGGCAGCGCCGTCCACCAGCGAGGACGCGCTCTCCCTGGCACGAGACGCCTGGTCCAGTCGCCAGCGCTATGACGAACTCATCAGCGCCCGAACCCCGCAGTGGCCCACCCATCGGCAACCCCTCGTGGACCGAAACCTCCTGCGCCTCTGTTGCCACGAGATGCTGACGGGCCGCACTCCGCCGCGGGTGGTGATCAACGAAGCCGTCGAGCTGGCTCGCGAGTTCAGCACCGACCGATCCCCTTCGTTCGTCAATGGCGTGCTGGACCGGATCTACCACGACATGGACGACGCACCGGGGGAGTCCTGATGGGACTGTTCCGCGCCACGGCGTCCGCCATTCGCGGCGGGCTCACGCGCAGTCGCGATGCGCTTTCGTCGTCGCTGGCATCCTTGCGCGGTCGCACGATCGACGCAGCGAGCATCGACGAGTTGGCGCGCATGCTGCTTGCCAGCGACGTCGGACCTGCCACGACCGACGTGGTGGTCGCAGAGCTCAAGGCCGCTACCGCTCGCGGCGACCTAGACGGCAGCGACATGCTCACGCTCCTCCAGGATCTCCTTGAGAGCCGTCTGGCCAGCCGCCGGCGAGACCTGCACATGGCCGACGAGGGCACTACCGTCGTCCTGGTGGTCGGCGTAAACGGCGCCGGCAAGACCACCACCATCGCCAAGATGGCAGCATCGCTGAAGGAGGAGGGCCGCAGCGTGATGCTGGCGGCCGCCGACACCTTCCGCGCCGGGGCCGTCTCCCAACTTGCTACCTGGGCCGATCGACTGAACATCGATTGCGTGCGGGGCGCCAAGGGCGCCGACCCCGCATCGATCACCTGGGACGCCGCCGACGCGGCTACCGCCCGGGACATCGACGTCCTTCTGGTCGACACCGCCGGCCGCCTGCACACGCAAGAGCCGCTGATGCGTGAACTCGCCAAGATTCGCGACGTGGCGGGCCGCAAGATCGACGGCGCACCGCACGAGGTACTGCTGGTACTGGACGCCACGCAGGGTCAGAACGCGCTGGTGCAGGCGCGGGAATTCACCGATCTGGTCGACGTCACCGGCATCGTGCTGGCCAAGCTCGACGGTACGGCTCGCGGAGGCATCGTCTTCGCAATCGAGGACGCCCTCGAGGTCCCCGTGAAACTCGTGGGTCTGGGCGAGCGGCCGCAGGACATCGAGTCCTTCGACGCCACCGCCTTTGTCGATGCGCTCATCGATTCCGGGCTCGAGGACGCCTCCAAGGCCTCCTGAGACCCCGCCACGAAGGGCTATCATCCCCTCCCGTGCTCGTACGCCTAGCAGTGCTGTGCGCCTTGGTAGTCGCGTGGACCTCCGCCTTGAGCGTAGCCCAGGAGACCCGGGAGATCCCCCTCGGCGGCGATCGGCTCTCGGGAGTCGTGCTGCCGGTGGAGCCTCGCGATGGTGCCGTGCTCCTCTCCGCGCGTCGAGCAGACGCCTGGGCAGTTGATGACACTCGCCGACTGCTCCTCCAGAGGGACGTGACGGTTGCCATCGGCGGATACACCTTCGACGCGGAGCGCGCGGTGGTGTGGATCAACCGCCTCCCGAGCGCCGACGGCGTGGTGACCCAGGTCGCGATGTTCCTGCCGACATTCCTGCGCACGACCGCCGGCGCCGCCGTCAGCGCAGAGGGGAACGACCTCCTTGTGCTCGGTAGCACGAAAGGCGACATACACATGCGCGTTGATCTCATGCAGGAGAGCCGACCGCGTGGAAACGTGGCCCTTCTTGATCGCGCCGAAGAACGACTGCTCGCCTATTTGCAGGGCGTGCTCGCTGCCCCACCTGCTCTGGCCAGGGATCCGATTCTCGACACAGGTGGCAGGTCGTCGATCGGCGCTGCCGCCACCATCACCCTGCCCGTGGCGACCAATCCTCGCCATTGGCTCCGGCGGCCAGGAAGCACGCTCGCCATCACTGCACAGCGCGTGGAACTGACGCCCGGGGAACAGGAAAACGTGATCGTCGCCACTGGCAACGTCATGCTTGAACTCCGCGGCTTGGCCGATGCCGGAGGATTCGAGGAACTGCAGTTGACCGCGCGCCGCGCCGTGATCTTCACCGATCCGGCCGGTGTCCGCGACATCGCTTCCGGTCGCATCGACGCGGAGTTCGTGCGAGGCCTCTACCTCGAGGGCAATGTTGTTGCAGACGCGAATCGCGGCGACTACCTAGCCCGAGCACCTCGCGCCTACTACGACTTTGATACCGGCCAAGCGATGATGCTCGAAGCCGTGCTACGCACGTACGCCCGCAATGGCCGATTGCCCATCTACGCCCGGGCGCAGGAACTGCGACAGCAAGCCGCCAACCAGTGGACGGCCCGCCGCGCACGGATCTCAACGAGCGGGTTCACCACACCGGATCTTTCCATCGGCGCCGAGCACCTGACGCTCACCCGTGAGGCGAGGGATGGCGACGAGGACCTCTACGTCACAAGCACCGGCAACACCCTGCGCATGGGCCGCGCTCCGGTGCTCTGGTGGCCCTACTACAGCGGACGAGCGGGCAGGATCCCGCTGGAAGGGGTCCGTCTGGGCTGGAACAAGACGCGGGGAACGCAATTGGAGACGCGGCTGGACCTGCCGACGCTGCTGGGCAGGGACGCCCCCTCAGGAATCGGCGCGACGCTTCGCGCCGACGGCTACTCCAAGCGCGGCGCCGGCCTCGGGCTGGACCTTGAGTACCAGTTGGATTTCGGCGGCGGCACCTTGGATCTCTACGGGATGACCGACTCGGGTAGGCAGAAGACCGCATCCGGAAGGCAGATGGATGTAGAAGACCACCAGCGCGGGTACGTGCTCTGGTCGCACAAGGGTCCACTCGGCCGCACCTGGGATCTGCAGGCCCAGGCAAGCTGGATCAGCGATCCAACATTCATGTCCGCCTGGCGGATTCCCGAGTACCGAAGTCACCGCGAGTACGAAACCAGCCTCTACCTCAAGCGGCAGGAGGGGAACTCGGCATTCACCGCTCTGGCAAAGTACGACCTCGACGGATTCATCTCGACGAGCTGGCTGATGGCATCGCGACAGTTCACCGTCGATCGCGCACCGGAGTTCACCTTCCGCCAGATCGGCGAGTCGCTCTTCGGTGGAGCCGTCACCTGGGACAGCACCTGGCGATACAGCCGGATGCGCATGCGCCTCCAGGACGGCACGCCCGAGTCGATGGGGCTGCGGGAGGCCGCATTCGCCTTCGAGGACGGCACGGTGCTGGAGAGTGACGAGTTCATCGCTGACCCGCTGCGTGCCCGCGACCTCGCCGACCACATCGTCAACCGTTTCTCAACGCGCCACGACCTCGCCATGCAGCTGGATCTTGGTCCACTGCGCATCTCGCCATTCCTGGGGGCAGCAGCGACGTGGAGCCTCGACGAGCGATCCACGGTCGCAGGCGAAGATCGGCCCGCTCGCACCCTGCTGACCGGCGGCGTGCGAGCATCGGCGCAGTTCAATCGCGTATGGAACAATGTCGAGAGCCGCCTGCTGGACCTCCATCGCCTCCGCCATGTGGTCGAACCCTACGCCACGCTCTGGTTCGGGGACAGCAGCGTCGATCCGTCGCAGATCGAGCAGTACGACCCCATGACGGACAACATCGCCGAAGGCACCGCTGCCTGGATGGGCGTGCGCAATCGACTCCAGACATGGCGAGGTGGCCCCGGTCGCTGGTACCAGGTGGACTGGATCACGATTGACACCGCCCTGCTCATTGCCAGTGAGGACGCAACGCAGAGATACGACACGCCCGCCTTCTACGAGTGGCGGCCCGAGTACTCCTCACTGTCCGATGCGGCGATCGTCAATGCCAAGTGGCAGATCAGCGATGCGCTGACGGTTCTGGGCCACGGCACCTGGGAACTTGACGGGGGCCAGATGGACCGCGGGTCACTGAGCGTACAACTCGATCGCGGTCGTGACGCGCGGCTGTATCTCTCGTACCGCGAGATTCGCATCACCGATGCCCAGTTCCTGGACCTCGGGCTCCAATATGATCTGACGAAGCGCTACACCATCGACGTGCGGCCGCGATGGAACTTCGCACGCGATGACCTGCAGAGCCTGCGATTGCTCGTGGTCCGGCACTACCCAGAATTCGACCTGGTGGGATTCGTCACCTACAGCAAGATCCAGGACGAGACCCAGATCGGTGGAAACCTTCGACTGCTGAAGTTCTAGGCGCGCCAGAGCGCCAAGAACTGCTCGACGCTCAGAGTGGCCGGCCGTGCCGTCGCTTCGATGCCCGCCACCATACGACCCGCCCCGAGCGTGGTACGAATCTGCTTGCGCCGCGCTGAGAAGAGCTGCTTGACGAACGTCGCGAAGTTGTCCACATCCTCGATGTCGTGGTCAATTGGCTTGATCGCCACACATGCGCTACGCACCTTGGGAGCGGGCCAAAAGCAGGACGCCGGTACGGACGTGAGGACCTCCACGCTGCCCAGCGCCTGTGCCAGAACCGTTAGTGTGCCGCGATTGGAGTCGCCTGGTCGTGCAATGAGACGCTGGGCCACCTCGTACTGGATCGTGACCCACTGCCCAAGACAGTGCGGCGTGTGCAGGAGCAGATCCAGCATCAGGGGGCTGGCAATCTCGTAGGGTAGGTTTGCGACCAGCCGCCACGTCCGATCGCCAATGGCCTCTACCACCGCCGCGCTCAACGATCGCCTCTGGAGGCAATCGCCTCGTACCAGCGTGATTCGATCGCCGAGGCGATCCTCCACGAGGTCCGCGAGGCCCTCGTCGATCTCGCAGGCGATGACGTCGCATCCACGGGCGAGGAGTTCCTCGGTCAGCGACCCCGTACCCGGGCCGATCTCAAGCACGAGATCGCCGCGGCCCACGCCCGAGGCATCCACCAAGGCTCGCAGCACATTGTGATCATGCAGGAAGTTCTGGCCGAGGCGACGGCGCGGCGAGAGCCCTCGCTCGGCGAGCATCTCCCTGATCTGCGTCAGACGCTGCACGCGCAGTGAGGCATCACGCCTTGCCCATGTACTCGCCGGTCTCGGTGTTGATCTTGATGACCTGCCCGATCTCGATGAAGGGCGGCACGCGAATCTTTGCCCCGGTCTCCACGGTCGCCTCCTTGAGCTGGCTGGGCGCGGTGACGCCCTTGGCCTGCGGCGGCGTCTCGGTGATCGCCAGTTCCACTACTCCCGGCAGGTCAACGCCCAGCGATCGGCCGTCGAACATCATCACGGTCACCTCGAGCCCGTCCTTGAGCCAGGCGACCTGGTCCTCATCGATCACGCCAGCGTCGAGTTCCAATTGGTCGTAGGTCTCCGTGTCCATGAACACGAACGGGCCGTTTCCCTGGCCGCTTCCGTCGTAGAGAAACTGCATGGGCCGCCGATCAATCGTTACATCCTCGAGCTTGTCGGAGGAATTGATACGGTTGACCTTGATCGTCCCGGTGTCGACGCTCTTCATCTTCGCCTGTACGTAGGCCGGGCCCTTGCCGGGCTTGACGTGCTCCGTGCCGAGCACCACCTGGAGCTGGCCGTTCCAGAGCAGGGCCTGCCCGCGTCTCAAATCCGTCGCCTTGATGGGCATGTGCGCTCCTCTTTCTCGTCCTATCTCGCAAGGGACTCGGCACGGACCTCCCGCAGGACCGTCACCTTGATCTCGCCCGGAAAGGTCATCTCGTCCTGGATACGGTCGGCGATGCGCCGCGAGATGGCGAACGCCTCGGCGTCATCGACACCCTTGGCATCCACGATCACGCGCACCTCGCGGCCCGCCTGGATAGCGTGCGCCTCATCCACCCCCCGCTGCTCCTTGGCGATCGCCTCGAGCTGCTCGAGACGCTTGACGTACATCTCCATCGACTCGCGACGCGCACCTGGTCGCGCGCCACTGATGGCATCGGCGGCCATGACGATGGGGGTGTACGCGGTCGTCGATGGAATGTCGCCATGGTGGCCGGCAATGGCATTCAGGACCGCGTCGGCCTTCTCCCCATGCCGCTGGCAGAAGTCCTTGCCGATCTGGGGATGGGTCCCCTCGACTTCGTGGTCCATGGCCTTGCCGATGTCGTGCAGGAATCCGCAACGGCGTGCAAGTTCACTGTCGAGCGAGAGTTGATCGGCGATGACCTGGCTCAGGTAGGCCACCTCGATGGAGTGCCGAAGCACGTTCTGGCCATAGCTGGTCCGGAAGTGAAGGCGGCCCATGGCCTCGACGATCTTGGGGTGCAACCCTCGAATGTTGGCCTCCATGACCGCGTCGCTTCCGGCCTTGGCAATGCGCTCCTGCATGTCCCGCTGCACGGTCTCGACTATCTCCTCGATGCGTGAGGGGTGCACGCGGCCGTCGGCGACCAGCTTCTCGAGCGCCTCGCCGGCAATCGCTCGACGGATCGGATCGAAGCAGGAGACTGCGATGACGCCGGGCGTGTCATCCACCAGGATGTCGGCGCCGGTGGCCCGCTCCAGGGCGCGAATGTTCCGGCCTTCGCGGCCGATGATCCGACCCTTCATGTCGTCGGACGGAATGCGCACCGAACGCACCGTGGTATCGGCGACGTGCTCGCCCGCGAAACGTTGTATTGCCTGAAGCGTGATCTCGCGACTTCGGCTTCGAGCCTGCTCGTGCGCCTCGTCGACGATGCGTTGCGAGAGCTCGGCCGCCTCATGCTCGCAATCCACCCGCACCTCGTCGAGCAACTGCCGACGCGCCTCGTCCGACGAGATGTTGGCCGCCGACTCGAGTCGCGATCGAAGGGCGGCACGATCCTCCTCCACCGCTGCGGAGTCCTGTTCCAGCGCCTCGATGCGCTGCGTGATCTCGCCTTCCCGATCGTCGATCCTGGTCTCGCGACGAGTCAACTGCCCGAGCTTCTCGTCGATCGTGTCCTCTCGTTTGGCGAGGCGAGCCTGGTCCTTCTTGAGCTCCACCTGCGCAACGGCGACTTCCTCGTCGAGCGCCTCTCGCCGATCTCGCGCCTTGCGCTCGGCCTCCAGTTCGATCCGCTGTCGCTCGGCCTCCCCCTCGCTGCGCGCGGTCGCAACGATGGTCTCTGCCTCGTGCGCAGCACGGCGCAGCATGCTGCCGCTGGAGAACTTCAGGAACAGGCCGCCGATGACGGCACCGACCACCAGAGCAGCAGCGGCGATGATCGTCTCAGTCATGAATGCAAGTACGTAAGGCATCGCCGCGTCCTCTCCGAGGTTCGCAGCCAGTGGCAGTGCCCTTCGAGTCATCCCACTACGCGGGAAGACCCGTCCATTCTCGATTCCCAGGCCATGCGCTTCGACGGCGCGCAGCTACTCCACGACTATCCGCTGTGGCCGGCCCCTTGGCCCTCTCCTGCGTGCGTGATTCGGTTCGTGTGGTTCATCCGCTTGCCTTGGGTCTCGATCAATCTATCCGGTCGCCGGCACTGAACCCCCGAGGGTGTCGCGGCGACCGCCGGCTCATTGGGCCGGGGAATCGGCAGCCTGCCAGGCTGACCGTGAACATTCGGGCCACATTTCATCGCGTGGCCATTGTTGGTGACTGCTAGTATTCCAACCCCCGCCCACGCGGTCAAGGGAGGCCCCTGATCATCGTGCCAGCCCTGTTGTATCGCATCCTGCGACTGACACTCCTGAACCCGATCTGTCTACGACTCGTCACCACGGCCTCCCGGCGGCCGCGACAGCTCTACCTGCGGTCGGCCTACCTTGGCCTGCTGGGAGGCGTGCTCCTGGTGGGCATGCTGGGCGTCACGGCCGCAGGGCGCATCTCGCTGCGAGAACTCGCCGCCGGAAGCGCGTCGGTCTTCACGCTCGTGTCTCTGCTGCAGCTGGTGCTCATCTGTATCGTCACGCCGGTCTTCGTCGCCGGGGCCATAGCTCGCGAGGCGCGTCCAATTACGTGGGACATCCTGCTCACCACGCCACTTTCGGCGCTGCAGGTCGTGCTCGGAAACCTTCTCGGTCGCCTCTTCTTCATAGCCGCCCTGTTGCTTGCGGCCATCCCGGTGATGGCGGTCACCCAGTTCTTCGGCGGCGTACCCGGTCGCGTCATCCTGCTCTCGCAACTGGTCGCGCTCTGCCTGGCGCTGGTGATCACGGCCGCGGCGATTGCCATGAGCGTCACACGCACGGCCGGCCAGCGAGCAGTGCTTGGGTTCTTCGGGGTGGTTGTTGCATATCTGGCCGTCACGTTCGCCTTTGATCGCATGATGCGAGAGCCAGTCGGACTCACGAACGCCTTCTGGACGACGCCGATGACGGCGCTGAACCCATTTCTCGTCCTCGAGGTACTGCTGCGGCCGGGCACACACGTCGTGCGAAGCGATGGGGCCGCCGTGTGGCCTCTTGGCTGGTGCATGGCGCATCCCGTCACCGCGTGGTGCTCGATGACATCCGCCGTGTCGCTGGTGCTCGTGGCGTTCTCTGCGCTCCGCGTGCGCGCCTTGTCGGACGTCTCTGCGCGACGGATCTCGCCGACGAAGGACGCATCGGATCGGGCCACTGCGAGCGTGCGAGGAAACCCGATCGCATGGCGCGAGCGCGTCACTCGATTTCGCAGCACCGGATCCCTCTGGGCACGGTGGGGCTACGCCGGCGTAGGCACGCTGGTGGCAGTGGTCATGGTGTCCTGCTACGCATCCGGCCTCTGGGGTGCCGAAACGCTTCGGTCAGTTGTCGCGTGGGTCGTCGGGGCCGAACTGGCCGTGGTCACGCTGGCGGCCATCTCACTCTCGGCATCGTCAATTGCTCGCGAGCGGGAGGACGGTTCGCTGGACCTGCTCCTGATTACCTCGGTGACGCCCTCGACGTACCTCTCCGGGAAGATCCATGGGTTGGTCATGCACCTGCTGCCACTGGTAGCCCTTCCCTGCTTGACGCTGATGGCCATGGGCGCCGCAGCAGCTGCCACCGGCGAGCGTGCAATTGTGCCCGAGGCTCTGCCCTGGCCCCCCTACGACGTGGGTACCCCAATGGTGCTCTGGCCCGCTGCAGTCGCCAGCCCGCTGGTGGTCGTGCCGTACATCGCCTTCTGCGTGGCGATCGGGCTGCTCTGGTCGCTTCGCAGCCGCGGATCCATCGGCTCGATCGTCGCGGCAGTGCTGGTCCTGCTGGTGGTAACGGTGGGACTGGGCCTCTGTATAGTCCCGGCGGGATCTGGCATGGGGCACCTTGGAAGCTATATCGCGGCCCTGTCGCCGGCCAACTACGTGATGGCGACGCTGTTCCCCGCGACCGTCGTGGACTCCACGATGCGATCAGGCGGCGGTCTCATGGCGGGGACATCGCTGGCAATCGCCGCCTTCGTCGCAGCCGGCACCTGGTCGCTGATCTGCTGGGGACTCGTGCGGAGCATGGCCGCGTCGTTTGTGATGACGGTGCGGCGACTGGCCGGGACCGTCTAGAACCCGCCGCTGCGCATCACCTTGAGGCTGTCTGGAAACGGATAGGTGGTGAAGAGCCCGGTCGGGGCCACTTCCCACATCCGCAGTGACGGGTAGACGTCCCCGCGATACCCGGCGACGTACATCGTCCGCAGGACTGACTCGAAGGCCGGCTCGTCGCCGTGCGCATCAACCAGCGCATTGGACTTCGCGCCCAGGAAGCTCACCGACGCGGCTGGGAGTCGATCCCAGCGGCCCTCGAGCATCTGCGCAATCTTCTTGAAGCCACGCGAGAGGTCCGCGAGAGTGAAGGTCTCGTGGTGCTTGGGCCGCAGCAGCGCGAGCACCTCCACGGCGTCCATGTCGTACTTGAGCACGAGCACGTCGTCAGGGGACGACTCGGCGAAGGTCTGCGCGTGGCTGGTGATCGAGTCATTGTTCCACTGGCTGGTGGGCAGCAACTCGGCGAGTTGCCCGATGATGCCTTGGGAGTTGTCCTCGGGATTCACGCCACAGACGAGTGTGCGATACCGCCGCGCGAGCAGGTCCGAGAGCAGGTACTGGCCCCACTCGATGCGAATGCGATCCCGGTCGGTGCTCGCCTTTCGCGGATCGCCGCTTGGGAGGATAACCAGCCGGTTGGATCGCCGGTCGGCCTCGACCAGTCGATCCCCCTCGCCGTCGTAGATTCTCGGTCGCGTATCGGTTCGTGTCCTGCTCGTCATAGTTGGCCTCCCTCGCTCCCTGTCAGACTAGGAGCGCGGCGGGATTCTCGATTAGGTCCCTTAGTGTGCTCAAGTACCTGGCGGCCATCGCGCCGTCGATGACGCGATGGTCGAGGCTCAGCGTCGCCTGCATCTCGTGGCCGATCTCCAGTTCACCGTCCCGTACGACTGGCTTCTCAATCGCCGCGCCCACAGCGAGGATGGCGCTGTTCGGCGGATTGATGATCGCCGTGAAGTGCTCCACGCCGAACATGCCGAGGTTCGAGATGGTGAAGGTCGCGTCCGCCATCTCCTCTGGAGCCAGTCCCCGCGTCCGCGCCCGCTCGGCCAGCATAGCCGTCTCCGTGCTGATGGCCCGCAGGCTCTTCTGGTCCGCGTCCCGTAGCGTCGCCACGACCAGCCCGCCGCCGCGTTCCTCGGGTAGTGAGACCGCCACGCCCACGTTGACGGCCCCGTGGAAGAGGATCGTGTCGCCTCCGAACGAGGCGTTCATCGCCGGATGCTGAGCCATGGCCAGAGCACAACAGCGGATGATGAAGTCGGTGACAGTGAGCTTCACACCCACCGGCTCCAGTTGCTCGTTGAGGGTGACGCGCATATCCAGCAGCGGGCTCATGTCGAACGTCATCGTCACCTGGTAGTGCGGGATCGTCTGCTTGGACTCCACGAGGCGACGCGCGATGATCTGCCGCATGTCCGAGAGCGGCTCGCGGTGGTCGGTTCGCCAGCCAGCCGGAACGACCGCCTGCGCGGCGGGTACCGACGGCGCATGTGGCGGCGGCGCCTGGGGCACGGTCGCCTCGTGCGTAGTGCGGGCAGCTGCGGTAGTCTCGCCAGCGGCATCGACGGCCCCGAGCACGTCGCGCTTGATCACCCGGCCGCCTGGTCCGCTTCCACTGAGCGATCCGACGTCCACTCCATGGTCGTCGGCCATTCGACGCGCGACAGGGCTGACGCGCATCGGACCATCCTCGGTCCCGCTGCATTCATCAATCGCTTCACCGTCGACAACCGGCGGATCGGCGGAGACGTCGTCAACAGCAGGAGCATCACCGGGCTCCTCGCCCTCTTCTCGCAGCACGGCGATGACGGTTCCCACCGTCACCTTGTCGCCTGCCTCCACGCGCAGTTCCAAGATGGTGCCGTCGTCAAACGTCTGCATCTCCATCGTCGCCTTGTCGGTCTCGACATCGGCAAGGACGTCACCGGCGGACACCTCGTCGCCGGCTGCGACGTGCCAGTGGATGACGGTGCCCGCCTCCATGGTGTCCGAGAGCCGCGGCATGGTGATCTCGATGGGCATGGTCAAGCGATTCCTGTCCTCGTCCTTCAGGCGGCGTAGGTCGCCGCGCGAACAGCCTCGCAGATCTTACGCGTGTTGGGGAGGTATGCCTGCTCGAGGCTATGGGCATATGGGGCCGGCACATCGTCGCTGTGAACGCGATGGACGTGGTTGTCGAGGTGATCAAAGCAGTGCTGGTGGATCTGGGCGGCCACCTCCGCGCCCACGGACGCGAATGGCCAGGACTGGTCGACGACCACGCACGCGCTGGTGCGTCGCACAGAGGCGACCATAGTCTCGATGTCCAGGGGCCGGATGGTCCGGCCGTCGACTACCTCGCAGTCGATGCCCTGACCGGCAAGCTCGGCCGCCGCCTCGAGGCAGAAGTGCAGGGGTCGCCCGAAGGAGATGATCGTGCAGTCGCGGCCGGGGCGTCGCACGAGCGCCTGGCCGAAGGGCACGGTGTACTCCCCCTCCGGTACCTCGCCGCTGATTCCAAGGAGCCGCTCCGACTCCAGGAAGAACACCGGATTGTTGTCGCGTATCGCAGTCTTGAGCAGCCCCTTTGCGTCGTAGGCGTCGTACGGGATCGCCATCTTGAGGCCCGGCACGTTGGAGAAGAGCGACTCCACACACCAGGAGTGCGTCGACCCGAGCTGCCCACCGGCACCGTCGTTGCCGCGAAAGACGATCGGGCAGCCGAACTGGCCACCGGACATGTAGAGCATCTTGGCGGCGTTGTTGAGGATCGGGTCGGCGGCCACAAGACTGAACGACCAGCTCATGAACTCGACGATCGGCCGCAGGCCGCGCATCGCCGCGCCGATCGCCATGCCACTGAAGCCACTCTCGCTGATGGGCGTGTCGATCACGCGTCGCGGACCGAACTCGTCGAGCATGCCCTTGCTGACCTTGTAGGCGCCGTCGTACTGCGCGACCTCCTCGCCGACGAGGAACACGCGCGTGTCGCTGCGCATCTCCTCGGTCATCGCCTCGCGCAGGGCCTCTCGGTAGTCGATGGTCCTGGTCGCCATCATTCCGGCTCCTCGGGCTCATCGTCGAGCATGCCCGGCGGCGTGGTGCCCGTGAAGGGCCCCCACTGATCGCTGTAGACATCCCGGTAGAGTTCCTCGGCGGGCGGCTCGGGCGACTGCTTGGCCCAATCAACGGCTTCTCGGACCTGTCCCTTGACCTGCCGCGAGAGTTGGCGGTACCCATCGTCGCTGAGGCCGTGGTGCTCGCCAAGATAGGCGACGAGTCGATCAATGCAGTCATCGGACTGCTCCTGCTCCTCCTCGTCGCGGGTGCGGTACTTGCGAGGATCGGACATCGAGTGGCCCTTGTAGCGATAGGTCCGCGCCTCGACGAAGCAGGGCCGCGACGTTGCGCGGCATCGATCCACCACCGGCTTGAATTTCCGGTAGACGTCGAGCACGTCCTTGCCGTCGAACGAGTCGTACTCGATCCCGTAGGCATCGGCCTTCGCCTTCAAGTCATGGGCCATCGTCGTGCCGCGCTCGATGGACGTGCCCATCGAGTAGCGGTTGTTTTCACAGATGAAGATCACCGGAAGATCAAACAACCCGGCAAGGTTGAGCGCCTCGTGGAACGATCCCTGGTTGAGCGCGCCGTCGCCCAGGTAACACAGTGTGACCTTGTTGCTCTTGCCGCTGCCGAGCACCTCATCCTCGTACTTGGTGGCGAACGCCAGGCCTGCACCAAGGGGGATCTGCGCCCCGACGATGCCGTGGCCGCCGTACATGGAGTGGGGCGCGTCGAACATATGCATCGAGCCGCCCTTGCCCTTGGCGCAGCCGTCGATGCGACCAAAGAGTTCAGCAAGGCAGTGCCGCGGATCCATGCCCCTCGCCAACGCGTGCCCATGGCAGCGGTAGGCGGTGATCAGCGGATCATTCACGTTTGTGGCCGCAATCGTGCCGACGGCGACAGCTTCCTCGCCGACGTAGACGTGGCAGAAACCGCCGATGAGGCGGTTCTGATAGGCCTGCATGCAGCGAATTTCAGTCTCCCGGATCAGCAGCATCTGCCGGAGCCATGCCAGCAGCGTCGGTCCATCGGGCAGCGACGTGGGCGTCGCCTCGTCACCCGGCGTAGCCGGAGTGGTCGCCGGGGTAGTCTCGGTGGGTTCGGTCATGGGGAAGGCGGCAGCGCGAGGCTCCAAGGCCTCCAGTATACCCGTGGACCCTACCAATCCATCGCGCGCGTTCCTCAGGTGACGCATCGATTGCAGGTCCTGGCGAGCCGCAATGCCCGCGCAGCGACGTACCACAGGCCCCGCAGTGCGGG
Source organism: uncultured Isosphaeraceae bacterium (assembly GCA_964555625.1). GTDB lineage: Bacteria > Planctomycetota > Phycisphaerae > Phycisphaerales > SM1A02 > CAZJKE01. Next base: position 8,910 of record CAZKTE010000005.1, on the reverse strand, counting down.
GCCTGTTGTACGCGGATGGCAGGGCTCGAACCTGCAACCTTCGGTTTCGTAGACCGATGCTCTATCCAGTTGAGCTACACCCGCAACGCTGCAGGCCATTCCCCCAAGGGGGCGGAGCCTACCACAGCCCCCATGGGGCCTCAACTGCGCAGCGCGCACGCCGCTGTTGACTTCCCATGGCGTTCTGGGATACTGCCCCGTTCCCCCCACGGCGGGGGATCGGCAATTGGATCAGGAATCAATAGTGCCCACCAGCTACTCAGCAAAGAAGCGCGTCCGCCAGAACGCAAAGCGCAATGCGCTCAACAACTGGCGTCGTGACCGCATCAAGGACCAGGTCAAGACCTTCCTTGCAGCAATCGCCGCGCACGACGTGGACACCGCCGAGGCCGAGTACCGCAAGGTCTGCGCCTTGCTGGACAAGGTCGCCACGACCAGCACCCTGCACCGGAACACCGCCGCCCGCCGCAAGAGCCGCTTGTCCCGCAAGTTGCGTGAACTGCGGCAGGCAGCCGCCTGAGGGGCCGCCCCCGGGAGTACCATCGCGCCGTGCCTGCAACGAAGTCGCGCCTAGGGGTCGACGAGCGCTACGGTGCGCTGTCGCGTCGTCCCCTGGCCATCCTGATCTTCCTGCTGCCCCTGCTCGTCTACTACGAGGTGGCCCTCGTGACGCGCATGCCCGGCGGGCTGACGATCAAGGCCCACGATGCGCTCGTACGCTTCATCGAGCTGATGGACATGCCCCCAACGAGCGGGCTCTGGGTCGGCGGCATTGCCGTGGCGACGATCCTGCTGCTCTGGCACATCTTCAGCGGCGACTCCTGGCGAGTGCGTCCGACGGTCCCGGCCCTGATGGCCGTGGAATCGGTCGGGCTGGCGGTACCGCTGCTGGCCATTGGGTCGCTCCTTGCAGGTGCCGCACTCATGGCGCCGTCCGACCCGATTGCCGACCTGGGCCTGCGCGAGCGCATTGCCATCAGCATCGGGGCGGGCATCTACGAGGAACTGGTCTTCCGCATGCTCCTGATTTCCCTCGTCCACACGGTGGCGTGCTCCTTCCTCAAGCTCGATGCGTCCATCGGCATAGCCGCCGCCGTGATTCTCTCGGCGATCGCCTTCGCCTGGTACCACTACCTGCCCGCCGAAGGCCCCTTCCCGCTGGGCCGGATGGCCTTCTACGCCATCGCGGGGCTGTACCTAGCGCTTGTCTACGTCCTGCGTGGATTCGGGATCGCAGCCGGCGCACACGCGGCCTATGACGTCTTTGCCACTGCAATGGTTGGTGACGCTGGGTGACCCTCGCTACACTCAGGGTTCCCCAACCCCGAGAAGGAGATTCCCAAATGCGCACCACCCTCATGTTGTCGGCCACTGCCTTGGCAATTGTCGCCGTGTCAGCCTGCACGCAGTCCCAGCGGGCATACACGAAGACCGCGAAGGACGCGGCCGTGATCGCGGCAACGCCCATCGCCCCGAGCCCGCCAAATGCGGCCCTGCCCGCAACGACGGAGGTCAAGGAGATCTCTCTTGGTGACGCAGCGCCGGCAATCGGTGTCGCCAAGTGGGTCAAGGGTGGCGCGGTCAGCGGCTTCGAGCCCGGCACCGTCTACGTCATGGAGTTCTGGGCAACCTGGTGTGGCCCCTGTCGCGTCTCCATCCCGCACCTGACCGAACTGCAGGCCCAGTACGCCGACAAGGGCGTCGAGGTCATTGGCTGCGCAATCTGGCAGCGTGAGGACACGCAGGCGGATCGAGAAGCGGCCGTCGCGAAGTTCGTGGCCGAGCAGGGTGACAAGATGAACTACCACGTGGCCATCGACAATGATCGCTGGATGGCGGACAACTGGATGACGCCCGCCGGTCGCAGAGGCATTCCTTCGGCCTTCATCGTCAACGGCGAGGGACAGGTCGCATGGGTCGGCCATCCCAGCAGCATGGACGAGGCGCTTGCGCAGGTCGTCGACGGCAGCTGGGACATCGCCGCCGCGAAGGCTGAGCACGACAAGGAAGCGGCAGGCACTCGCGCGATGAACCGCATGGGCAACGCCTGGCGCAAGGCCAATGAGAGCGGCGACTGGGACGGGTTCCTGACGGCAATCGAGGAGTACATGGACGAGTTCGGCTCCGCGACGAACCTGCAGATGGCGAAGTTCGACACGCTGCTGACCAAGAAGAACGACACGGCCGCCGCGTACGCGTACGCAGAATCACTCGCGAAGGAGTACTGGGACGACTCACAGTTCCTGAACATGATCTCGTGGACGATCCTCGATGAGACTCCCGAGGAGCTCCAGGATCTTGACTACGCCATGCAGTGCGCTCGCCGCGCCAATGCTCTGACCGAAGGCAAGGACGCCGCGATCCTCGACACGCTTGCACGCGCCTATTGGGAGCAGGGCAACACCGAGAAGGCCATCGCCTGGCAGGGGAAGGCCGTCGAGCACGCAGAGGAAGGCGCTATGGGTGCCTCGATTCGCGCGACGCTCGAGGAGTACCGCGGCGCCGCCGTGGCGACCGTGGACACCGACGAGGAGTGAGTCCTCGGACAACGTGACACCCTCCCGAAGTGGCGGTCGTCAATCGACGATCGCCACTTCTTCCATGCGCTGATCGCTTGTGTAGATCGCGTCGACGATCTGCTGCACGTGGCGGCCCTGCGCTGCATCCGCAGCGGCCACGCTCCGCGATGCCACCGCGGCGGCGAAGGACTCGTGCTCGCCCTTGAAGGCGTCGTCCCACGCATCACCTACCTCCACGGCGATCGTCCGCTCGGCGGCCTTTCCGTCCTGCAAGTCTCCCACCAGCAGACTGTCGCCCCAGATGTCGATGAGCATGGCCCCCTTGTCGCCCTCGAGCACGATGCCATCACGCATCTGCCCCTCGGGCAGATGGGTCGCCCACGTCACGTTGAGGTCAAGCGTCATGCCCGTCTCGAAGCGAAGCATGGCACGCACGCCGTCCTCGACGTCGAACGTGCCGCCCTCCACCGGCGTTGACCACATCTCGTCGTAGTCGTAGGCGGCGTCGCCGCCGAGCACCGCCTGGCAGTGGCCGCTTGCGCGCAAGGCTCGCCCTGGCCGGGCCAGGTGCATGACCAGATCAATGAGGTGTACGCCGATGTCGATCAGGCAACCACCTCCGGAGAGTTCCTTGGTCGTAAACCACCCGCCAAGTCCGGGGATACCCCGCCGCCGCAACAACGTGGCGCGGGCGTGGTGCACGCTGCCGATGACGCCGTCCTCTATGAGGCCGCGGGCAGCGCAGATCGTCGGAGCGAATCGACAGACGAATCCCAACTGCAGTATGGACTCCCCGGCAGCGGCTACGGCGATGACCTCGTCACAGGCGGCAACAGTTGTCGCCATGGGCTTCTCAAGCAGCACGTCCTTGCCCGCCCGCAGCGCGAGGATTGCAAGCTCGGCATGCAGGTGGTTGGGTACGGCCACAACCACCGCCTGCACGTCATCGCGGGCCAGCAGCGCATCGAGGCTCTCGACCGCTTCGCCACCATGCTCGGTCACCAGCGATTCTGCGGCCTCGATCCGCGGGTCCCACGCTGCGGCGATCGTGCTCCCGGCGGCGGCGGCGCCCTTGGCGTGGACATTTGCGATCATCCCGGCGCCGATCAATCCCAACTGCAATGCCATGGCGAGAGAGGATAGCGTCGGGGACTACCGCAGTGGTTCCAGGGTGCGCACGTAGGCAATCCCGCGCACCTCGAGCTCGGCCAGGAGCCGCTGAACGGCCGCGTCCTCGCCAGCGAGCGCTTCGGGCGGATGCACGCCCGGTTGCGAAAGCGTCCCGTCTAGGATCATCCTCGCCATCGCAGTTGCGGGGAACGCCGTCGTGCGGGCCATGCTGCTGTGCCCCGCAGTGGCGTCGCGATGATCGAGCAGGTCCCAGCGTACGCGCATGTCAACGTCGCCCATCATGCCTTCGGCCTCGACGCGCATGACGGTCAGGTCAGCCTCGCCCTCCTCGTACGTCCAGTGCGGGAAGAGCAACTCGGCGGTCACGTCCATGGGAGTGACCTCGACGTCCCCGACGCTGATGGGAGCCGTGCTGAAGAATCCTGATGCCCGAAGGATCCGCATCTGCTCGGCGTGGCCGGGGTACCGAAGCGTGCGCTCTCGCATGTCCGGTACCGCCAGCGTGTCGCAAAGCGTCCGCAGCCCGTCGGTGTTGAATGCCTCGAGCGTCCCCACACCAGGAAGGTCAAGCAACTCAGGTTCACTGAGCGCTTCGCGCACGACGATGCGGCCATCCTCGATGATGCGCGCCGGGCGCGTGTACTCCTCGATGACATCGCGAGGGCTGAACGCGGCCTTGTACTCCCAGGGCCAGTGGCGATCGACCGGGAGACCCCCGACGACGATGTCGATGCGTCGACACGGATCGAGCATGAGGGCCGCCCTGCCGGCAAGAAGGTTGCTCATCCCGGGCGCCACACCGCAATCGACGATGCATGTGATCCCGCGCGCCTCTGCCGCCTCCGCGTGGCATCGAGGGTCCTGGGCCATGAAGGAGATGTCGCAACAAGAAACGCCGGCCTCGATAACAGCACCCAAGGCGTCCAGTCCCAGTCGACTAGGCAGGGCGCCGAGCACGACATCGAAGGGTGCGACGGCTGCCGTGATTGCCCTCGCGTCACTGCAGTCGACGCGCTGAATCGAGACGGCGCCATTGCTGCGTTCGGCGACAGTCCCAAGACGTGACTCGTCAACATCCGCGAGCGTGACGTCGATCCCCTCGCAGGTGGCGAGGTCCTCGGCCATGACCGATCCGACCATTCCACCACCTAGGACAATCGCTGACGCCACCGGTCAATATCCCTTCCCGGCACGGAATTTCTGGCTTGTGCCAATCGTCACGATGTGGCACAAACATCGCTGCAGGGCGTGAGAACGGTGATTCATCGACTGGAGTGTAGTGCCGCGGCGAAAGATCTCCTGATTCAGGGACATTCTCGATTCACGGACGCGCTCGACGTGCATAGGTGCAGGTGAGACGCACGGACGTCTGCCCGGAGATTGCGATGCAACCGCCGGCCACATCCCTGCGGATCGATAGACGGGTGCCGACCTCGGCGCTCATCGCGGGCAGCAGTTTCGATTGCCGCCCTTGACAACTAGGACCCTTGAAGGTGCCTCCAGGTCGAGGCGCCGGCCCGACCCGAAGGTCGGGCCCCCGAGACGCTACGGCGGTGTTCTCGGGGCTTGTCAAAGCCGTGGACCTGATGACCAAGATCGTCACAGGGCCGCTGAGACAAGGAGAGACAGCTGTGTCCATCACTCAGACACGTGCCAACCTCGTTCTCGAACTCTTCGACGCGTACTACAAGCGCGTCTACTGCTTCGCCCGCAAGTCACTTGGCGTAGCGGAAGCCGAGGACATCGCCCAGGAGGTCTTCTCACGCCTCCTGACCGTGAAGCGGCTCGAGGAACTGACGCTCAGTTCGAGCTACCTCATCAAGATCGCTGACAACCTCATCAAGCGGCGCTACAACAAGAACCAGCGACGCAACCGCTACATCGACGAGCAGCGTGACGAGGCGATCTCGACCCTCCGACGCCATCGCTCGCCCAGCGAGGTTCCCGGCAGCGATTTCGACATGGACTCGGCGCTGGCAGGCCTGCCAACCCACGAGGCGGACGCAGTTCGACTGGTGGTCTGCGAGGGCCTCAGCTACGAGGAAGCGTCGGCGTCGATGGGTGTACCCGTGTCGACGATCAACAACTGGAAGTACCGCGGCGTGCAGAAGCTCAAGGCACGCGCAGACGAATCCGGGACACTCAGGCACAGCGCCTGACTCACAAGGTGTCCACCCGCCCGCGCGGGGGCCAGGAGCAATCCTGCGCTCCCGCGTGGCTATTTTTCACCTGCCCACATATCGCCGCGCCGCCTGAATCAGTCCCTCTCGGACCATGCTCAGGGGAACGTGTCGGGCAAGGGCAGTCTCCACGCGCTCCAGCAGCGCACTGGCCTCATCGACGCGGCCGAGGTCAACGAGTCGCATGACAGTCAGCAACTCCAGGGCCGCCGGATCTGCGCCGAGTTCACGGGCCATACGCACCGCTTCGTCGCACTCGCGGCGCGGAAATCCCGACAACTGCGTCCCTATTGCCACGGCAAGCGTCGACTGGCGAGCGCCCCCGAGTTCCACGGCAAGTTCGGCCTCCGCCAGTCCCCGCAGCGGCGTCCACGACTCGTCCGGCGGGAAGAGCAGCACCGCCATGGCCACCTGCTCTCGCAGCTGGGGTGAGTCCGGCGCGCGGCGTAGACCATGGAGCCACGTTCGAATCGCCTCGTCGCGATGCATCCCCGCCCAGAGCGCAGCGCCGAGGTTTCGGGTGACCTGCGGATCGCCGGGGTTGAGCGCCGCAGCCGTCTGCCAAGCATCGAGGCTACCGGCGATGTCCCCGGTGATGACCAGGAGCCGCGCCAGGTGCGCGGCGATGGCCGCATCCGTCGGCCGCAGTTCAGCGGCTACGCGCACGTGGCCCAGCGCCGATGCTCGCTCCCCGCTGGCCTCCAACAGGATCGCCAGGCGTACCCGGGCATCGACGAGTTCCCCTCGCTCTTCGACCAGCGCGGTGAGCTCGGCCACCGCCTGATCGAGTTCACGCCGCGCAGCATGTTGTACCGCGGCATTGATTCGCGCATCGACGCGAGCAGGATCCGCTGCGGCGACGCGGTCGTACTCAAGGAGCGCTTCGTCGCCGCGGCCGACGCGCTCCAGACCCTGGGCGAGAATGGTCCGCAGGTCCGGAACATCCTCGCCTATGCCCGCCATCGCCTCGGCAAGCGGATCGACCGCCGACAGGTCGTCGCTGACGATGCGCGCCGCCAGCGGGTAGAGGGACGCGTGGGAGTCGTCGACGAATCGATCGCCTAGGACCAGGTCGGCACCCTGCACCGGATGCGGCGGCCCGTCCGACAGCGCTGCGATCAGGTCGACGCCGTCGTCGTAGATGCCGATGCGATGGTCGGTGACGATCGCATGGATGGCGTCGGACGGACGACGCCGCGGCATGTGACAGCCGGCGCAGTCCGCCATGGACGCATGGGGATCGTCGGGCGCCAGGACGACCGTGCAGTCCTCCACCGCGTGGCACTCCTGGCAGCGTGCCGCGTAGAAGGCGACGCGGTCCTCCGGGGCCGGCTGGCCGTGGGGATCGTGGCACGCGAGGCAGTCGAGCCCCCCGCTCTGCGTGAAGCATGCGCTCTGCCGAAGCCGCCAGGCATGGTGGTTGACCTCGAAGGCGTCGCCGCGCTCCTGGGGCGTTTCGAGTTCCACGTGCGCCAGGTACTGCGTGAGTGATTCGTTGGGCTGGTAGGAGAAGTAGCCGCGGCCATCGCGCCGCACCAGGCTCTTGTGCTGGCTGAAGGGTTGAAGGTGGCACTGCAAGCAGACATCATCGCGGCGGTCAGCTGGCAGGTCGATGGGATTGAGGATCGCGGCGGCGATCGCCTCGTCGCCGGCCACCGCGTCGTATGCGAGGTCCACATGCGCCTGCCCGGGCCCATGGCAGCGCTGGCATCCGATGCCCGAGGGCATGGTCTGCGGAAACCACTGGGGCATGCCATCGCGGTCGTTGCCGGCGAGCACGTCGGGATAGGCGTTGTGGCAGAACATGCACTCGTAGCCCACCATTCGGCTGACGCGCTGGTGGCTAGCGTGGTCGTACCCGGGAGACATGCCAAAGTGCCCCTCGCCCTCGCTGTACCAGGAGACGGGCATCTCCCAGAGCTCGCCGCTTGCGGTGCGGTGGAGGTAGGTGCGGGCGTGGTTTCCGCTGCCGACGGCGAAGTCACAGGTGAGCGTCAGGTCGTTGATGGGCTGGCCGTCATCTGCCACCTCGTACTGCGTCATGCGCATGACGCCGTCTGCCCCCATGGTCATGCGGTAGTAGAGGTCGCTTGCCTCGTGGTAGTACTCGCCACGCGTGAAGTCCTCGACGGCGGTCTGGGGGTCGGGAACCGCGAAACTGCGACCCATGCCCATGTGCGAAAACTGCTCAGCGATCTCGCTGTGACAGCGGGCACAACTGGCGTCATCCGCATAACCGGCGGTGACGAGCTGGGCAGGGGCAGGCGCGGCATCCTTCTCCACTCCGGCGTTGTTGCAGGCAGTCAGCAGGGCGAGCGAAATGAGGGGGACAAGACGCATTCAGGAACAGCCGCCAGGGGGACTCGAACCCCCAACCTCCAGATTACAAATCAGGTGCTCTACCAGTTGAGCTACAGCGGCAGGGTGCCGGTTGCCCGGCTCGCGGGGCGTTCGTACACTACCAAGCCCTCGCGGGCGAGTACCCAAGTGGACAAAGGGGGCAGACTGTAAATCTGCTGGCGTACGCCTTCGCAGGTTCGAATCCTGCCTCGCCCATTTGACTCTCTCCCGGGAGGCACCACCACGGGGTGTAGCTCAGCTTGGTAGAGCGCTTCGTTCGGGGCGAAGAGGCCGCAGGTTCAAGTCCTGTCACCCCGACTTGCGATGCAGGGCCGCCAACGGGCGGCCCTGCTCACTTGCCCGTAGATCGATGGCCGACATCGAGGTGGCTACTGCAAGCGGCTACGCCCTGACGCCGCGCTCGATGGCGATGGCCAGCAGCGAGATGTCCGCGGGCGTAATGCCCGCAAGGCGCGATGCCTGGCCAAGTGTCCGAGGGGCGAATCGCTTCAGAACCTCGATCGCCTCCGATCGCAGACCACTGACACTGGACGGCTCGACCCATGCGGGAATGCGGCGTCGCTCGCTGCGGGCCGCTCGCCTGATCTGCGCCTCCTGCCGCTTGACGTACCCCTCGTAGCGCAGATCGGTGACAACCCGCTCCACGAGCCGCGGCGCTTCATCGCCAAGCATCGCGACAACCTGCGCATAGGGCGTGTCGTGTCGGCGTGCAGCCGCGG
>CAZKTE010000004.1:42204-53640 GCA_964555625.1 uncultured Isosphaeraceae bacterium | reverse complement strand
GCCACGAGCAACGGCAGTCCTGCGCTCTTCCACGGTTCCGTCTGGAGCCTCGCGGACCCGACGCCACCCTTGGCGGCAATGGGCCAAGACGTCGAATACGCCATCACGCTTCGACACGAGTGGAAACTCGCCGGTGATTGGGCGCAGTTCGAGCAGTTCACGAGCCCGCCCGGAAGCCAGCGCGGCACGCTGGTGGGCGTGGCGTTTCATGGACAACACTCGGAGCGCACCAACAGTCTCCCGCCGCCATTTGGATTGCCCATGGGCCGCATGTGGGGGGTGACAGCCGACGTGTCCCTTCAGCTGGACGGAGCGTCCGCCTATCTCGCCGTGCTCTACGAGCGGCAGCGGGACTTCTCCGCGTCCACCAGGGAGGTGCAGTGGTACGGCTTGGTGGCCCAAGCGAGCACCTACCTCACGAACTCGACGGAACTCTACGCGCGGTGGGAACTGGGTGGACCGGACGAGGCAGTGTTCGGCGGGAAGGACGTGAGCCTCGTCACCATAGGTCTCAACCGCTACCTCGACGGTCACGATGTGAAGTTCACCGCTGATGTGGGCTTCAGCGCCGGGAAGATCAGCTCGACGATGTTGCAGTCAATCACCGGTGGGCGGCTCGATACCCATCGCGAGAACCAGATCATTCTTCGATCGCAATTGCAGTTGGTGTTCTGATGATGCCCCCACGCCAGTTCGTGTCCACGATGCTGCTGTTGTCGTTGGCGATGCCACTTCAGGCCGCCTGTGGCGACGACATCCAACTCCAGCTGGACGAGTTGCGTCTGCGCCTCGAAGCCGTGCAGGCTGACACCGACGACATGCGCGAGCAGGTCGATGCACTCCGGGCCGAAGCAACGCGGGACTGGATCACCCAGCAGCGATCGGATGAGCTACGCCAGTTGGTGCGGGACATGCTCGTGGACGCCGACACTCGTCACAACCTCGCTGGGGACGGGCTGCTCGGCGGATGGTCGGACGGCTTCTTCCTCGCCAGTGCCGACGGCCGCTTCAAGTTGGAGTTCGGTGGGCTTCTGCAGGAGCGGTTCATGTTCAGTCGCCTGCGACCGGGCAACATCGGCGACGAGGACGAGTGGCGCTACGGCTTCGAGAACACCCGAATGCGCCTGGACCTCAGCGGCTGGCTCTTTGACCGCGATCTGACCTTCCTTGTCCAGCCCGGGTATGGGTGGCTGGATCCAGACGCGGTCTCCAGCAGCCCGGTCCTGCGGCTCGGCGCGCGGATGTGGGACGCGTGGATTCGCTATCGTGCCAGCGACCAGGTGTCCTGGCGAGCGGGGGTCTTCATGCTGCCCTTCACCCGGGAGTCCCTGGTGGTTGACGAGCGGCAACTCACCGTTGAACGATCCCTGATCGACCATCGCCTTGGACTCAGTCGGTCCAGTGGCGTGGAGGTGACGTGGCTCGGCGAGGGGATCCGCGCCTTCGGGGCGATCTCTAATGGCTCAGGAGTGCTGCGTGGTGCCGACGCGGCGTCCATCAACCCAACCCCGCCATGGGGGGCCATGCTGCCGGACACTGACTGGTCCATCACTGGCCGCGTCGAGTTGCTCCTTGAGGGCGACTGGGGCCAGTTCACGCAATTTACGAGTCCCATGGGCAGCGATCGCGCGGTCATGCTGGGCATCGCCGTCCACGGCCAGCACTCAGAGCGAGATGGTGATCCTGGGCAAGTGAGCAACATCAAGGTGGATCAATGGGGCATCACCGCGGACCTATCAATACAGCTCGATGGGGCGAGTTTCATGGCCTCCGGAACCTGGCACCATCAGAAGTCCCTCGCTACGAGCATCCCGACAGTGGACTGGATCGGGGTCGTCCTACAGGGCAGTACATACGTGTCCAGTGACACCGAGGTCTTCCTGCGGTGGGAAGCCGGTGGCGCCAAGCAGTCATCTATGGGCGGCGCGAACGTCAACATCTTGACGGCCGGCACCAACTGGTACCTTGAGGACCATGGCCTGAAGATCACCACCGATCTTGGATGGAGCTTCGGCAAGGTCTCCGACAGCATGCGAAACACCATGGTGGGGTGGCGCGACGACGCCAACTGGAATGGCCAGTGGGTGCTTCGTACCCAGATGCAATTGGCGTTCTGAGGGATTGCCTCAGCGAATCTCGACGGTGCTGACGCCCTCGGTCAGCAGCTCGTAGAGTTGCGCAACGGACTCGGCGCGCAGCCGCACGCATCCCATCGAGGCATCGCGGCCGATCGAGGCGGGATCGATGGTCCCATGAATGCCCATGCCTGCCAGGTCACGGGTGCGTTCTTCCACGCCCATGAGCCCGATCCAGCGCTCGCCGATGGGGTTCTTTGGATCATCGGCCGGGAAGTGCTGTCGCGTGCGGGGATTGACCCAGGTGGGATTGATGAGCTTGGAACTAGGGCGAACCTTGAAGAGGCCCGTGGGTGTCGAGTTGAACTCGCCGAGCCCCACCGGGAAGGAACGCACGAACACCTGATCCTCGCCCTCGCCCATGTAGATGTCGATCCGGTAGTCCGTCTTGTCAACAACCGCGTGGAACGGACCGGTCAGCAACTTCAGCGTCTGGCCCGCCTGGATGGCGTTGGCGCGCGGGATATGATTGATGCGCTGAATGAGGCGCCAGTCCACCTGCAGGCCCATCTTTCGCACGATGCCCGAGAGCGTGTCGCCGCTGCGGACGATGTACTCAAGAGAGTACGGGTCGCCTAGAACGACAGTGGACGAGAACACGAGCCGGTCGGCGAGGTCGCTGAGCATGCCACGGGCCTGCGCCTGCTCCTCGTCGTTGAGCGTGTCCTCGCGCAGCGCATCGGTCAATGACCGCTGGGCCGAGTGGAAGTCGCCCGCGTCGACCATAGCCAAGGCAACCTCAAGGAACGTTGATCGCGGCATGGGAACGACCGCCGGCGGAGGCGCCGCGAAGGGGGAGTCCTCGATTACCGGCTCTTCGACCTCCGCCTTGGCGATGACGGTCGGCTCGGGCGTTGGGATCGGCTGCGGAGCAGGCTTCTCAATGACCGATGGCGTCAGTTCAACAATCGGCGTCACGACGGGATCGACAGGGGCCGGGCCTGGAGCAGGGGGGGGTACGAATACTGGTTGCTCAACCTCGTCGCCAGTGGCCTCGACCAGCGTCGGTGGCGGCGATGGCTGCGCGGTGTCACCCTTCGGCCAGGCGAGCCAGGTCACGCCGCCAACGAGCACGGCGAACACGATCAGCCAAGAGCGACCGCCGCGCCGACGGCGCCGGCGATAGACATTGCTGCTCCGCGCAAGCGGGCGTCCGAGCTGGCTTGGCAGGGCCATCGTCGATGGCGATTGTAGGGCCACCACGCGGCCGCGCCGGCGACGATGGAAGGTTATCCACGACCTGTCAGCAGGCCGTCGGCGGTCGCAACGGCGCTGACGAGCCGATCATGGTCCTCGCGCGGCACCTCGTCCACGAGGTGCCCAGGCAGCGCGACCCCGATCGCGACAGCGGCCACCTCCGCGAGGAATCGATCGTAGAAGCCACCGCCTCGACCCAGTCGCCCGCCGGCGGCATCGAACGCTACTCCCGGGACGATGACGACGTCAATCGCTTCGCAGGAAACAGGTTGTGGATCTCGAGGGACGCGCAGGCCGTGCCGGTCAGGCTGCAGAGCCTGCTCAGCCAGCGATGCCAGACTGCTGCATCCCATGATGGACGTCTCCCAGTCGACGCACGGAACGCAGACCTGCCGCCCCTCGTTCATCCACCGCTGCATCGAGGGCCGCAGGTCGACTTCATCGGGGAGGGGGAGATACGCCAGGATTACCGCCGCGGTCTGGAATACGGCCATGGCGGCCAGGCAGGCATTGATTGAGTCCTCGGCCTTGACCCGCCCATTGGCGTCCATGGACAGGACCGCCGTTCGGCACACCCTACGCATGGCGGCCTTATCCATCGTGGTGGCATTCCTGGTGGGGGCAGCGCGGCACGAATCGATTGTACGGGTCCCATAACGGGTCATCAGAAGATCCCGGGGCAGTCCTTGCCCACTCGTTGGGGTACGCTTCTCGGTTCATGTGTGGAATAGTCGCATACATCGGATCACGCCAGGCTAGGCCCATCCTGCTTGAGGGCCTCAAGCGCCTTGAGTACCGCGGGTACGACTCGGCCGGGATCGCCGTCATTGACGGTGGGCTGCAGGTTGCGCGAACGGCAGGTCGGGTGGACGTGCTCGAGGAGATGGTGGCTGGCGAGGGAGCCTTCGACGGCAGCCTCGGCATCGCCCATACCCGGTGGGCCACCCACGGTGCCCCCAGCGACGCCAATGCCCACCCGCACGCCGATGACGCCGCCAAAGGGCATGGGATCCGGCTCGTGCACAACGGAATCATCGAGAACTACGCGTCCCTCAAGCAGTACCTCCAGGAGCGAGGCCACGTGTTTGAGAGTGACACCGATACGGAGGTCCTTGCGCACTTGGTGGGGGCGCTCTACGACGGGGATCTTGAGGCAGCCGTGCAGGCTGCGTTGCGTGAGGTGACCGGGGCGTATGCCATTGCCGTCATCTGCGCCGAGGAGCCGGACGTGCTGGTCGTGGCCCGAAGGGGCTCGCCGCTGCTGGTGGGCGTGGGCAAGGACGAGTACATCGTCGCGTCCGACTCAAGCGCGATCGTGGCCCACACGAACCAGGCATTCGCGCTTGATGACGAGACCGTCGCCCGCCTCACGCGCGATTCTTTCCGAACGGCCACGACTGAGAACGTGCCGATCACGCCCCAGATCCAGGAGCTGGAGTTCAGCCTCGAGCAAATCGAGCTCGGCGACTTCGAGCACTTCATGCTCAAGGAAATCCACGAGCAGCCCGACACGCTGCGTATGTGCTTCCAAGGCCGCATCGACCTTGACGGCGACCGGATCGTTCTCGGTGGTGTAGCCGATCTGGCCGAGCCCATCGCGTCTGTGCGCAGAGTCCTCCTGCTCGGGCAGGGCACCGCTCTGCATGCGGCGATGGTCGGGGAATACCTGATCGAGGAGTTGGCAAAGGTGCCCGCGGAGGTCGAGTACGCAAGCGAATTCCGCTATCGCAACCCGATCGTCGAGGAGCACACGATTGCAGTCGCCGTCAGCCAGAGCGGCGAGACTGCCGACACGCTCGCGGCCGTCGCGGAGGCGAAGCGACGCGGTGCAACGGCACTGGGCGTCGTCAATGTCGTCGGATCATCCATCGCCCGCGAGACGGACGCAGGCGTCTACCTGCGGGTGGGCCCGGAGATCGGTGTGGCTTCCACCAAGGCGTTCATCGGGCAGGTTGGCGTGCTGGCGATGCTGGCGACCTACATGGGTCGCCGCCGATTCCTCGGGCGCGACGATGTGCGGGACATGCTCCTGGGGCTTGACGGCATGCCTCTTAACATCGAGCGAGCGCTTTCAGAGAGTGGCCACATCAAGTCGGTCGCCGAGCAACTCGTCGACCGCGAGAACTGGCTCTTCCTTGGGCGTGGCACGAACTATCCAGTGGCGCTTGAGGGGGCGCTGAAGCTTAAGGAGATCAGTTACATCCACGCCGAGGGCATGGCCGCCGCGGAGATGAAGCACGGCCCCATCGCGTTGATTGACAAGGGCATGCCGGTGGTGGTCGTCGCGACCCGCGGCAGCCAGTACCACAAGGTCATCTCGAACATGGAAGAGGTGCGTTCGCGCGGTGGCCGCGTGATCGCGGTGGCGACAGAGGGAGACGAAGAGATCCTGCGCCACTGCGACGAGGTCTTCCGCGTGCCTGATGTGCCCGAGCCGCTGCAACCGCTGCTGACCGTCGTCCCCCTGCAACTCCTTGCGTATCACGCGGCCGTGCTGCGCGGCAAGGACGTCGACAAGCCCCGCAACCTCGCCAAGTCCGTCACGGTCGAGTGATCCTTGCTTGGTACGCTGGCCGCATGCCAGCAGCAACCCACTGGATGATCCTCGGTGGCGCGATCTCGCTTGAGCGACCGCGGATTGTGGGCATTCTCAACGCGACGCCCGACAGCTTCAGTGACGGCGGTCGCTACGTCGACCCTGGCGCGGCGGCTGCGCACGCCGCGGGCATGGTGCAGGCTGGAGCGGACATCATCGACGTTGGCGGCGAGTCGACGCGGCCGGGCGCCGAGCCGGTGGCTGCGGAGACGCAGGTTCGACGCGTCGTGCCCATCATCGAGCGCATCGCCACGCTCGGGGTGCCAATCTCGATCGACACGACTTGCGCGAGCGTCGCGAAGGCGGCGATTGACGCCGGGGCGAGGATCATCAATGACGTCTCGGCCGGGGAGGATGATCCGGCCATTCTCTCGTTGGCCGCCAGTCGCGGCGCGGGCCTGGTGCTCATGCACCGGCGGTGTCCTCCATCGGACGACTCCTACAGCGACCGCTACGAGACGGAGCCCACGTACGACGATGTAGCGCGCAGCGTGCGTGATGCGCTGCTGGAGCGCGCAGCGGCGGCCGAGGAGGCGGGTGTGCCGCGGGCGTCGATTGCCATCGACCCTGGACTGGGATTCGGCAAAAGCGTGGCGCAGAACTGGCAATTGCTCTCCGCAAGCGGAGCACTGGTTGCCACCGGGCTGCCGGTGCTCGTTGGTGCAAGCCGCAAGAGCTTCATAGGGGCGGCCACCGGCACGGCGGCTCCGGCTGATCGTGACGAGGCATCCGTTGCTGCCGCAGCGATCGCGGTGGCGGGCGGGGTGCAGTTGCTGCGCGTCCATGACGTGTCGTCCCATGTTGTCATGCTCGATGCGATGACACCTGCGTCCGTGACCTGAGGTCCCTTGGCGAGTATGATGCCCCGCTTTCACGCACTTCAAGCAACGCAAGGAGAGTGCCCCCGTGGCATCGCAAGCCCTGACAGAGTTCACTGACGCGAATTTCCATGACGAGGTACTCGGGGCGGATCAACCCGTGCTCGTGGACTTCTGGGCAGAGTGGTGCGGCCCGTGCCTGGCGCTTGGCCCCACCATTGATGAGCTTGCCGGCGAGTACGAGGGCAGGGCGAAGATCGGGAAGATGGACATTGACAACAACCGCGAGATGGCGATGCAGTTCGGCATCCAGTCGATCCCGTCAGTCTTCCTGTTCAAGGGCGGCGAGGTCGTGCAGCGATTCGTGGGCATCACGCCCAAGGACGAGCTTGCTGCTGCGATCGACGCGGCCATGACCTGATTCCTTCTTCGAGGGCCCCGGCATGACCGTGGCCCTCGCGACAACACAACGGGGCCGTAGCTCAGTTGGGAGAGCGCTTGCATGGCATGCAAGAGGTCGTCGGTTCGAGCCCGATCGGCTCCACTTGAGGCAGGGGGACAAGGCACTGCCTTGTCTCCCTGCCTCGTTATCCTGACCCGTCCATGACGCAGCAGCGCGCACGCCTGATGGCCGGATCCCCGGCGACCAACAAGTCGCTCTACCGGGAGGTCCAGTTTCTCGTCCACGACCCTGTGGTCTTCGTGGAGCTGCCCGACGGCAGCCGAACGATGATCCTGCGCGAGATCGAACTCGAGCGGGCCGCGGCGGCGGCCAACGTCGACACCGTGGCCGGGTATGGCGAATTCGCCCCCATAGGCGGCCTCGACAGCGATCGAGGCGTCCTGGTGGGACAGGTCGCGGCCGAGTGCCTCACGCGAGCGGGCGTTGAGCGGGTCACGGCAGATCGATCGCTTCCTCTGCAGGTGACTCGCGAGGTGGAGGGGGCCGGCATCGCCGTGGAGCTCGACTCGGACATGGGCGTGGCTGACCGCCGATCCAAGAGCGACCAGGAACTCTCCCACCTGCGCTGCGCGCAGCAGGTCACCGAGGCTGCCATGCAACTTGCCTGCCAGACAGTGGCGCGGGCATCGGCAGGCCCCGACGGCGTACTCGTGCATGGCGGGGAGCCGCTGACTGCCCAGCGCGTGCGAGCGATCATCGACACATTTCTGCTCGGCGAGGGATTTCACAACCCAGAGAGCATCGTGGCCGGTGGTGCCACCGGCGCAGACTGCCATGACACTGGAAGCGGGCCGCTGCGCAGCGGCGAACCGGTCATCATCGACATCTTTCCCCAGGATCGCGCGACGCTCTACAACGGTGACTGCACGCGCACCGTCGTGCACGGCGATGTCCCACCTCCGCTTGCTGCCATGCACGCGGCGGTGGTCGAGGCGAAGGCCGCGGCCACGGCGGCGGTCGCTCCGGGCGTCAGCGGCGCGGCGGTTCATGCTGAGACGATCAGAGTGCTCAGCGAGCACGGATACGCCGAGGCGCTGGCGGCCGGTGATGAGACGGCGACGATCACGCACGGCACCGGCCACGGGATTGGGCTTGACGTGCACGAGGCGCCATTGCTGGCCGCCGGTGGTCCGGACCTGGTCGCCGGTGACGTCCTGACGATCGAGCCGGGCCTCTACAGCCGCGCCTTAGGCGGCGTGCGGGTGGAGGACATGGTGGTCGTCACCGAGGACGGCTGCGAGTCCTTCAACGAGCTGCCCGAGGGACTCGACTGGTCCTGATGCAGGCACGTGCGGCCATCGCCGTCGCGGTATTCATGGCCCTGCTGCTGGCCGTGGCCACGGCGATCGTGCTGCTCTTTACCGACCGTCTGGCCGGGAGCGGGACCCCGACGCTTGTCATCGATCCGGGGGTGCCCCGGCCACCGGCGGGCACGCCGACGCCAAGTGCCACGCTGGCGGCGTTGCAGGTGCCAGAGGGCATGGAGAAGGCTCTGGTGGCCAGCGAGCCGCTGGCCATGGACATCGTGGCCATGTGCTTCGATGAGCAGGGCAATCTCTATCTGGCCGAGAGCTTTCGCCAGGAGCAAGGCGTCGAGGACAACCGATCGAGTGCCTTCTGGCTCGACGATGACCTCGCCTCGCAGTCCAACGATGATCGCCTGGCCATGTACCGCAAGTGGGCGAACCTGCGGTCGAACCGAATGGCCTACTACACGCAGTTCGAGGACAGGGTGCGGCGCCTGCGCGACGAGGACGGGGATGGCGTCTTCGAGACCGCTACGGTGTTCGCAGGCGGCTTCGATGACGCCCTCGACGGTACCGGCGCCGGGCTGCTTGCCCTTGATGGCGACGTCTGGTTTACGTGCATCCCGTCGCTGTGGCGATTGCGCGACGAAGACGGCGACGGGGTCGCCGAGGTGCGAGAGATCGTTCAGGACGGTTTCGGCGTACGCATCGCGCTGCGCGGCCACGACATGCACGGCCTGACACTTGGCATGGATGGTCGGATCTATTGGTCAATCGGCGACCGCGGCTATCACCTGGAGCTGCCTGATGGAACGATCGAGCACAGTCCAGGCAGCGGCGCGGTCCTGCGCTGCGAGCGCGATGGCAGCAACATCGAGGTCTTCCACCACGGCCTGCGCAACCCGCAGGAGTTGGCGTTCGATGACTACGGGAACCTGATCACCGGTGACAACAACTCCGACGGCGGCGACCGCGCGCGCATCGTCTACTGCGTCGAGGGCGGCGAGACGGGGTGGCGCATGGAGTACCAGACGCTCGAGGGCGACAACCGTCGCGGCCCGTGGGTGCAGGAGCGTGTCTGGGAGCTCCGAAACGACGAGCAGCCAGCATGGATCCTGCCACCACTGGCCCACCACACGGCCGGGCCATCTGGACTCGTGGCCTACCCTGGTGTGGGCCTCGACGAACGTTACGACGGGCACTTCTTTCTCTGTGACTTCACCGGATCAGCAGCATCCAGCTCCGTGCTGTCCTTTGGCCTTGAGCCCGACGGCGCAGGGTTCAAGGTCGTCGATGCCCATCCGTTCATGGAGCATGTGCTCTGCACCGATGTGGACTTCGGCTACGACGGTCGCATGTATGTCAGCGACTGGGTCCAGGGATGGCAGGGCAAGTACGCCGGCCGCGTTTACGCAGCATGGGATCCTGCCCACATCGAGGATGCCGACGTCACGAACATCTTCCGAGGCGGTTTCGGCGACTACTCGAGAGACGAATTGCAGGAGATGCTCAGGAACCCGGATCGACGGGTGCGGTTGCGGGCACAGTACGAACTCGTCGATCGGGGGGAAATCACAAGTCTCCTTGAGGTCGCCTTCTCCGATGGCCTCTCCACCGCCGACACAGTGCAGCGTCTGCATGGCCTATGGGGGCTTGCGATGGCGTACCGCGCCGGCTATCCAGTAGACGGCGAGCGGTTCATCGCTCTGTTGCTGCAGACCGCTGACTCGGAAGTCCGGGCCCACGCGTCGCGCGTCATTGGTGAATTGGGTTTGGTGGCCGCGTCGCCACGACTGATGAGACAGGTGGCCAGCGGAACGCCCCGCGAGCAGTACTTCGCGGCCATCGCGCTGGGGTCGATGAACGCGGCTGGTGCGACGCCCGTGCTGGTCGACTTGCTAGCGGCGAATGACGATCGTGACCTCTATCTTCGGCACGCCGCCATCGTCGGCCTGTCACGCTGCAGCAAGGCAGCCGAAGAGATGCTAGCGCTACAAGAGGACCCGCGGCCAGCAGTCCGGCTCGGCGCGGTACTGGTGCTACGACGCCTGCGAGATGCGCGCGTCGCCCTGTTCCTCGATGACGACGATCCGGCAATTGCAACCGAAGCCGCCCGGGCGATCCACGATGTGCCGCTGCGAGGTGTCTTTGATGCACTGGCCGAACACCTGAACAGCGCAACAAGCGTGCCGTTTGCGCGGCGGGCCATGAGCGCCGCCGAGCGCAGTGGCGACGCCGATCACCTGCAGCGCCTCATGGACTTTGCCGCAGATGGGTCCGGCGACTCCCTGATGCGACGCGAGGCGCTCGACGCTCTGCGCACCTGGAACCACCCCCCGCCGCGAGAGCGCGTGGAAGGTCGCTGGTGGCCAGTGGAGCCGCGCGATGAGGATGTTGCCGGTGTCCTTGCGGGCCAGATTCCCACGCTCCTTGAGGACGCCGACAGCGCAGTCCGCGCCGCGGCGGCCGCCGCCGCCACTGCGCACAAGGTGGCATTGCCGCCGGATCTGGCGCGTCGCCTGCTTGCCGACTCGTCCAACCCGCTGATGCTGCGCCAGCAGTGCCTTCGCCAACTCGCCGATCCGGCGGCCATCGATCGCGGGCTCCGCGACGAGAGTCCGAACCTGCGTGCAACGGCCCGGGACGTTCTGGCGGGGGTCGACGAGCAACGGGGTCGAGCCGCGCTGCTTGTGGCACTCGACACTGGCACGATCATCGAGCAGCAGCAGGCAATCCTCTCGCTGCACGCCCACGGCGGCGTGCCTAGCGAGGTGGCTACTGCGCACCAAGACGGTCAACTGCCGGCGGGACTGGAGTTGGAGCTGGCAGAAGTGGACATGGCGACGCTCGGCGATCCACTGGAGGGTCGCTGGCTGATCGATGGTGGTGTCATCGAGCGTGGCGAGGAAATCTTCATGGACCACGCCCGGGCGCAGTGCGGACGATGTCACGCCGTCGGTGACCACTGGGCCGAGGCGGG
>CAZKTE010000004.1:0-42194 GCA_964555625.1 uncultured Isosphaeraceae bacterium | reverse complement strand
CCTGTCCCCTGCCAAGCTGCTCGAGTCGCTGCTTGCCCCCAATGCCGTCGTGGCGGACGGCTATGGCGACGTGTCGGCCATGCCGCTGATGGGCGATTTGCTCAGCCACCGTGAACTCCGCGACGTGCTTGCGTGGCTCCAGTCGCTTGACAAGGAGCCGGAGCCGGCAGACGAGGACCCCATCGGATAGGATTCCGCCCCTCATGACGGCAGTGCTCATTGCAAATGGACTCTGGCTGGCCTTCCTTGGCGGGTGGTGCCTGCTCTGCTACGCCGACGCCGCATCCCAGCGCCGCAAGAGCGGCGGCTGAAGCTCGTCAGTCGCGCAGCCGACGCGCGACACGTGCGAACGCCTCGTCCGCGTCGACAAACGCCGCTACGACCTCCGGATCAAACTGCGTCCCCCCAGCCCGCTCGATGATGGCGGCGGCTGCCTCGTGGGACATCGCCGCCTTGTAGGGCCGGCGAGTGGTCAGCGCGTCATAGACATCCGCAAGCGCGACGATCCGGGCTGGAAGCGTGATAAGCGATCCGCGGAGCCCGAAGGGATACCCACTGCCATCCCATCGCTCGTGGTGGCCGATGGTCACCTTGATGGCGGTGTCGATCCAGGGATCGCGTCCCAGGTGCTCGGAGAGTGAGAGCAGAATGTCGGCGCCGACGAGCGGGTGGCGCTGCATCTGCAACCGCTGGTCGGAATCGAACGCACCAGTGCAGTGCAGCACCGGGTCCGAGATGCCGACCTTCCCTATGTCGTGCAGCGACGATGCCGCGACGATGCAGGCGGCATCCTGCTCGCTGATGTCGGCCCCGCGGCGATTGAGCGCGCCCACGAGCACGCCCGTGTAGAAGCGAATGCGTTGAAGGTGTTGGCCGGTGTTGCCATCGCGTGCCGCGGCCAGTTCAACGAGCCCCGCAAGCATCGCCGCGCGGCTCGGCGGGGGAGCCGTGGAAGTCGTTGACGCCCGGAGAAGAGGTGCGGATTCGGCCATGGTGCCACGTGGACGAGGCGCCATGCTGCCCGTGTCTTTCGCCCTTCAGGGATCGAGGTCGCGGATGTAGATGTTCGCAAAGTCGATCGCCGCTCCATGGGTCTGCAGGCCGATCGGCCCGCGTGCGGCGACGCCTGGAAGGTGGGCTCGCTCGATGACGGTCGTCCCATTGAGCTCCACGGTCAGGTACTCGCCTTCCATGGTGATGAGGAAGCGATTCCACTGGCCGATCGGTGCGTCCGCTACCTCGCTGGGCGTCACGCCGGCGCGGACCTCGGCGGCCATCGACCCGTCGGTGCGGTACCCGTAGACCTCGCCGCTGCCGATGGGCCAACACCAGATGTTCACCTGCGACTTGCTCGAGCCGCGCAGGAAGATGCCGCTGTCACCGGCATCGGGCACCTCTTCCATGACCCGCTCCCCGGTCTCGGTCTGCACATCGGTGCCGTCGGCCTGGATCACCGGTCGCATGGTCGGCGTCGGATCCTGCGTCCATCGCCAGTCGACGATCAATTGGAAGTCGCCGTACTCCTCTTCACTCCAGAGGTCGCCGCCGCTGCCGTCATGGCGCAGGATCCAGTTGGCCGCCGTCCAGTGTCCCTCGCCATCGTCCTTCCAGCCTGCCAGATCGACGCCGTTGTAGAGGCAGCGAAACCCGATGTCCTCGTCACAGACGTGCTTGGCCGAGAGCGGAGTCGCTGACGGCGGCAGCTCCATGATGCGAACGTTCTTGAACTCGCATGGGTTCCCCTCTGCCTCGAGGCAGATGAATCCCTTCCGCGGTGACATGTCGTAGCCGCCGCTGACGAACTCACCGTTGACGGCCAGCTTGATGGATCCATCAACACAGGTCAGCACGTAGTGGTTCCACTCCGGGGCGGGGTTGGACAGCCGCTTGACTGGCAGGCAGCGCGCCCAGCCGCCTGGATGCGGGCGATCTGGCGTCATGGTTGCGCCGTGGATCGAGAAGATGTCGCCGTCGGCCGTGTAGTTGGGCGTCTCCCACTTGTCCATCACCTGCACTTCGATGGAGCGAGTGAATGGCTGCCCCTTGGCGGTGACGGGATCGGACCAGATGAAGAGTCCGGCGTTTCCACCCTCCTCGAGGTGGCGCCACTCCATCTCGAGCACGAAGTTCTCGTACATGCGGTCGGTACGGAGCACGCCGGTGGGAATGCCGCTGCAGGCAATCATGCCGTCGCGGACCGTCCAGGTGGACGGCGCGCCGTTTACGATCGTCCATCCCTCAAGATCCTGACCGTTGAAGAGGGGCTGCCAACTCGGCGACATGGCGCAGAGCAGGGCTGACATTGTCGTTGCGATCATCACCGTATCGTAGGGCGTATGATGCGAGGTCGTGTCACAGGGACAAATACAGAAGAGGAGATGGCAATGCGACGACTCATGCAGATGACGGCGCTCACGGCCGCGCTCGCGCTCGGGTGCGGCTTGCTCAGTGGATGTGAGGGGGGACAGGACACCGGCGCAGCCAAGGCGGGCGCCGTGACGCTCTGTGGTTGCGGCTATGAGAAGGGCGCCGAGAGCTGCTGTAACGCTGAGCTGCCCAAGTGTGGAGGCTGCGGGAAGATCAAGGGTTCACCTGGCTGCTGCAAGTGACGTGACGGCTGCCGCCACAGACCTTGCCATCGCCGCGGCCGTCGAGGCATCTGCCCTCGACGGCCGCATTGATTCGACCCGTGCGCTTGCCGGTGGGTGCATTCACGGCGCAACGCTCGTGACCATGAGCGGGGGCGCAAACCTGGTTGCCAAATGCGCGACCCTCGATGAGGCACCTGTCCTGGAGGCGGAGGCCCACTCGCTTGCGGCCCTGGCGGCGACCGAGACGGTGCGCGTGCCGAAGGCGCTCGGGTGCCATCGCGTTAGTGACCGACAGGTACTGCTGCTGGAGGCGATGGAACCAGCGCAGGAGACCGACGATGCGTGGCGCGCATTCGCCTCCGCGCTCGCCACCCTGCACCAGGCACCGGCGGGGGATCGTTACGGGTTCGAGTGTGACAACTTCCTGGGAACCACGGCCCAATGCAACGACTGGAACGACGATTGGGTTGCGTTCAATGCAGACTCTCGACTGGGACCGCAGCTTGCACGTGCACGAGATGCCGCGTTGCTCAAGGGCGACGAAGTCGATCGGGTGCAGGCGGTCATCGATCACCTCGGGGAGTTGCTGCCACGCCGTCCGCATCCGGGCCTGCTGCACGGTGATCTGTGGGCCGGAAACGCCATGGCGTGTGACGACGGCGGTGCGGTCGTGATCGCGGTCATCGACCCGGCGTGTTCCATTGGGGATGGATGGTGCGACGTGGCGATGATGCAGCTGTTCGGCGGTTTCACTTCCGCGTGCATCGAGGCCTACGCCGCGCATGTGGATGATCATGACGGCGTGGAGGGACGGATTGCCGTCTACCAGCTCTACCACCTGCTCAATCACCTCAATCTCTTCGGCCGCGGATACCTGCCGCAGGTCTCTGCTTGCGCGCGATGCGCACTATCAGCATGCTGATCGCAACCCTCATCTCCGCCGCGCTAACCATGCCATCGCTCCCTGGGCTGCCCGACTTTTCACGCGCAGGACACGAGCACATCGCACCGGCCCCGGCGAAGGAGGTTTCCATCACCGACTTCGGCGCTCACAGCGACGACGGCGAGGGCGATGCCCATGCACTACAGGAGGCGATCGACGCCGTCTCGCTGGCGGGGGGCATCGTCCGAGTACCGGCGGGGCGATGGATCCTCGATGAAGTGGTCAACATCAGCGATGACCGCGTGCAGGTAGTCGGCGAGCGAGGCACGGTACTGGTCTGCCCGAAGTCGCTGGCACAGATCTTCGGCCCCAATCGGAACTGGAGTTGGAGCGGCGGCCTGCTTCGACTGGCGCCGGAAGGGAGTACGCATGTGCTGGGACGCGTCGCGCAGGCCTCCGACGGTGCCGACGTGCTGCCAGTGGAGTGGTCCGATCCAACTGTGGCGGCCCGCAGCGGCGAGTGGGTGCAATTGCAGTGGTACAACGACAAGGAGGACACGCTCCTGGCGTGGCTCTACGGACAGGGCATTCCTCCAAGCAAATACGGTTCCGAGTTTCGCGGCGAACAGACCGTTCGCATTCGCACGTGGACCCGCGTCGTGTCCGTCGAGGGTGGCCGGGTAAAGATCGATCCACCACTGCCTGCGCCAATCAGCGACGCCTGGCGGGTCGAGATGGTGCGCACGCCGTCGCTGCAGCAGGTGGTACTGAGGGACCTTCGCTTTGAGTTCCCCGACGTCGCACACGCCGGCCACCTCAAGGAGCCGGGATACAACGCGATCCAGGCCACGCGGCTCCTGCAGTGCAGCATCGAGCGGATCACAACGGTCAATGCCGACAGCGCCGTGTTCCTGGGGAACAGCGCGTTCACGACGGTCCGGCACCTGCGATGCCTCGGTCGGCGCATGCACCATCCCGTGTCGCTCAGTTGGAGCAGCCACTGCCTCGTGGAGCACTTTGACATCGATGCGCCACACGTCCACGGAACGACGATTTCATGGGGGGCGCACTTCAACGTGTTCACCGACGGATCTGGCACGCAGTTGGCCATGGATTCCCACCGCGCTTGTTCCTTTCGAAACCTGCACCAGCGCATCACCTGCCGGCAGGGCGACAGTTGGCGCCAACCCTTGCGCAGCGGCGGCAGCTACAACCGCGGTCCACATGCGGCTCGCGAGAACGTCTACTGGGATGTCTCGTTGCAATTTGATGACGACGAGGGCATCTTCGCGGTGAGGGGTCACGAGGAATGGCCACTGGGAATCTTTGTGGGCTGGCGGAGCAATCGCACGCTGAACATGGCGCCGAGGTTGCCGGGCCAGGTGGTCGCCGGGCTCAACGCTCGCCCGGCCGGACCGTCTCCCTGGGGGATGAAGATCACTGCGCCTTGAGGTCGCCGTCTCGGACCTCCTCGCGCTCCTGTCTGTCTGGGGTCCCTGCCCTGACTGTCGTCAGGGACTCGTCGCCAATCGCCTGATGGCCACTTCAGCGCCGTCGCGGACCTCGATGCCGATCCAGGAACCGAGGGTCGCAGGTGATCGCCCACCCTGCAGCAGCTCGATTCCGTTGAGTTGGACCGCGCCCGATGCGCCTTCGCCGTCTGCGGCCCAGCGCGCCTCGATCGTGCACCACTCACCGGTACCGGCAAGATCCGCGTAGATCGGTCTCAGATCACGAAGGCCCCCGGTCTTGGAGTCGCCCCAAGTGGCGATGTCAATCACCTGACCTTCACCTTGATCGTTGGCATCGAGCACGAGCCCGGCGTGTTTATCGGCGCCGATCATCGTGTCGCATCGTGTCCAAGAATGGCCAGGAGGCCGTGGGACCAAGAGGGTGCCGTTGCCCTTGACGATCAAGGTGCCCCCATCGTCATGGTGCCACTCCACGTCGCCGACGGTGCGCCAGGCGAGAGTGTCGCGCATGAGATCCGTCCATGTTCGATCGCCGTCAAGGTCCGAAAGTCGCCGCAGCCGAACGTCGCCGAAGGCGAACATTCCCTGCTCGCCGCGCAGAGAGAGCCGTCGGCTTCCACGCTCTGTGGGAACCGGCACGTCGGCGAGGATGCTGACGCCGTCGATCTCTATGAGGTCGATCCGGTCCTGGCGGTACGTCACAGTGAGTTCCTGCCAGGTACCGGGTCCGGCAAAGGCATTCGCCGTTGGTGGCCAGAGCACCGATCCGCTGCGATCGACGACCGATCCTGGACCCAACTCGTCGTTGGCGAGACGAATGCCCACCTCCTCGCCGATCCAGAGCACGCCGCTCCCCTGCTGGGGGATCATGAACCGCGTGCTGACTTCGGCGTCCCCCTCGAATGAGAACATCGTCGTCATGGAATCGGCGGCCTCCGCGACCAGGGCGCTGCTCCCGGGCGTCGTGACCAGCCGAGTCGGGTCATCTGGATCGATCGACGCGTCGGCGAGGATGACGCCGCTGTTGAGCCAGACATCGAAGGCGTCGTACCAGGTCAGGTAGAGCCAGCCGCTGACGCTGTCTCCACGTGCCGGGGGCGCCGTCGTTCGTTTCGCGACCGGCACGAGCGGCCCACCGGGCAGGCGGTTGATCGTGTAGTTGAACTCGGTATGCAGCAGGTGCGTCCCGTCCGTGGCGACGGCGTCATCCATGGCGATCCTCGCTACGGTTCCCGCTCGCAGGTCGGGAATCGAGAGCGACAAGACGGTTCGGTCGTCGCTGAGCGCCGCGGATTCCACCGCGACCTGCATGGTGTGCTGTTCGGGAGACCCGTATTCCCACCACCACCAGTAGTCGTAGGAGTGGGCAGTGACTATTGGCACTTCCGAGAGCGGCTTGGTGAATGTCACGTCGAAGCCTGCGTCCGTGAGGTGCACGCGCTGCATCTCCATGGGGTCTACGCCAGTGAATCGCACGCGGGCGATCCCGTGGGCTGGTGGCATGCCACCCCATCCGCGGTTGGTCAGGCCGACGATCAGCGTGCCGTCGGGCGCGAAGGCGACGCGACAGGCCGAGCCGATGCCGCCACGCAATTGCCAGCAGGCGCCCTGGAGCGTGCCGTCGATGCGCTCGAAGTCCGCTCGCAGGATCTGCCCGTTGGTCAACTCGGCCACGATGTACTGCCCGGCAAAGGGACCAAGCGACCCATCGACATCCTGAACGAGATTGCCTGCAGACCGCGACCATTTGTAGGGCAGCCAGATGGCTGCTGGCACCGGCTCTTCGGCGGGTGCCACGGTGTCGCTTGGTTCTTCGCCGTCCGATCCGTCAAACCAGCGCAGCGATGCCGGGTGCCCGTGGAAGCCGCCGGGCTCGACGGCGTAGATAGGACCTGCGGGCATCCAATCGCCCTGATTGTCCGTCACAAGGAGCGTGCCGTCATCGAGCAGCCCGAGGCCACAGGGACTTCGAAATCCCCCCGCGTAGGGAACCACGGTTCCATCCGGCTCGATGCGCAACACCCAGCCGCGGCCTTCTGCGCGCGACTTCCCATGCCACCACTGGGGATTCCAGAACCCGACATTGAGCGCCACGTACATCGCCCCGTCGTCTGCCACCGGCAGTCCGAAGGCAAACTCGTGGTAGTTGCCCGTCATGCCCCAGTCTTGCGTAACCGTGACTACCTCGTCGATGAGATGATCCCCGTCGCTGTCCACGAGCCGCGAGAGCTCGCCGCGCTGCAACACGAGGATCTCGCCGTCGACCACGGCCAACCCAAGGCCCTCGACCAGCCCTTCGCAGATCAGAGTAAACCTCGCCTCACGCGGGTCGCTTGCCAGGGGCTGCTCGATCCGCCAGATCTGGCCGCGACGCGTACTGACGACCATCGCGCCATCGGGCATGAAGCCGATGCCGCCGACCTCGAGCACCTCGCCCTGCGGCGGCTCCAGGTAGTCGACGCTCCAGTAGGTCGACTCGTCGACTGCAAGTGCGCAGACCAAGAGCAACGAGATCATTGCAGGGCCTCCCAGAAGGTCCGAAGCGTCGCCTCTTCCAAGTCGTTGACGATGTAGTGAGTGACAGTGACTCTCGGCGCGCCCTGCTCGAGTTTCACGATGCTCGGCTTCTCCTCGCCGCCGTCACGATGGTGCACGGCGACGATGTCGCCCTCGAGGATGAGGATCAGGTGCCCGTGTACCTGCAGGTAGAGCGGCGATGTGGTCTCCACGTCCAGCGTCCGCCGCAGGCCCACGAGCGTGCCGCGTGCATGGGGGGCAGCCGTCTCCTCGATGCTGGCGATAATGTCCCCATCGTCGACGATGTCGTAGCGCAGCACGCCCAGCGATCCGGCGATCGACGTCGATCGCAGTCGTGCCTCCAGGGGACTTCCGTCCTCGTCGCTGAACATCGCCGATGGGTCTCCGTCGTCGATGCGCAAGAGCGGCTCGCCGAGGAGTTCAAGCGGCGTACCGCCTCGGCCGCCCCAGTCACTGCGAAAGACGAACCGGCCCTGGCGGACGGCCAGCAGCCGCACGTCGTCGGCTCGGTAGACCCAGGTCATGCCGTCGGGGTTTCCAATGACCACGGCGCGCGGATGGGCGGCGCGTTCGTCGACCACTGGGCCAAGCTGGCCGTGGACGATGATCGGTCGGACGCCGACGACCATTTCTGCATCGCTGGTCGCCGCGTCCATGCCCGGAGGTCCGAAGCTCTGGACGTGCGTGGCGAGGGCGGCGACTTCCTTGTTGTCCAGGACATGGCCGAAGGCCTGCATGGGACTACCCGGGATGCCGCTTCGGATAACGCGGGAGATGGCCTCGGTCGTGTTTCCAAACGAGAAGCCGCCCTCGAGGAAGCTGCGAGGGGGACGATCGAGTTTCACCGACGGCCTTCCATCGCCACTGGCCCCGTGGCAGGAGGCGCAGTGCGTGCGGTAGAGGCGAGTGGCGGACACCAGCGGCGCCGTTGGTGGGATGAACGGTGGCGGCTTGGCGACGCCCGGGGGGGCCACCTCCCTCGAACCAGCCCAGGTCAACACGGTGGCCAGCCCCGCTGCTGCAAGCAACAACAGGGTGACCTGGAGAGTCATCTGCAAGCGGCCTCCCATGAGGAGGGGAGTCTAGCCACCTAGACTGCGGCCATGCGCATCGCCGCGATCGTCGCAGTAGTCCTCCTGGCCGGGTGTGGCCGCGGGTTTCGGGCAGCGCCTGGCACCCTTGCTACGCACCAGGTCCGCGGGGGAGCGATTCTCATTGGTCCGGCGCCGGGGCAAGTTGAGTTGGAGGAACTCTCGCGGGCCGGGGTGCGCAGTGTCCTGAGCGTGGATGCGGCCATCCCTGATGTGGACGCCGCCGGTGCCCTGGGCTTGCGCTACATGCATGTTCCGCTCGGCTACGACGGAATTGATGAGGTGCAGCAGGCACGCCTTGCAGCGGCCATCAAGCATGCTGAGGCGCCCCTCTACGTGCACTGTCACCGTGGCCGGCACCGCGCTCCTGCTGCGGTCGCATCAGCGCTCATCTCCCTGGGGCGATGGACTCCGCGGCAGGGGACCAGCCTGCTTGCGGCAGTCGGCTGCCACCGTGGCTACGAGGGCCTCTGGTCGGCTACTCGACAGGCCGTGCTACTCGATGCGGCGACGGTTGACGCGGCGGCACACGACCTGCCCGCTCGCGCCACCATCGGGGACTTGGCCGAGGCAATGGCGGCCATTGACCGTTCCATGGAACAGCTCGAACTCCTTGCTGCAGCCGGATGGCGCCCGCCCGCTGCCCATCCAGATCTCGCGCCCCGTGCGCTGGCCGGGCAGTTGCATGATCAGTTGCGGGCGGTGCGAGATCTGCCTCCGCGGGGAGATGGATGGCATGGGGATCTTGAGGCGGCCATTGCGGCGGCCGCGATCCTGGAGTCAGGCGAGGACGACGATGCGGCGCTACGTGCGATCCATGCGCGATGTACTGCGTGCCATCAGCGTTGGCGTGACTGACCGGCCAGTTCCAGCGCGGCGCCAAGGGCGAGCTTGGTGGTGTCGGCGGCGAGATCGGCGAAGATGCGGTCGGCGTGGTCGGTGACCTGGTGGTAGTCCTCGTGGTCCTCGACGCTCAGGAAGACGCAGGGCACCCCGCGGTCGACGAAGGGCGCCTGGTCTCCGCGGCGCAACCAGTCGGCGTGCTGGTCGCGCACGATTCGAAGTCCCACGTCGGCGTTTGCCCGTTCTATTGCCGCGTCGATGTGCGAACTGCCCGGTCCATCCACCAGGAAGATCAGGTCGCGCTCGCCGCGGCTGATCATGTCCAGGTTTATCAACCCCCGAACGCGTTCAAGCGAAAACGGCGGATTGTTGGCGAAGTGCTCGGAGCCGACGAATCCCGCCTCCTCGCCAGTGAATGACACAAGCACGATCGATGCCTCCAACGTCGGTCGGTTGGCACGCAGCCAGCGAGCGATGGCCAACAGGGCGGCCGTGCCAGAGGCGTTGTCATCGGCGCCGTTGAAGATGCGATCCTCCCCGAATTGCCGCGGTCGCAGGTGGTCGTAGTGGGCGGTGAGCATGACGTAGGTGTCATCGCTGCCTGGCCACATCGCCGCCACGTTGGGAGCATCGCGAGGATCATCGGTGGGCAGGTAGATCGAGTCGCATCCAGGAAGAGGCTGCAGGCCTGCAGCCGCGTAGGCATCCTTGATGTAGGCGCTTGCCTCCCAGGCACCGATGGAGCGGTACCAGCGACCACCACGGGCGTCGTCGGCGAGCCAGTCCACGTCGGACTGGATGTCTTGGGCAGTGATGGCTCCCGGCCGATCGGCATGCGTCGCTGCGCATCCGGCCAGTGCCCAGATCGCGACGGCCAAGAATGGGCGAGCATCAGTGATGATTGCCGACCTCGATGCGGCCGGCGGCCGCCAGGGCAAGCACGACGTTCTCCCCATCACAAGTGAGGGTCATCGCATCGGCATCCTCGTCGCGATCAATCACCTCGACAACGGCGCCCGGTCGCAGGCCACTTGCTTCGACGAACCGGAGAAACTTCGGATCCTGATCGCCGATGCGTTCAACGGCGATCTGGTCACCGCTGGCGCAATCGGAGAGCCGCCGCACGCGGCGATGTGGCAGCGTACCCCTGGCGGAAGGGATCGGATCGCCGTGCGGGTCGGCGGTGGGATGACCGAGCATCTCATCCATGCGCGCCAGGACCGCGTCGCTGATGACGTGTTCAAGCTGCTCTGCTTCGTCGTGGACCTCGCTCCAGTCAAGGCCGAGAATCTCCACCAGGAAGAGCTCGATGATGCGGTGGCGCCGGATGACATGCACGGCCAGATTGGATCCCTTGGCCGTCAGCCTCGCGCCGCGGTGGGAGGTGTGCTCGACCAGTCCCGCCTCGGCGAGGGCTTTGATCATGGCCGTGGCGCTGCCGGGGGTCACTGACAGGGATTCGGCCAGCGCACCTGTCGAGACGCGATCCTCGGTGCCCTGCTGTTGCAGGTAGAGGGCCTTCAGGTAGTTCTCGACGGTACTGGTAATCATGGGCTTGCACTTGCAGGTGGGGTTCCTAGAATACCGGGACCCATGTTTTTGTCTACTCAAAAAATTACGGCGAGCCTCTGTTCCCTCATCTGGTGCTGGGCAGCACTTGCGACCACGAGTACGGCCCTCGCCGAGGATGATCCCATCACCATCGTCACGACCTGCGGCATGGTCACGGACATCGTGCGACAGGTGGGGGGCTCCCACATCGAGGTGACGGGGCTGATGGGCGAGGGCGTTGATCCGCACCTCTATAAGCCCACCGCCGGCGATGCGCGCGCCATCGTCGCCGCGGACATGATCTTCTACAGCGGCCTCATGCTCGAGGGACGCATGGCGGACACCTTCATGAAGGCTGCTCGCCTCGGCAAGACGGTCTATCCCGTTACGGAGTTGATCGACGAGAGTTATCTACTTGAACCGGCAGAGTTCGCCGGCCATTGGGACCCGCACGTCTGGATGGATGTCTCGGCGTGGTCGCGGGCTGTGGATGCAGTGGCCACGGCGCTCTGCGAGCAGGATGACGCGCACTGCGGCGAGTACAAGGAACGCGCAGCGGCCTACAAGAAGCGGCTCGCGGCACTCGATGAGTATGTGAAGAAGGCCATGGCGACGATCCCCGAGGATCGTCGTGTATTGATTACCGCGCACGACGCATTCAACTACTTCGGCCGCGCCTACGGCCTGGAGGTCATCGGCGTCCAGGGGCTTTCAACCGAGTCCGAGGCGGGCATCGAGGACATCAATCGTCTCGTGGACCTGATCGTCACCCGCGAGATCAACGCCGTCTTCATCGAGTCGAGCGTCAGTGACCGAAACGTGCAGGCCCTCGTCGAGGGCGCCGAGTCACGAGGGCACACCGTACGAATCGGAGGGCGACTCTTCTCCGACGCCATGGGAGCTACTGGCACATACGAAGGCACCTACATCGGCATGATCGACCACAACGCGACGACGATCGCCGCCGCGCTCGGTGGCGAGGTGCCCAGGGCTGGACTTGGCGGCGACCTCGCCCATGTCGAAGAGTGATCTTCCAGGCAGCGAGCACAGTGATCGCTCACCTGTCTCTATCCACGACCTGACGGTCGCCTACCATCGCAAGCCGGTGCTCTGGGACGTCGATCTGGACATGCCGGAGGGGCAGCTCGTCTCGATCGTCGGCCCAAACGGCGCTGGCAAGAGCACGCTCATCAAGGCCGTCCTGGATCTGGTGCCCAAGGCGTCGGGCCGCATTCGCATCCATGGGAAGACTTTCCGTTCGCAGCGGCGGCTGGTGGCCTATGTGCCCCAGCGAGAGTCCGTTGACTGGGACTTTCCAATCGATGCGCTGGGCGTCGTGACCATGGGCCGATACGGCCAGATCGGATGGTGCAGGCCGGTGCGTCGCAAGGACCGTGATCTGGCCATGGAGGCACTGCAGCGAGTGGGCATGGAGGAGTATGCGCGGCGCCAGATCAGCCAGCTCAGCGGCGGCCAGCAGCAGCGAGTCTTCCTAGCGAGGGCGCTTGCCCAGGACGCGACCATCTACTTCATGGATGAGCCGTTTGCGAGCGTCGATGCGGCGACGGAGAAGGCGATTGTCCAGGTCCTGCGTGATCTCAAGGACTCCGGCCGCACAGTAGTTGTCGTCCATCATGATCTGCAGACGGTGGGCGAGTACTTCGACCACGTGATCCTATTGAACATGCGGGTGGTGGCGCACGGCCCCGTGTCGCAGGTTCTGACCGAGGAAAACCTGCGACGCACCTACGGCGGTCGGTTGACCTTGCTCGCCGAGGCGGCCCAGCGCCTGGGGCAGGTCGGCGAGAAGTGACCGGCGGCCACTCCATCGTCGACAATCGCATCGAGCTCCCCTCGCTCGAGCAGCTCTCGAGGGTCCTGCTGCTGGAGGACTACAACACGCGAGTGGTGGTCCTGGGCGTCATGGCCCTCGGTACTGCCGCGGGAGTCATCGGATCGTTCCTGCTGCTTCGCCGCCGAGCGCTGACCGCAGATGCCCTGGCGCACGCGACGCTTCCTGGCATCGCCATTGCCTTCATGGTCATGATCGCCCTCGGTGGAACCGGCAAGGCCCTGGGAGGACTGTTGCTTGGCGGATTCCTCGTGGGGTGCATCGGGGTCCTGGTGATCCTGGCGATCCGCCACACCACGCGACTGGCCGATGACGCGGCCATTGGCATCGTCCTGAGCGTCTTCTTCGGGCTCGGAATCTGCCTGCTGCACTTGGCGCAGGAGATGCCAGGCGGCAGCGCCGCGGGACTCGACGGATTCATCTTCGGCAAGGCCGCATCGATGGTGCGATCCGATGCCTGGACCATGCTCATCGCCGCACTGGCCGTTGCGTGTATCGCAGCTGCGCTTGTCAAGGAGTTCACGCTGCTCTGCTACGACGAGGGATACGCCGCCACGCAGGGCTGGCCGGTGATCCTGCTTGACGTGATCCTGATGGGGCTCGTGGCGGCCGTGACTGTCATCGCCCTCCAGTCGGTCGGACTCGTGCTGGCGGTGGCCCTTCTGATCATCCCCGCCGCCGCGGCGCGCTACTGGACGACCCAGATCATCCCGATGGTCCTCGCCGCTGCCGTGATTGGCTGCGCATGCGGGTGGCTCGGGGCAATCCTCAGCGCGCTGATTCCGCGGATGCCCACCGGCCCGGTCATCGTCCTGGTCTGCGCGTTCTGGTTCATCATCAGCCTGCTCACGGGCCCGAACAACGGGGTCATCGTCCGCATCGCCCGTCGCGTGCGACTGGCGCGTCGCGTCGGGATGCAGCACCTGCTGCGGGCTGCCTGGGAGTGCGCAGAGTCCAGAGAGGACGATGCCATCAGCCTCGAAGGGATGCTTGCGCTGCGATCCTGGTCAGCGGGCCGAGTACGGCGCCTGGCGCGGCGCGGGCATCGCAGGGGATTCCTGCGCAGCGACGGAACCGATCGCTGGTCCCTCACCGGCGCAGGCATGGACCAAGCCCGCCGCGTCGTGCGAAACCACCGGCTTTGGGAGGTCTACCTCATCGAGTACGCCGACATCGCCCTATCACACGTGGATCACGATGCCGACCGCATCGAGCACGTGCTCGGGCAGGACCTCGTGGAGCGACTCGAGGCACTGCTTTCACGAGGTGTCGGGGAAGTACCCGCCAGCCCACACGCCCTCGGCGGGGACACATCATGATCTGGACGGAGATCGATATCTGGATCGTCGTCATCGGTGCGATCTGTGCCATGGCCTGCGCGATGCCCGGGTGCCTCCTGGTCCTGCGCCGCATGAGCCTCATGGGCGATGCCATCAGCCACACGGTCCTGCCGGGCATCGCGATCGCCTTTCTGGTCACGGACAGCCGCGATCCGGCCGCGATGGTGATCGGCGCGATTGTCGTAGGTCTTGTCACGGCGTTCCTCGTGCAGGCCATCCACGTGCTCGGTCGTGTCGAGGTCGGCGCCGCTATGGGCATTGTATTCACCACGCTCTTCGCCATTGGCCTCGTGCTGATGCGTCGCGCCGTCGACCATGTGGACATCCATCCCGACTGCGTGCTCTACGGCGCCGTCGAATTGGCGTGGTTTGACCAGGTCTCCATTGGTCCCTTCAGCGTACCCCGCGCGGCGGTCGTCACCTCCATTGCGCTCCTTGGCAATGTGGTGATCCTGCTGCTGCTGGCCAAGGAGTTCAAGATCGCCGCATTCGATCCCGGTCTCGCTGCATCACAGGGCATTCGCCCCGGGCTCATGCACTACCTCCTGATGACGATGACCGCTGCGACCGCTGTTGCGGCCTTCGAGACGGTCGGGAGCATCCTGGTCATCGCGATGTTCATCGTCCCGGCAGCCACGGCGTGGCTGTTGACGGATCGGTACCTGTACATGTTCATCCTGGCAGCCACGGTGGCGGCGGCTTCGGCACTGTTGGGCCACGCCGGCGCGATGTATGTGCCGGGCATCTGGGGCTTCAGCGGCACCAGCACTGCCGGGGCCATTGCCGTGGCGGCCGGTGTGCTGTTCCTTGCCGCCTGGATCGCCTCGCCACGCTACGGGATCACCATGCGACTCCTGCGTCGTCTAGCCACCCGGATCGACGTCGCCTGCGAGGACGTGCTGGCACTATTGTGGCGATTGGAAGAACGTGGCGGCGAGAGCGCGATGCCCGCCCAGGTACTTCAGGAGACGCTAGGCATCGGTCCACTGGTTGCCGGCCTGGCGCTGCGTCGCCTGCGTCGCAGCGGACGAGTCGCCGCTTCCGGCAGCGCGTGGGTGCTGACGACCGATGGCAGGAGGGCAGCCTCAACCGTTGTGCGCTCACACCGGCTCTGGGAGCTCTACCTCGATCGCCACTTTCCGCAGGATCATGCGCAATTGCATTCGGCCGCTGAGCGACTGGAGCACGTGACGACCGATGAGATGCGAGAGGCGCTCGACGAGGAGGCTGGTCACGCGCGGCACGATCCGCACGGATCGCGCCTGCCGTAGCGCCCCGGCAGGGCGTATGCTGTCGCCATGCCACGCCTGCTGCGACTGGTGTTTCTGGGGTTACTGCTGCTGCCGGCAAGCTGCGCCTCAACCAACAGGGGCGACATCATCGAGCGGCCGTTTACCGCCCATGACGCGACGCGTTCATTGGTGCTTGCCGTAGGCAGGGATTTTCGGATCGAGTTGCCAAGCAACCCGTCGACGGGCTTCGACTGGTCTTCGCGCGTGGAGCCGCGGGACATCATCGCCGCCACGGGTCGCCACCACGAAGTGGACGAAAGCGGCCGGCTGGGCGCTGCGGGCAAGACGACCTTCACCTTCAGGTCGCAGCAACCTGGAAACGCCGCCATTCACTTTGCGTACGGGCGGCCTGCTTCAGGCGGCGGCCCTCCGAGCCGTACCGTCGTCTTCCGCGTCACCGTGCGCTGATCGCTGACTCGTACATCTCCTCGTATCGTGCGCCCACGGCGTCACTATCGAGCCACTCCAGCACCCACGCGCGGCCTGCGCGGCCCATCTCGTCTCGACGTGCCTCGTCAGTGACGAGGAGGGTGAGGGCATCCGCAAATGCCTGGGCGTCACGTTTCACGATTACGCTGCCACCACTCTCCTCGAGTTCACGCCAGATGTCGGTGCCACGGGTTGTGATGACCGGCGTACCGCAGAGCAGCGCCTCGGGGTAGACCAAGCCAAAGTTCTCCTGCTGCGTGGGCAGCGCGAAGACATCCGCCATCGCGTAGAGCGAGAGCTTCAGGTCTCCGACCACCATGCCCAAGAAGGACACGTGGTCCGCGAGGCCATGGTCCTGCGCCCGCCGCTTCATCGCGGCGGCATAAACATCATCGCCGGTGCCGGCCACGAGCAGGCGCGCGGGATTGCCCTGGCCGTGGAGCAGGTGCACGGCATCGATGAGCGTCTCCAGCGACTTCTTGGGATGAATGCGACTCAGGAAGAGGATGGTCGGCGCATCGGTGGTACCGAAGGCCTCCTGAGATGCCTTCGGATCCGGCATCTGGCCGTAGGGATCCATGTCCATTATCAACGGGATGGCGCAGGTCCGATCGTGTGGGATCCACCTTCCAGCCTGGCGCCGTTCCTCCTCGGCGGTCATCAGCACCATGGACGCACCACGCACCATGGATCGACCCGCGGTGGCCAGGTAGATGCGCTTCTTGAGTCCGCGCTGGTCCATGCACCAGTCATCGAGCATCCCGTGGCTGCTGAGGATCCAGGGTGTGTTCAGGCGATGGCACTCCCGCGCAATCTGGGGGTTGGATGGGGTCCACATTGCATGGAGGTGCACGACATCGGCCTGTGCTATCTCGTCTGCTGCCAGAGCGAGTTGCGATGCGGAGAGGCGACCTGCGAGCCGCTGGGGAGATCCAATCATGACCACGCCGGGTGTGCCACTTGGACCCCAGACCTCCGGCACGTCATCTCCGTCACAGGTCAGCCAGACCATGTCCTGCCCGCGGCGGGCCAATGTGGTGGAGATGTCGAGGGCAGCGCGTACCGTGCCGCCCTCCTGGAGCATCGTGTGGGGGAAGTA
This sequence comes from uncultured Isosphaeraceae bacterium, assembly GCA_964555625.1. Taxonomy (GTDB): domain Bacteria; phylum Planctomycetota; class Phycisphaerae; order Phycisphaerales; family SM1A02; genus CAZJKE01. Next base: position 25,213 of record CAZKTE010000004.1, on the reverse strand, counting down.
GTGCAGGATCCTCATGAAGTTTCGTCACTGCCGCGGATGCGCGTATTGGCTGGCTGACCACCGGGCATGATCAGTTTATGGGCGATCGACTGTGCGCAAGCGACGGACATGGCCGCGCGGATTGTACGGCGTCAGTCGAGATCGACGACGCTGTACGTGCCCTGGACGATGGCATTCCAGTGATCGAGCGGGACGTGGCCAAGGGGCCAGGCATCGCTCAACTCCACGAGTACCCATTGGGCGCCGTTGTGCCTGATGGCATGGTCACCCTCGGATGGTCGCATTCGCACGGCACCGAAGAGGTGGTCGTCCATCGTTATGAAACAGACCTCCGCGAGATCGATGCTTCGAACGAGCGAGGCGAACAGAAGGCTCTTCGTGTCGCAGTCACCCCATCCCTGCGCGAGGGTGGCCACGGGCATGGTCGCTCCGGCGGTGAGCACGCGCACACCCTCGTCGTCGACGCGTCGATCGGGCGGTATTCGGTACTCGAGCACCTGGACGAACGAGGCCAGAGCTCCCACGAGTTCCCGGCGGGTGCGATATCCGCTGCTGCGGGCCGCTGCACGAATCCGGGTCGCAGTGTCGCGCAGGTCCTGTGTGCTGTGGGCGACCACCCAAGCGTAGTCCACGCGGAACACACTGCCTTCCTTGTCCATGGCAATGCCGCGCAGGGCTGACTTGCGACGGAGGTCCGCCTGTTGGCGCAACAGGTCAGCCTCGTCGCTGTAGCTGATCATCGTCCAGGACTCCGGGATCCCAAAGGACGCCTCGGCCCGGTCAATGACGTTGCGATCGACGCGGACCGAGCAGGAGAGCTCGGTCATCTTCGAACCATGTGCGACGATTGCCGTATCCCCCTCCCATCGCACGACGTCCCGGGTGTTGATGTCCTCCCAGTGCATGGGCGCCGTGGCCGCAGCGCCAGCAAGGACTGCTGTGGCCAAGGCGGCAAGTGGCAGGGGTTTGGGGTCATTTCGCATGCGCGTGAACCTCATCGATGATGCCGGCGGTGATCTCCGTGGCGCGATCGACCATCTCGGTGGAGAGATCGAGGTGGGTAACGAATCGGATTCGCGTGGGATCCAACGCCTCGGCAAGCACGCCTTCATCTTCCAGTTGTCGGCAGAACGCGTCGGCGTCTCCAAGGCTTGCATCCACGTCAACGAAGACGATGTTGGTCTCGATGGCCTCCAGGTCGCAGGAGAGCCCAGAGAGGTCGTTGATCGCCACAGCCAGCCGCAGGGCATTGGCATGGTCCTCGACGAGTCGCTCGACGTGGTGATCGAGCGCCCAGTCTGCCGCTGCCGCAAGCAGGCCGGTCTGGCGCATTGCCCCGCCGAGCATCTTCCGGAATCGCCGCACGCGGCGAATCGTGTCACTGGAGCCGGCCACGATAGATCCGGCGGGTGCCCCGAGTCCCTTGGAGAAGCAGGCCGAAACGGTGTCCACCGCCGCGGTCATTCCAACTGGCTCGATGCCACGGGCGACGCATGCATTCCAGATCCGCGCCCCGTCAAGATGCACGCCCAAGCCCATGGCATGGGCCGCGTCGACGGTCGCGGCGAGCGTGTCAGGTGGCCACGTGCTGCCGCCGCCGCGATTGTGGGTATTCTCAAGGCAGACGAGGGTGGTGGGCGCAAAGTGATGGTCGTCGGGGCGAATGAGCCGCCGAACTTCCTGGTCGTCGAAGACGCCGCGAGGGCCATCTGCCATCTGAAACGTGACTCCGGCGATGGCCGCCGCGCCTCCGGTCTCGTAGTGCACGGCATGGCTCTCTCGGTGGATGATCACCTCGTCGCCTGGCTGTGTCTGCGCGCGAATGGCCAACTGGTTGGCCATGGTGCCCGACGGCACGAAGCAGGCGTCCTCCTTGCCGAACATCGCTGCACATCGCTCCTGAAGTGCATTGACGGTTGGATCGTCGCCAAGCACGTCGTCACCGAGCGTCGCGGTGGTCATCGCATCGAGCATCGCCGGAACGGGACGCGTCACGGTGTCGCTTCGCAGGTCGATCACGTCGGGCATGCATGCAATGGTAGTTGGCTATCGGCAGCCGGTCATCCACACGCCTGCAACGATTGGTGCGCACGCTGGCGCAGTCGCTGAATCGTGCAGAGCACGTCACTGAGCGGTAGTTGCATGATGACGTGGATCTCGTACGGACTCAGCTGCTCGGCGAAGTGCAGGGCAAGGACCTGGCGGTCACTGTTGCAGAGCCCGGAGAAGAACCGTGCGAGTCTGTCGGTGCCGGGGTCCGGATGGAATCGAAGTCCCATCGGGGCCGAGGCCGGGGGCGGTGGTGGCCCCTGGGGGGCGAAGTCGGCGATCATGGGCGACCTCCTGTCGTGGTCAGTTCAATGGTCGGCCCTCCGCCGACCTGCAGGGACAAGGCCGCCACGACGTTCCTGCGCTCGATGCAGCGCCGAAAAGGCCAGGTCCTAAAAAAGGTGAAAGAGCCAGGCGGGGGGGCGGGTTGTCTCCCGTGGCGGGCCTTCTCACCCGCCCAGGCAAGACTCTCCCCTCTCCTCTCTCTCCTTCCTTCTCCCCGTGAGCCCCCCTCCTTCTTCCAAGGCGGGGGGCTTTCGATTCAAGGGGTTCCGAAGAACCAGAGGCCGCTGAAGTAGCCGTCGTCATCGGCTTCCCGACTCGTCCAGGCGACCATGACCGGCTGGTTGGTCTCCTCGCCCTCCGGCAGGAATCTCGACACGACCCCGGTCATCCCCTCTGCAAGGGGCAGCCTGGAGAGGATGCGGAGCCCGCCTTCGCTTCGATCGGCAAGTGCGTAGCGGATGGGGGTGGCGAAGTCGTGGCTCCAGCGAATGATGGTCTCGCCAATGCACTCCTGGCGGCTCCGGGAGCGGCGGTCGTCCACGGCATTCTGGCACGAGAGATGGTCGTCATGGATCATGCAGGTGGCGTCGGCACGTGCTGGACCAGCCTTGATCGCCGTTGTGCCGGTTGAGGAGTTGAGGGGTGGGGTCGTGCCGGTCAGGAGGGTCCGGAGGCCTCGGCGCGCAGCCGCTCAACCTGCTCCTCGGCGTGGTATGAGCTGCGCACCAGCGGTCCGGACTCGACGACGCGGAAGCCTAATGCAAGCCCCTCCTCCTTGTAGCGGTCGAACTGATCAGGGGTGACCCAGCGATCTACGGGCAAGTGGTTTCGCGTGGGCTGGAGGTATTGTCCGATCGTCATGATCTCGACGTCCGCGACGCTGCGCACATCCTTCAGCAATTCAGTGACCTCCTCGTCCGTCTCGCCGATGCCGACCATGATGCCAGTCTTGTTGACCAGACCAGCATCTCGAATGTTCGCCAGGACCTCAAGCGATCGGTCATACCCGGCCTGTGGTCGTACCGTCGGGTGCATGCGGCGGACCGTCTCGAGGTTGTGCGCGAGGATCTCGGGCCCCGCGTCGATCACGACGTCGAGCGCTGCCGGATCACCCTGGAAGTCGCCGATCAAAGCCTCAACAGACGTGCGGGGTGCCGTCTCGTGTACGGCGCGAATGGTTTGCGCCCAGATGGATGCCCCCCCGTCTGGCAGGTCGTCGCGGTCCACGCAGGTGATGACCACATGGGTCAGGTCAAGCACCGCCAGAGACTCGGCGACCCGTCGCGGCTCGTCAAGATCAGGCGCCGCTGGCCGACCCGTCTTGACGTTGCAGAAGCCGCAGGATCGCGTGCAGGTGTCTCCAAGGATCATGATCGTTGCGGTGCCGCGGGCCCAGCAGTCCCCGATATTCGGGCAGGAGGCCTCCTGGCAGACCGTGTGCAGCCCCTGGGCGTCGATTAGCGTGCGAAGCCGGTCATAGCCGGGGCCACCGGGCATCTTCGCGCGGATCCAGGCGGGCTTTCGTGGCATGGCCAGGCTTTGGCTGCCAGAGGCGTTGTCGAGGATCCGATCGCTGAGATCCACGATCGCCGTTCCAGCCGTGGCACGGGCAGTGTCGCCACCGAGGGGACGAGTGTGGCGTGGGGAGGGTGAAATGGTGGCTCCGCAAGGCATCTCTGGGTCCCATTCTATAGCAGCGGGGAGGCCATAATCCCGTCTCTTGGCTCAACAAACGCGATCGGGGTGGTCGATGAAGTCCGATACCGTGGTCCATGCGACGGAGCGGTCGTGGTATTCCCGCGTCCGTCGTCAATCGGCACCGCGGCGTGAGCCCCGCGATGTCGGCACATTCGCTCAGAGCACGAATCCTCCCCGCCTCAGGCCTGCTGGGCTGCGCTTGCCTCGTCGGCTGCAACGCCACCGGTTGGCTGGGCGATCCCACGGTCGCCTCCTTCTACAAGCCGACGCCGACGACGATTCCCGTGCTCCAGCGAATCGATCTCATCGAGGAGCCCAGAGACACTTGGAGGGAGCTCTCGGCAGTTGCGCCCGAGGACCTGATGCCCGCTGACCTGACGTATCGAATCTCCCCGGGTGATGTCCTGACTCTGGACATCTACGGCCTGTATCAGCAGGGACAGTGGTGGCCGACGAATCGCCGCGTGGATCAGGGCGGCTATTACCGCGTACCCGAGATTGGGGACGTGCTTGCAGCGGGGCTGACGCCACAGGAAGTCCAGGATCGTGTCACCGACCTTCTCCGCGATGGCATCATGACTCATCCGCAGGTGCAGGTGGCGGTGCAGGACTCCACGGGATTCACCTACACCGTCTACGGCGCGTTGGCCAACTGGGGCGTCTTCACATTGCGCGACCCGGACCTGCGACTGCTCGATGCCATTGCGCAAGCCGGCGGTGTGCCACAGACGATCGAGACGATCTACGTGATCCGAAGCGTGCCGATCTCCGACGCGGTGAGGCCGAGCTACATGCAGGATGCGACCCACGATGAACCACGACGCCCGGTAGATCCGGTCACCGGGCCGCGCGAGCCGGAGGACGTACCCGACATCGAGCAGTTGATTGAGGAACTGGGCATTGGCAACGACCCGATCATCGCGCCGGGGGTCCTGCAGACTCCGGGCGAGGACCTCGTGGACATCGACGACCTGGTCCCGGTGCGAGCAACGCCTCGTCCACCCGTTGACGTAAGCGACTTCGACCCGGACCCGCCCGGTGATGGTGGCGAGGCCGCCTACATCTACGTACCCGAGCAGGACGCATGGGTACGCGTGGATGTTGCCGGTCATCGAACGCGTGAGAGTGATCTCGATGATGTCGACGACCCTGTCATTCGGGAAGTGATGCTTGAGCGGGTCATCGCCGTCCCTTGGTCGCGCCTGAAGCGCGGCGACAGTTCATACAACCTCGTTGTCCGCCCCAACGACCGGATCTACGTCGAGCCGCCCCCGATCGGCAATGTGTATATCCGCGGCGAGGTGGCGCGACCCGGCGTCTTCGAGCTGCCCGTCACTGGTCAGCTGACGCTCTATCGCCTGATTACGGCGGCGGGTGACTTCGGCCCAATCGCCGAACCGAGCCGGGTAAGCCTCACGCGACGCGTTGGCGACAACCTGGAGGCCACGATCACGCTCAACTTGGCGGCGATCATGCAGCGCACCGAGCCGGACGTGGTCCTCAAGGCTGATGACCACATCTCGGTGGGGACATCCTGGGGAGCTACGCCAATGGCCATCATTCGCAATGGTTTCCGGACCACATACGGGTTCGGATTCCTGCTGGACCGCAACTTCGGAAACGATGTCTTCGGGGCTCCGCCGACCAATCGGCTGACCAACTGACCGAGGTCGAACCGGAGGATTGCAACGGGCGTAATACGGGATCGAGCAGGATCCCCGAATGTGACGCAGTGGAGTGCAGGGACCAGGGCCAGTGGCCGATCAGGTACAGCCATGACGGATACGCAGATGGACGCGAGAGGGCGGGTCGAGCCCGTCGGGCGACTGCTGGGGTGGTGCGCCCTGCTCTCGGTTGCATTCGCGTGGGTCTTCTGGGACTTCCTTCACAGGCAGGTGCTCTTCGCCGTTCGCCAGCAGGCGGACTGGGGACACACGCTGGTCATTCCGTTCATCGCTGGCTGGTTCATTTGGCTCAAGCGTGATCGGATATTCGCCAATCCCCTTCAGGCCAGCTGGTCCGGCTTGTTCGTGCTGCTGCTGGGACTGGCGTGGTACTCGATCTGCGCGCTGGGACCAACGACGCTGCACCACCACAACCTGATGGGTGTAGGCGTGGCGATGGCCATCACCGGCCTTGCCATCTTCATCTTTGGTTGGCGTGCGATGCGATGGATGTGGTTTCCACTGATCTACCTGATCGTGTTCGGCCAGACGATCAGTGATCGTTTCATGGAAGTCGTGACGTTCAAGCTGCAGGACATCGCCGCGGTCGGTTCGTTCCACGGCCTGTCCATTCTTGGGCTGGACCTCACACGATCTGGAAACACACTGGAGATCTTCTACGACGGCACGAGCCATCCGCTCAACATCGCCGAAGCCTGCTCGGGCATGCGCATGCTCATGGCGTTCTTCGCACTGGGTGTCGCAATGGCTGCAACGAGTCTGCAATTCACCTGGCAGCGCGTGCTGCTGGTTGCCATGGCCCTGCCGACGGCAGTCTTCGTCAACATCCTGCGCGTCATGACGCTCGGCCTGCTGAGTCTTGCCGACTCGGGATTTGCCGCGGGCGACTTCCACACCTTCGTCGGCACCCTCTGGCTCCTGCCGGCGTTCTTTATATACATGGGTGTGGTCTGGCTGCTGCGAAACCTCGTCATCGACGAGGGCGCGTCGGGCGGATCGAGCATGGTGGACGGCGGCGGCCGTCCGATCTTCGCCGAGCCGGTGGCTCGCACCTTCACGGTGGCGGTACTGCTGCTGGCGGCATCGGCGGCGGGCCTCCAAGTCGGCGTGCAGCAACTCAACATCTACCTCCACAAGGATGCCGTGTACCCACGGAAGGACCTCTCCACGATCCCGGTCGTGGCTGGACGCTGGATCGCGATGGACGGTGACATGCGACTCGATGCCGCCGCCGTCGAGGCACTCGGAACGGATCGATACCTCAGCCGCGTGTACAAACGTCGGGAAGAGGGGCAAGGCACGGCGCGGGCGCAGGTGCACCTGGCCTATTACACCGGACAGATTGATGCTGTACCCCATGTGCCAGATCGCTGCATGGTGGCAGGTGGATATGTGCCACATTCGGCCGAACCACACACGCTGTTTCTCGACGTCGACAAGTCGGCCTGGAGCACAGATCCCGAGCACGAGCTGGCAGGCGAGCCCTACCGGATCATGCGGGTTCGGGACTCGGTCACCGGGCGAGTCGAGACCGTCCGAATGCCGCAGGGCGACTTCGAGTTGCGGACGACGGAATTCTCCCATCCGACTCTGGCAGATGTACGGATCTTCGCCGGCTACTTCTTCGTCGCAAACGGGAGAACCACCGCGTACCCCGAGCGGATCAGGCTGCTGGCCTTCGATCGCGCGGCACGTCACGCCTACTACTGCAAGGTACAGTTCACCATCCACGGTGACGCGTCCTTTGATGAGCAGCAGTTCATCGCACTGACGTCGGAGTTGGTGTCGGAATTGCTTCCGGAGATCATGCAGTGTCTCCCTGACTGGGTCGAGGTCACCACGGGTGGTGACGACGAGAAAAACCGGGGATAGGAGCTCGCACGGCAATGGCCACACGTCTGAACAAGAAGGTACTTGTGATCACCGTCCTGTCCATCTCGGTGGTGGTTGGTGGGCTCGGCATGGCGTGGTTCTACACGGCCTACAGGTCCGCATCGAGGAATATCAGCCAGGGTGATGCCCTGCTGGCAGAAGGCCGGCCCAATGAGGCGCGCAAGCAGTACGGCCGCGCGGTGCGCAAGGAGCCAGCGAACCTCCAGCATCTGGTGAAGCTGCGAGAGGCACTCCTGCAGGTTGTCCCGGTTACGCCGGATGAAGCGATGGCGTACTTCGACGAGTACCTCATGACGTTGCGCCACGAGGCCCGCTACAACCCCACCAGCGCTGCTGCGCACATGCAGATGATCGAGGCGCTCTATGCGGCCTCGCGGGTCACCGGGCTTGACGGGTACTGGGAGCGGCTGCGCGGCGCTGCGGACACCATGGTGAATCGGGTTCCCGAGAGTGATCCGCGCTGGTACGAAGGGCTGCTCTACCGCGGGCTGGCGACGCTCCGTACCGAGGACTCCAAGTTGACGGAGACCTTCGACGACGATGGGAACATTCAATTCCCCGGTGAGGTGGATCTGGTGCGGGTACTCGAGTTCGACCCCGGCAGCGACCTGGCATGGGCAACGCTGGCGCATGGTCGCATGGCGGTGTACTACCGTTTGGACAACGAGGGGCGTACGCACCAGGCACAGAAGAACCGCCATCTGGCCCAGCGCACAATGACACGCGCAGTGGAAGCGTCCCGTGGGGGGCTCGAGGTCTCCATTACCAATCTGACAGAGGCCGTGCTGGCCGTGATCAGGCTCCACCGCGAGGTGCTTTTTCGGCCCGGCTCGGTGGAGCAGGCGGAGTTCGACCGAGGCGAGGATCGCGTCCAGGGCGCCGTTGTCAGTATGCTGGAGGCCTACGACCCGACCCGGGACTCGCTTCGGACTCGTGAGATGGTCTCGTTGCTGGTCCGCTCCAGGGGCACGGGCACCGAGCGAGCCATCGAGGTGCTGCGAACGCACTTGGCGGCCAACCCGAGCGACCTTGGGCATAGGTTTGTGCTTGCCGAGCTGCTTGAGGACGAAGGACTGCTTGATGAGTCAGATGCCGAGGCACAAGCCGTAGTTGATTCGCCGCAGTTCACGGTCGGTATTGCAGCCATCGAGCAGTACCAATTGCGGCCGCTTTCCGCGAAGTTGCTCTTCGTGGTCGAGCATGCACGACTTCGCCAGATGGACCGAAAGCTCGTCGACGGGGACTATTCAGAACTCGCCGCCCGGCGAGCCGTGCTGCTGGATCTGGTCAGCGGGGACGAGGAACACATGTTCATTCTCGAGTGTGACGGGCGGGCCGCGATGCTGCGGGAGGACTGGGCACTTGGGGCCACCTACTTCGAGAAACTGATTGAGAAGGTCCCGACAGCACCGGCAACCGTCCAGCGCATGGCCGCACGGTGTCTGGTTGCCAGCGGCGCCACGGGGCTGGCGCGGGATCGGCTGGCGATGGCCGTGCGCCTGGAACCGGGGTCACTGCTCAATTACATTCTGAAGGCTCGAATCGAATTCTCAATGTCCCGGTTCGACGACGCTACCGCGACGCTCGCGACCTTGCCCGAGTCGGTCCGTACGAGTAACCCGGATGTCATCTCCCTGCTGGACTCGCTGGCGCGCGTGTCGGAAGGTCCCACGGCGATCCTCATGAGCCCGGTGTCGCAGGTACTGCTGCTTGCGGAGCGGGCACTCTCCCTGGACGACCCGGATCGTGCCAAGGAGATCATCCAGTCTGCGATCGACGAGCAGGAGGAGCCCAACTTGCGTCTGCTCATGGGCATGGCCAGTCTCAGCCTGCAGGTCGGTGATCGTGACGAGGCCAGCCGCTGGATCGACGCAGCGATCGAGATCGATCCGCAGAACCAGCGGCTTCGGGAGTTGAAGGCGGTCGCCTCGTCCGACAACGAGATCGACGCGATGATCACCTATGTTCGCGCCTACGTCGATGAGGAGGAGCAGGCATCCACGCTGACCATGATGCTGCACCGGATGGCCAACAAGCTCCAGCAGGATGCACTGCGACTAGAGCGCGTTGGCCGTGACGAGCAGGCGGCGGCGATGCGGCAGCGCGCCGAGGACGCCGCCGAGGCGTCCGCTCGATTCCGCGCAATGCTGGACGACGGCGATACCTCCACCACTACAGCCTTGATCCTGCGCTTCGAGGAGGCGGTGTCCAGTGGTGACTTTGATGCCGCAGAGGCGATGCTGCCGGAGATTGAGCGGGAGAACCCGGACATGGCCGGCGGGAAGACAGCGCACGCGCTGCTCGATCTGGCCAGGGCCCAGCGAGCTCGCGATGCTGGCGACGATGCAGAGAGCACACGACTGCTGGATCGCGCGAATCTGTCGGCGAAGGCCATTACGGACCGCGTTCCATTCGACTCCACCGGCTGGAGGCTGCTGGGTCGGGTGCAGGAGCAACTTGGCGACTACGACCAGATGCTCGCGGCCTATGCCGAGGCCTACCGCCTCTCGCCGACCAACATCGAGAACGTTCGCTACTACATCCGTGCCATGCGCATTGCCGGAGAGGATCCTCAGAGACAACTCCGGATCCTCCGCGTCGCCAAGGACGAGTTTGCGACGGACTCTCTGGTGACCGAGGCCTGGCTAGAGATGGAGATGCTGCACGGCGATCGCTCGACGGTGCTCATGCGGCGACTCGTCCGGTACACGATTCGTCCCGAGGATCGCGACAACGCGCTCAAGCTGGCCTTCCTTCTGGTCACGACCGAGCCGGATCGATCGATGGTTCTGGATACGACCGGGAAGGAGGTCTTCTCCCCGCGCGAGTGGGCCAGGATGACGCCGGCGGAGCAGGAGACAGCCGTAGCCGAGGCGCGTGACGGCTGGGACACTGTCATAGATCAGATCCTCGATGCCTCAGCCATTGATGGTGACCCGGACCTCGAGACGGCCATTCTGCGTGCTTCGGTGGAACGAGATCGGGGAGATCTCGACGGGGCATCGGAGGTGCTCGACGCGTACCTTGAGCAGATTCGTGGTGCTCCGGCATACCCGGAGTCCGTGATCACCTGCTCCGGATTCCTCTTTCGGGCGCAGCGCTCTCAGCAGGCGCTGTCGCTGCTCCAGGCCGCCGTCAGCAGTCAAAGTGAGATGCGAGAGATCGATGCTGCGATCGGGACGCTCTACTTCCGGCTGGGGCAGTCGGACAAGGCCATCGAGCCGCTGGGGGCGGCTGCCAAGGCAAGCGATGATCCAGCCACTCACGCCCGATGGGCCGAGGCCTTGGCCCGGGCAGGACGCTATGACGAGGCGCAGGCCGCCATCGACACGCTTCCGGGCACCAATGTGGAATACAGCCGTGCCATGCTGCGTGCACTGGTTGCTCGTGGCCGCACGGAGGCCCTGATGGCACAAGGGCTCCAGAGTCAGGCCCAAGACGAACTGGTGCGATACCGCGCATCGCTCAAGGAGGCCATGGAGGCGGACCCGGCGAATTTCGTGCCGTACATGTTGCTGGCCAGGAGCCTGCTCAATGAGTACGAGGTCACGCAGGATCGTGCCATGCTGGCGGATGCGCTACAGACCATCGAGGACGGGATGGTCGGGAATCAGGACTCCGAACAGTTGGCAGTGGTGCGAGCCGATGTGCTTCAGGCCGACGGCCAGCTTCGACGGGCCATCGATGAGATGGCGACATTCCTCGTGTCCTCGCCCGGGTCGGCTGCCATGCGGCAGCGACTGGTGGATGCGCACATCCACTCGGGGGACGAGGATCGTGCAATCGCCGTTGTTCGGGAGGGCATCTCCTTCGAGCCGACAGTTGCGACCTGGCACGAACGACTCGGCGATTTGCACCGCCGCGCATCGGACGACCGGTCATCGGCTACGAACGCCTATCTCGACGCGCTTCGACTCGACCCGAGCGTGCGCGTGTTGGCCAAGCTCGACGAGACCACGCGGACACTGGACCCATGGCCCTATCGGGCGGTACTCAAAGCCGTGACGGGCCGCATTACGCAGTTGCACCCCGTCTCGGAGTTGATCGCCGCCAAGGCCCTGCACGGCATCGGCCTTGAACGCCAGGCACGCACGAAGTTGGATGCTGCCTACAGTCGCTACCGCGAGGCAATTGACCGCGGCTGGATCAGCCGCGGTTCGATGATGGACTGGTACGCGGACCTGCAGGTCATCTTCAGCGAGAATGCTGAAGCGGGCGAGGCACTCGCCCGTGAGACGGCCGGCGCTGGTCTGGACGTACAGGATCTGGCTGGGCTTGCGCTCTACTGGAAGACGTTCGGCGAGGAGCATGTCGATCACGCCATCGCGCTCATTGACGAAGCGATGGAGATGGAGGTTGATGACAACGATCGGCATGGACTGCTCTTGAGCCGCGGGGCCTACCTCGTCGAGGCTGACCGCTTCGACGAGGCGGCAGTGGTCTTCACCCAGCTGGTCGACGAGGTGCCCGAGGATGCCCTGGTCCAAAACAACCTGGCATACGTGGTCGGTGTCTACCTGAATCGACCTGACGAGGGATTGCCCATTGCCCTGGCTGCTGCGCGGCAGATGCCGCGACATCCATCCATCGTCGACACGGTGGCGACACTCTACGAGCGCCTCGGCCGCAGCGAGGAGGCGGCCGACACCCTGCAGTTCCTAGTTCAGATCGATCCCACCAATGCCGCGGCGCTCGCCCGCTTGGCCCTGCTCTATGCAGGACCACTTGGGGACGCCCAGCGGGCGATTCCGATCGCCGAGCGGGCCCGCAGCCAGCGTCCGCGGTCCCCACAGGTACTCGATGCACTGGGCTGGTCCTACTACCAGGCGGGCCGTCAAGCCAAGGGCGAGGAGTTCCTGAACCAGTCGGTGAAGCGATCACCCACCGCAAGCGCGCATATTCATTTGGCACAGGTACTTAAGGATCGAGAGCTCATGGAGCAGGCGCTCGGTCAGCTGAGGATTGCCGAGGAACTTGCCGACGATTCCCATTCCCGGAACAGGATTCAGCGGCTGGAAGACGATATTCGCAAGGCGCAGGCTTCCGCAGGCAGTTGACCTGCGCGCAAGCGAGGACCCCCCATGACTCCCCCACAACGAGGAAAGTCAGCACCTGGCCGACCCATGCCCAAGGGCAGGGCGATCGACCCCATGCGGGTGCTGCGGCGCCATTGGAAGGGCATCCCCGTCTGGGCAGTGGTCGGGGCAATGATCGGAACGGGGGCATTCTTCCTCTTTGCCCGGGTCTACCCGCTCTACACAGGTGAGTACCTCTTCGAGGTGCGGCCGGGACTCGGGGAGGCCACCGACATCGGCACGGTAGACATGTCAAACGACAAGATGGTGGCTCGCATCGCTGCGACCCAGACGGTGCTCATCAGGGACCGCTCGATCCTGCAGAAGGCCGTCGAGGATCGCAACATGCGAGAGACGGACTGGATCAAGCAGTTCAACGACCCTGCCACCGGCTTGCCGGACTATGACCTGGCCGTGGACGATCTCGAGGAGGAGATCCGCACGCCCGTGATTCGTGGCACCAACCTCTACGGCATTCGGTGGTCTGCGCACCGTGCAGCCGACGTGCCAATCCTGCTGAGGGCAGTCGGAGACGCCTACCTTGCCCAAGTCGAGGAACTAGACACCGCCGTATACCGCAACAACTCCGGTGCATTCGAGGACGAGGGACAGCGGATTCGCCTCTCGCTGCAGGATCTCAACGACGAACTGCAGGCCTTCATCCGCGCCAAGGGGATCACGACACTTGACGACACCCGATTCTCCGCAGCGATGTACGAGACGCAGCGGCTGACCGAGAGGCTCACGACGACCCGCGCCGATTTGACTGCGACCAACACGGCCTACCTGCAGACGGCGGCCAAGCTCGAGGGCACCATGGAGGCCTCCATGGAGGATCGTCTCGAGGCGGAGCGCGATCCGATCGTCATTCGCCAGATGCAGACGCTCGAGATCCTCGAGGCGAACCTGCGGGCGATACGAGAGCGACTCTCGGGGACCCATCCCCAGGTCATTGATGCAGAGATTGCGGTGCGTGCTACGGAGGACCAGATCGACTCGACCCTGCAGAACATCACTCGTCGAAACCTGGATGCCAAGCTCAGGGAGTACGCGGACAGTCGCGACCAGATGGTCCTCGTGATCGACGAGGTCGAGTCCGCCATCGAGGTCAAGGACGGCGAACTTCGTGAACTCGCCGCAGACCAGTCCCAGTTCGAGCACATGGAATCGACTCGCAAGCAACTCGAGGCCCAGCGTGACGAAAACACCCAGTTACAGACGAGTGTTCGACTCATGCAGTTGCGAGCGGATGCGAGCCGGGTTCGGCCGGCTGCATTTCCAATCGAGCCGCGGCAGTTGTCTTTCCCGAGGTGGGAAGTCATGATTCCCGCCGGCAGTGTGCTCTTCGCTGCTGCATTCGTCGGCCTCGTCTTCCTGCGAGAAATGACCGATCAGAAGATTCGAAGTGCCAGCGATGTCATGATCGTGCCTGGGGCACGTGTCGTCGGCGTGCTCCCGGACATCTCGGAGGATCCGCTTGAGATCGAGTCGGCGGAACTCGCCGTCCTGCATGGAGGCACGGGCGTCTTCGCCGAGTCCTGCCGCCAGGCGTGGATGTCGGTCAGCCGGTCGATGGACACCGCCGCGCACCAGACCCTGCTGCTGCTTTCCGCCGCGCCCGAGGGTGGTACGACGACGGTCATCTCGAACTTTGCGGCGTCGGCCGCCCTGGCTGGCCGCAAGGTCTGCGCGATCGACTGCAACTTCCGACGACCGCACCTTGCGACGGTCTTCGATCTCGATGATGGATCTCAGGGCGTTGGTGATCTGTTGACTGGGAGCGTGGGAATTGACGAGGCAGTTCAGAAGGCGACGTGCGATGTGGACGTAGTGTCTTCGGGTACGCCGGGCAATCGAATCTTCGATCGTCTCGACAGCGATCAGATGAAGAGCCTGCTGGCACAGTTGCGTGATCGCTACGACGTAGTGCTTGTGGACGCGCCTCCCTCCATCGTCGCCGGAGATGCCTTGGTGCTCGCCAACCACGTGGACGCCATTTCTCTGGTGATCCGCAGCGACCGGGATGAGCGTGGCCTAATAGCCCGCGTCCTGAGAGAACTCGGCGAGAGCCGTGGGACCGTCCTCGGCGAGACGCTGAACCTCGCCCGCGGCACCGTCGGCGGCTACTTCCGAAAGAACTACAAGGCCATGGCAAGTTACGGCGAGAGCGACGCGGCCTAGGGGCCGGGCGCACTGCGGAGGGAGAGGATCGGCATGACAGCGGACCGGCGCACGCTCGTGACCGGCGGGGCTGGATTCATCGGGTCGCATCTGGTGGAGGCGCTGTTGGCGCGCGGCGACGAGGTCGTCGTCATCGACGACCTGTCGACGGGCCGAGTCGAGAACCTCGCCGCGTGCAAGGAGTCCATCGAGATACACGAGGCACGTGTATCCGATGCGCTGGACGCCATCGATGGCACGTTCGATGAGATCTACCATTTGGCGGCGGCCGTGGGCGTGCAGCTGGTGGTGGACGACCCGATCGGCGTCATTGAGCGCAACGTGATGGAGACAGCGGCCGTACTCTCCGGCGCCGAGCGTCTTGGGGCGCCCCGTCTCTTGATCGCCTCCACGAGCGAGGTGTACGGCAAGTCGCCGCACCTGCCGCTGCGGGAGGACGGCGATCTGCTCCTCGGGCCGACCACTTCCAGCCGCTGGTCATACGGGTGCTCGAAGGCGGTCGACGAGCACCTGGCGCTTGCCTGGCATCGCAGCCGCAAACTTCCAGTGTGCATTGCGAGACTGTTCAACACGGTCGGGCCGCGCCAGCGCGGTCGCTGGGGCATGGTGCTGCCGCGATTCGTGGCCGCAGCGTTGGCTGACAAGCCGCTGGTCGTGCACGGGGACGGGTCACAGACTCGCTGCTTCTGCGACGTGCGAGACGTCGTGCCAATGCTCATCGACCTCCTGTCGTCGCCAAGGAGTGCCGGCAGCGTCGTCAACGTTGGCCATGACGAGGCTATCTCGATGAACGAACTGGCGATGCTTGTGATCAAGACGACCGAGAGCGGCTCGTCGATCGAACATGTGTCCCACGAGGAGGTCTACGGCGAGGGGTTCGAGGACCTTCAGGACCGTCGCCCAGATCTGGAGCGGCTGCGCGCCATGGTCGGCGACGTCCATCGGCGACCACTTGCCCAGACGATCGGCGATCTGGCGACTGCGGCCCGCGAGGACCAGCCATGCTGATCCCGGGCGAATTCAGATGGTGGGATCTGCTCTCGGCCAACCTGCCGGTGCTTGTGATCGCGTTCATGGTCGCGCTGGCCGCAACGCCCATCGCCCGTGTGGTCGCGCATCGCCTTGGCATCGTGGATCGGCCCGACACTGCGCGCAAGATCCACCAGAAGCCGACTGCTTACCTCGGCGGAATGGCCGTCCTGTTGGCGGTGCTTGCGGGCATCGCGGTGAGTTGGGTGATTTCGGCGGACGGGCCGGCGGACTTTCGCCCGATCCCCGTAGCCATTGTTGTCGGTGCCCTGGCGATCGCGCTGACTGGATTGGCAGATGACGCACGGGGGTGGGATCCGCGCCTCAAGATTGCCGGCCAGTTGGTGGCAGCTGCGGCGCTGGCCTATGCGGAGGTGGGTACCGGCGCGGCGAAGGGGTTTCTGGACGGGGCGTTCGGCCTCAAGCCCTACCACGAGTTCATCATCCCGGGCCTGGACTTGGTCATCACCGGCAAGTGGATCATCTACTGGGCCGGGACCGTCTTGATTGCGATCTTCGTCCTCGGCGGATGCAACGCAACCAACCTGATCGACGGGCTCGATGGTCTGCTCTCGGGGGTTGCTGCAATTGCCGCGATAGGACTTCTGGCGATCAGCCTCATGCTCGCCGCCGACCTGACGCCCGACCAGATCGCCAACATGCGAGCAACGCTCCCACAGGACCTGCTGGATGTGGAGGGACTCGGGGGGGTCACGCTGGCAGGAGCACGGGTTTCCCTTGCGCTGGCGGTGATCGGGGCCATGCTTGGATTCCTTGTCTACAACTTCAACCCAGCCTCGATATTCCTCGGGGATGCAGGAAGCCTGCTCGTGGGATACCTCTGCGTCGTGATGATCCTGCTGCTTGGCGAAGCGGGCCGGACTCACTTCGTGGTGGCGGGCCTGATCGTGTTCGCGGTGCCGATCATTGACACGGCCTTGGCGATTGTGCGCCGGAAGATGGCGGGACTTCCCATGTCCGCGCCGGACAAGAATCACATCCACCACATGCTTCATCGCAAGACCGGCTCAGTTAAGGCCACGGTGGTGTTGCTCTGGACCATGGCCTTCGCATTTGCGGTTCTGGGCGTCTCCGTGGCGGCGCTGCGAATCCACGCCGACGTGCGAGCATGGATCGTGTATGCCATCGCCGCCTCCCTCTTCGGTGTCATTGGTCTGGTCGCGGTACGATCGGCCCGCCGCCCCCTTGTCTGAAGCGCCATGACCACAACGTCCATCCTCTTCATCTGCATGGGGAACATCTGCCGCAGTCCGACGGCGGAGTGTCTCTTCCGATCAGTTGCAGAGCGCCGCGGCCATGCAGACCGATTCGAGGTCGACTCAGCCGGTACCGGTGGTTGGCACGTGGGCCAGGAGCCCGATGCCCGGATGCGTGAGGCGGGCCGCCGCGCAGGCGTGGAGATCGAGGGCGTGGCCCGCCAGGTGACGGTGAAGGACTTTGAGCGATTCGATCTTGTCCTCTGCGCCGACAAGGAGAACCATGGCGATCTTCTGGCGATGGGGGCCAGGCCCGACGCGACTCACCTGCTCCTTGAGTACGCGGGCGTGGCCGGTGTGTCGGAGGTGCCGGATCCCTACTACGGAGGCGAGACCGGATTCGATGTCGTGGTGGAACTCCTCACTACTGCAGCGGAGGGACTGGTCGACCGGTTTGGGTGACTGGTACGATGGGGGGCTCATGACACAGGCGGCCACTGCAATCACACCCCAGGCACTCCCGGATTGACGCACATGTCCACGACAGCAACTGATCGCGTCCTCAACTTCTCCGCTGGTCCTGCAACCCTGCCTGAGCCGGTGCTCATGCAGGCACGCGAGGATCTCTGGAACATCGCCGGCAGCGGCATCGGCATCTGCGAACACAGCCACCGCGGCCCGGTCTTCGACCGGGTGATCGACGAGGCGATCGCCGACTGCAGGGAGGTCGGGGGCATCGGCGATGAGTTCGAGGTGCTGTTCCTCCAGGGCGGCGCGTCGTTGCAGTTCACGATGGTGCCGATGAACCTCCTTCCGGATGGTGGCGTCGCCGACTACATCGACACCGGTACCTGGGCAACGAAGGCGATCAAGTCCGCGAGGCTCGAGGGCGAGGTGCACTTGGCATTTGACGGATCGCAGCGTGGCTACGACCACTGTCCTCTGGACGATGAGATCGACGCAAGCGACAGCCCAGCCTACCTGCACTACTGCTCGAACAACACCATCTGCGGCACCCAGTTCGCCGCGCCGCCGGCATCCGGTGCCCCAGTGATCTGCGACATGAGCAGTGACATGTTCTCTCGACCCATCGACTGGTCGGCACACGGCATGACCTACGCGGGCGCCCAGAAGAATCTGGGGCCGGCCGGGACCGTGCTCGCGGTGATCTGCAAGGATCTCCTCGCACGCTGCCGTGAGGGACTTCCGCCGCTGTTGTCCTATCCGGCGATTGCCGAGAAGGGGTCTCGGCTCAACACGCCCCCCACATTCGGCATCTACCTGATGGGGCAGGTCTTCAAGTGGATCAAGGACCGCGGGGGGCTGGCCGCCATGGCCGAGCACAACGAGGCGAAGGCCGCACATGTCTATGACGCCCTGAATGAGCGATCAGACGCATTCTCGTTGGTGGCCCGGGAAGGGTCGCGCTCGAACATGAACATCACCTTCCGAACCAGCGATGCGCAAACGGATGAGACCTTCCTGTCGGCGGCTGCGGATGCGGGCATGTCCGGGCTCAAGGGACACCGCTCGGTAGGCGGACTTCGGGCGTCAATCTACAACGCCTTTCCTGAAGAGGGCTGCAAGCAGTTGGCGCAGTTCATCCGGGAGTGGAACGGCTGAGGCGGTGCTCAGTCGAGCTCGTGCACGAATAGTCCGCTGCGGAGCTTCGGCTCGAACCAGGTGGACTTGGGCGGCATGACCAGCCCGTCATCAGATACATCCATCAACTGCTCGATCGTGGTGGGATGAAGTGAGAAGGCGATCGTTGCTCGACCCTCATCAACACGGCGGGCCAGTTCGTCAGTGCCTCGCACGCCACCGACGAACCCGATGCGCTCATCCACGCGCGGATCACCGACGTCCAAGATCGGCCCGAGGACCCGCTCCTGCAGCAGGTCCACATCCAGCGACGCGATCGGATCGTCGCTGTTGATCGCTGCCGCATCGAGGTCCAGGCGGTACCACGCGCCGTCGAGGTAGAAGCAGAATGAACCTGGCGCCGAAGGGACCGGGTCGTCCGTGGTCGTGACGGATCCCACGCTGCCCACCTCCTCAAGCACCTGCGCGGGAGTCTTGCCCGCCAAGTCGGCGACCACGCGGTTGTAGGCCTCGATGCGAAGTTGGGAGGCTGGAAACAGCACCGCCAAGAACCAGTTGTATTCCTCGCCGCCGACGTGGTCCGGATTGGACTTGGCCCGCTCGCGGGCGGCGCGGGCGGCGCTGGCGCTGCGGTGATGCCCATCGGCTACGTATGCCACGTCGAGTCCATCCAGTGCTGATTGCAGCGCGTTCTGGTCCATTACTCGCCACCCCGTATGCGTCACTCCATCGTCGGCGACGAAGTGAAAGAGCGGGCGAGCAGTGGTCTCGTTGGAAACCACGGCCGCGATCGCGTTGTTGTCTCGATGGGCGAGAAAGACCGGGCCTGCGTTGATGTTGGTCTCTAGGACGTGCCGGGTGCGGTCGTCCTCCTTGTCGGGTCGAGTCTTCTCGTGGCGGCGAATGACGCCCTGCTCGTAGTCCTCCACGTGGCAACAGGCGACGACTCCCACTTGCTGGTGATCGCCCATGACCTGGCGGTAGAGGTAGAGGCAGGGTCTGTCGTCACGGACCAGGAGACCCTCGCTGCGCAGTCGCCGGTAGTTGGTGACGGCCGCCTTGTACACCACGTCGTCGTAGGGGCTGGTATCGCTCGGGAGGCCGATCTCAGGCCTCAGGACATGCAGGAAGGAGGCGTCGTTTCCCTCGGCCAAGCCAACGGCTTCTGCGCGATCAACCACGTCATAAGGCACGCTCGAGACGCTCGATGCGTACCCGGCCTCCGGGTGTACTGCGCAGAAGGGGCGTGTTCGAAGCATGGATCTCTCGGCGAGGGGGCGGGAGTGTACCGCGCTGGCAAGAGAGGCAAGGTGTGCCGAATGGGCGGCGCCTACAAGACGATGTCCAACGCCAAGGGCTGCAGGCGAGCCGGCCCTTCGCCGATGGCATGAGTGTCGGTGATGCGTCACCGGCTGCCCGCCGCCAGGATGGCACTGGGCATTGGACGCGGGGCATTACGTGGTGCCCAGCACATCGACTGGCAACTGGTGGCCACGCTGCCACCAACGGGAGCCGAAGCATGAAGTACGTCACCAAGAGCGCGCGTCGCGCGTTCACCCTCGTGGAAATCCTGATCGTCGTCGTGATCCTCGGCATTCTCGCCGCAGTGGTCGTCCCACAGTTCACCGGCGCCGCCGATGATGCCAATGACGCCACGGTTCGCAGCCAATTGCAAACGCTGCGAAGTCAAGTCGAGCTCTACAAGGCCCAGCAGGGCAGCGAGCCCGACTTCGGGGCCAACGGTTGGACCCAGATGATCGACAACGACTACATCATGACCGCCCCCTCCAATCCCCTGGCAGGGTCCAGCACCGTCGACGTTGATGCAATCGCAAACGGTGGATGGCTCTGGCGCGACAAGGGAAACGGCACCTACGGCCTGTATGCCGTGGACGCAGACGGGGGCGAGTTCGCCGAGTAACGATCCCTGCTTCTCCCATGCAGCCAGCGACTCGGGCACGTGGCGGAGGCCACGTGCCCGATCCTCGCGCGCAGGGAAGGTCCGAGAACTACCGGACCTGAAGGGCCCGACCCTGGCAAACCCGGGGACTTTCACTTGCCAAGCCCCGCGATTGCGTCGATGCAGCGCCCGGTACCAAGGTTTCCTGCCATGACCATGCAGCAGCTCCCAATACGAATCATCGAGTCCACATGCACCCTCGCCGGAAAGGCTGCATGAGGTTCTCCCTGCCACAATCTCCGCGGGGGTCCATCGGCATCGCGTTTGCAGATGGCGGTGCGACGCTCGGACAGGCCACCTGGAACCGCGGCGACCTCCGCGTAGGCGGCACGTGTCGCATCGAAGGTGGTCCGCGCGACATTGCCTCGTCGCAGTGGCGCAATGCCATCGCGAAGGCGGGGTTCTCCGGCACTGCCTGCTCGATCGCGATCCCGGCAGGCATGACGCACCAGCACGTGGTGCGAATCCCGGCGATGAGTGACGCGGAGATGCTCGAGGCCGCGTCCTGGGAGCTGGCCGAGAGGCTGGGTCTTGATCGCGACCTGCTCGATACCTCGGCCACGCGACTTGGGGAGGGCGGGGACGTGTTCGCCGTCGCCGTCGAACGCAATCTCACCGAGTCGATTCTCGAGCCACTCTACGCAGCTGGACTGCGGCCCACCACCATGGAGCCACAGGCGTTTGCCGTTGCTCGACTCATGAGCATGCGACACCGTCGCTGCGCCGATCGCGAAGACGTGCGGGCCGTGCTCGACATAGGTGGGTGTAGCTCGTCGATGCTCGTGCTCTGTGGCGACCAGGTTGTATTCTGCCGGCACCTTGCCCATCGCGGTGACGCGATCCTCGACGCCGTGTGCGCGGGGCTCGGCGTTGATGACCAGCGAGCAATGTCCATCGTGGAACGATTCGCGGGCGAGGAAGACGGCGCCGATGCCGACATCGAGCAGGCTGTACGGAGCGCCACGCGACCGGTGCACGATGCGATTGTCGCCGATGTGGTTGCCTGTCTTCGCCATTACGGTGTGACCAGCCGCGGTCCGGCCCCCACATCCCTGATCATCACCGGCAGCTTCGGGTGGAACCGGCACCTGGCGCAGTCGATCGCCACAGCGTGCAACATCGAGGTTGCGCGTGATTCTCAGCTGCCCTGGCTTGAGGCGGCCGCCGATCATGCAACGGCGCCTGGCTGGCAGGCGGCGCTGGGCGCGAGCCTCGAGCGATGCCTTGAGGCGCACGGGCAACGTGCCGGTGCCGCTGGGGTGGCCGCATGAACCTGCTTCCGACCCGATACCGCGAGCGATCGCTGAGCCAGGCCCGCTCAAGCCGAGTGGCAATTGCCGCCATCGTGGCCCTTGGCGCCGCCGTTGCTCTGGCAACCCATGCACGACTCTCCTCGACTTCGTCCCAGAGCCGACTGATTGCCGCCCAGGTGCGAGCAGATGGCGCCAGGGCAGTCGAAACCCGCGCCACGCGGCTGGAACTGGCGAAGATCAGGCTCGAGCGGTTCGTGGACTCCTACCGCCGCGAGGAACTCCCGCTGCCCATGGGCGATCTCCTTGCGACGATTGCCGGAGTACTGCCCCCATCGGTGACGGTTGAAGAGCTGCGACTGGAACTGGTCGAAGACGACGGAACGCGACGAATCGATGCGCGACTGGAGGGGTTTGCGCGCAGTGACGTCGAGGTGACCGAGTTGGTCGAGCGCCTCGCGAAGCGAGAACCGTTCACCGGCGTGACCATGGACTTCAGCAGATCACGCAGCGTGCGCGCGGCAACGGCCCGCGGGTTCCGCATCGGGTTCCATGTGAATCTGGACGGGGCCTGGAAGATCGCGGCGACCGAAGAAGGGAAGGCCCGCCCATGACTGCCACCCGAGAACGCTGGCTACTCATGCTGGTCGCGATGATGTCGATCCTGATCGTCACGTGCATCGCCATTCCGGCGTGGCGAGGCGGACACCAGGCCGCATTGGAGGCCGCGGATCTCGAGGTTCGTGTTGAACGACTCGAGCGACGCCAGGCCGAGGTTCGCGGCATGCGAGACGAATACGAGGCGATGCAGGCGGAAGTCCGCACGTCATTCAAGCGGGTTCCCAAGAGTGCCGAAACGGCGCAGGTCGTGCAGGCATTGTCCCTCCAGGTGGATGGGATTCGCGTCATTGATCAGGGCTTTACCGCGGGCGTCGGCGGCACTCCGTCGGAGGGTGACTTCGCCATTCTGCCCATCGCCGTGACCCTGGAGGGGGACTTCGACGCAGTCTTCTCCGTTATTCACAAGGCCGAGGCGCTTGATCGACTGTTGCGCGTGTCGTCGGTGAGGATCACGCGACCCAACGACGACGGCAGTGCCACGGCACCGGTCCTTGAGGCCGCCATCGGCCTTCACGCCGTGTTTAATCCCTTGCAGGAGGGCAACTGACATGCAGTGGAAGCAGCGGTTCATTGAGACCATCGCCCGCGTGCGGGCAGATCGCGGTCGCTTCAGCGTCCTGTGCGTTCTGGGCCTGATTGCGCTGCTGCTCTGGGCGCGGATCATCGTCATTGCTCGCCCACCGCGGACCGCGGTGGCCGAGCCGGTTGTCGTGACGGCGCCGGTCCAGGCGCCGGCATCCGACAACCATGGCACGGCGAGTACCATCTCCCTCGCCTCGATCCCACTGAGAAACCCCTTCGCCGTCAGCGAAGCGGACTTCCCGTCCGCATCGACCGATAAGTCCGTTGCTGCTGCACCACCTGCGGCACCAAGGGCGGTACCAGCCCCCGTGTCGCCCCTCGTGGGCCTCACCCTGAACGCCGTAATGCCCAACGCGCGCCTAGCCATGATCAATGGCACGGTGGTGCGTATTGGTGGGCAGGTGCCATCGGCAGAATCCCTCCAGTTGTTGGAGGTTAGGGCCCGTTCAGTCATCCTTACGACCCCAAGAAGCCGATACGAACTTCTGATGGCGGTGCCTACTCGCTAAGGTGTGGGCTGCGCTATTTGCACAGCCCATGGCTCTTACCCGCTATTTCTGCCTTCTCTTTCCCCTCCTGCTGATTGCGGCACCAAGTGCTGCGCAGGATGGGGGGGCTGCATCATCGCCGGGCAGCGAAGTCGTCCTCGTGGGTGAGTTCGGCACCGTGGACTTGGTGGTGCGGGATGCGGAACTCTCTGGCCTGTTGGAGATGCTCTCAGTCCAATCACACCGCAACATCATCGCCGGCAAGGGCGTATCCGGAACGGTTTCAGCCAACCTTTACGACGTGACGTTCAATGAGGCGCTCGATGCGATTCTCCGGGTCAACGGGTACGGCTGGATGGAGGAAGGGAACTTCATCTATGTGCTCACACAAGAGGAACTTGCAGCTATCCAAGTTGCGGACCGTTCGCTCCAGACCTCGGTCTTCGAACTCCAGTACATCCCCGCGGACGATGCCAAGACCTTCATCGAGCCGCTGCTGAGCGCCGATGGCAGGGCGGTGGCCCAGGGAACGGTCGAGGCGGGCTACGAGCCCTCGGGGAGCGATGGCGGCGCAGACTCATGGGCATGGAGCCCGATGCTGGTGGTGTCGGACTACCCGGAGCATCTCAAGCGGATCGCCGACCTGCTGCGCGACCTCGACTCTGCGCCGCGACAGGTGGTCGTCGAGGCCACGATCGTCTCGACAACCGTGACGGAGGCGAACGAATTCGGGGTTGACTTCTCCGCCCTCTCGAACATCGACATCGGCGGCATCACCGGCGGCCCGCTCGCCGCGGCCGAGAACCTTGTTGACGGCTCTCTGGGCACGAACGACTCCTCAGCCTTCACGTCGAGCGTCGGGCGGACCGAGACTGGCGGACTCTCAAGCAAGGCTACCGACGGCCTGCTCAAGGTCGGCGTCATTCGCGATCACGTCGGCGCTTTCCTGAAGGTGCTCGACCAGGTCACTGATACGACGGTCATTGCGCGACCGCGCATCACCTGCATCAACCGGCAGAGGGCCGAGGTGCTCGTGGGCAAGCGGGTCGCCTATCTCTCGACGACACAGAACCAGAACACCACGACGCAGAAGGTGGAGTTCCTCGACACGGGCGTTCGGCTCGCGATGCGGCCGTTCATCTCGCCTGATGACATGATTCGCCTTGAGCTCTATCCCCGTCTCTCGTCAGTGGAATTCCGCGAAGACGGTGGCCAGCAGATTCCCGACGAGATTACCCACGAGGTAAGGACCAACGTCCGCTGTCGGGACGGCGAGACCGTGATCCTTGGCGGGCTCTTCCAAGAGCACACATCGATTGGGCGACGCCAAGTCCCGATTCTCGGTGAGATACCGCTGCTTGGGGCCGCGTTCCGCGGGCAGGACGACACGGTGATCAAGGACGAGATCATCTTCCTGCTGACGCCGACGATCATCTCCGACGAGCGTCTATGGGAAGCGGGCCGCGACTCGCTGGCGATGACCGACGCGATTCGCGAGGGTGCTCGGGCAGGGCTGCTCCCATTCAGCCGGGAGCAGGTCACGGCCAACTACAACCGCGATGCGCTGGATGCCTATCGTCGCGGGGATCTGGACAAGG